>JBEGVB010000135.1:0-18476 GCA_041178545.1 Planctomycetota bacterium
CCGGTGACCGACCAAGGGCCGGAGGATCAGGCCGTCGGCAGCTTGTTGTGCGCGCCGTCGCAGAACGGCTTCCGGGCCGAGTGCTTGCAGCCGCACCAGGCAACGGTCTTCTTCTCGGTGACCGTCTCGATGACGGGGATCATGCCGGTCCCGGCGTGGGCACCGTCGCAGTAGGGCTGCTTCTTGCTCTTGCCGCAGGAGCACCATGCATAGGTGCCGGGCTCGCACTCGATCACGTAGGGGCCGCGCTTGGCGATGCAGGGCTTGGTCATGGCGGCAGAGCGTAGCGACCGCGCTGCCGGGCCCAAGGCACCGAAGTGCGCATCCACGCACCAGCTCACGGTTGTGCCGCGGCGCGGGTTGGGTTCCACTGCACCCATGAGCCGGCTCGACGATGCTGCCAAGCGCAACCTGTTGAAGTTCGTCTGTTCGTTCGTCTGGACCGACCTGAAGGTCCAGCAGGCGGAGCGCGACCTGGTGATGCGCATCGCCGGCAGGCTGGGCGTCGGCGAGGCCGACATGCAGAAGGTGCGCCGCTGGCTGGAGACGCCCCCTCCTCCCGAGGAGGTCGACCCCACGGACATCCCGCCAGCGCACCGCGAGCTCTTCCTCGAGGCCGCCCGCGAGGTGTTCCGCGCCGACGGCAAGGTGGCCCCGGCCGAGGCCGACCAGTACGCGCTGTTCCGCGACCTGATGCGCGGCTGAGGCAACTGACCCAAGACCCCGCGAAGATGGATCTGCCATGAGCGACGTCCTCCCCACGCAGGCACGCACCCGCAGCCCGGAGTTCCTCGCGAACCGCGAGCACCACCTCCGCTCGATCGCACAGCTCAAGGAGCTGCTGCAGCAGGCGAGGCTGGGTGGCGGTCCCGATGCCGTGTCGCGTCATCACAAGCGCGGCAAGCTGTTGCCGCGCGAGCGCATCGACCGGCTCCTCGACCCAGGCTCGCCGTTCCTGGAGCTCTCACCCCTTGCCGCACACGGCTTGTACGGCGGCGACGCTCCCTCGGCCGGCATCGTGACCGGGGTCGGCATGGTGAGCGGCCGCGAGGTGATGCTGGTGGCCAACGATGCCACCGTGAAGGGCGGCACGTACTTCCCGATGACGGTGAAGAAGCACGTGCGTGCGCAGGAGATCGCGCTGGAGAACCGGCTCCCGTGCGTCTACCTGGTCGACTCCGGCGGCGCATTCCTGCCGTTGCAGGCAGAGGTGTTCCCGGACCGCGACCACTTCGGACGCATCTTCTACAACCAGGCCCAGATGTCCGCCGCCCGCATCCCGCAGGTGGCCGTCGTGCTCGGCTCCTGCACCGCTGGCGGTGCGTACGTGCCGGCGATGAGCGACGAGAGCATCATCGTGAAGGGCAACGGCACGATCTTCCTCGGCGGGCCGCCGCTGGTGCGGGCCGCCACCGGTGAGGTCGTGAGCGCAGAGGACCTCGGTGGTGCCGACGTGCACACGCGGTTGAGCGGTGTCGCCGACCACTTTGCCGAGGACGAGGAACACGCGCTCGCGATGTGCAGGCGCGTCGTCTCCCACCTGAACACCACCAAGCCCGAGCAACTCTCCCTCGCGACCCCGGAAGACCCCCGGTACGACCCCGAGGAACTCCTCGGCATCCTGCCGCCGGACACGCGGACGCCCTACGACGTGCGCGAGGTGATTGCCCGCATCGTCGACGGCTCGCGGTTCCACGAGTTCAAGCAGCGCTACGGCAACACGGTCGTGTGCGGGTTCGCCCACCTGCACGGCATCCCCGTGGGCATCGTGGCCAACAACGGCATCCTGTTCAGCGAGAGCGCCCAGAAGGCAGCGCACTTCGTGGAGCTTTGCAGCCAGCGCAAGGTGCCGCTGCTGTTCCTGCAGAACATCACGGGCTTCATGGTGGGTCGCAAGTACGAGAACGGCGGCATCGCGCGCGACGGCGCCAAGATGGTGCAGGCCGTCGCGACGGCGCCGGTACCCAAGGTCACGGTGCTCATCGGCGGCTCGTTCGGTGCCGGCAACTACGGGATGTGTGGTCGCGCCTATGCGCCGCGATTCCTGTTCACCTGGCCGAACTCGCGCATCAGCGTGATGGGCGGTGAGCAGGCTGCAGGGGTGCTCGCCCAGGTCAAGAAGGACCAGCTGGAGGAGAAGGGCCAGAAGCTCTCGCCGCAGGAGGAGGAGGCGATCCGCAGGCCGATCCTCGACAAGTACGAGACCGAGGGGCACCCGCTCTACGCCACGGCACGGCTGTGGGACGACGGAGTGGTCGACCCGCGCGAGACCCGCAGCGTGCTGGCACTCGCACTTTCCGCCAGCCTCAACGCACCGATACCCGACTGGCGCGCGCCCGTCTTCCGCATGTGAGTTCCCCATGAGCGATTCCATCGAAGCCATCCGTCGTCAGGTCGAGGCAGAGGGCTGCCACGTGGAGCTCGTTGCCGACGACAGCGGCGAGGTGGTGTGCGCGCACACCGTCGGCCTCGCACGGGACGGTCGTCACCCCGAGCTGGTGGTGTTCGGCCTCGACGCGGAACAGTCGCTCGCGCTGTTCGACGCGGTCATGGAGGAACTGGATGCGGGCAGAAAGTTCGAGCCGGGCCGCGAGTACCAGGGAATCGTCCAGCGGTACCCGGTCGCGGTCCGCGAGGTCGCACCCGCCAACCGTGCCGTGTTCGAGGCCGCAGTGGCCTTCCACGGCAACGCAACGTTCCCGATGCTGCAGGTCTTCTGGCCCGACAAGCAGGGCCGCTTCCCCTGGGACCCGGGTGTGCACGACGCAGTGCGCGCGGACCAGCCGAGCCTCGAAGTCGCACGGTGAGGCGGTCACACGAGCCGCCTGCGGGGCTCAGGACGCGGGCTGCGGGGACAGGGTGCCGCGTGCTGCAAGGGCGCGTTGCAGTGCCACCATGGCGAGCGCGAGGACGCCAGCCAGCCCGAAGGCGCCCAGCACGAGACCGCTGGTGAAGCCTGGCGTGGTGTAGCGGAACGCCACCTCGCAGTCGTCCGCGGGCAGGGCCACGACGCGCTGGTAGACGTTGCCGCGCAGCACCGGTGCGGGCGTGCCGTTGACCGTGACCGTCCAACCCTTCATCGCGGTGTCGGACACCACCAGCCAGCCCGGTGCGCCGGCGGCGACGCGGAGGGTCAGGCTGCGGGAGTCCTCCTCGACGAAGCGGACTTCGCGCTGGCCGGCGGCTGCGCCTGCAACCGGTCGCTGGGGCGTGGGCACGCGTGCGGCCTCGGTGGCAGTGACGAGCACCGCCTCGCGCGGCCGGAACGTGGGCGCGAGCATGGCGTCGATGGCAGCATCCTCGTCTGCAACCTCCTGCAGGGCAGGAACCACCCACCCCCGGGGCAGCGCACTGGTGCGCTCGTGGACGACGAACTCGCCGCCCGGCCCGCTCACGCGCGGGCCCGTGGGCGTTCCGCCGTGTGCGAGCTCATGGCGCGCGAGCAGGTAGCGGAGCCCCATGGCGTCCCAGACCGGCAGCCTCAACCGCTCGTCGTCGGGAAGCGACTTCACCATGTGGTCGCGGTGGAAGAACGCGTTGCCGTAGAGCCTGCGCACCAGCCTGCCGCTGTAGCCGTCGAGGAAGGTGTAGAACTGGAAGTCGCGGATCCCGTCCCGGGCCAGCGAGCCCGGCGGCAGGAGCCACAGCTCGCCGCCGCGGTCCGCACGCGCCACCATGAAGCCGCCTTGGGGGCTCGCGGCATCACGCTGGTCGCGCAGGAAGCGGTGGACCTCCGAGTCCCATGCGTGTGGGAGCTCACGCCCCTCGTTGAGGGAGTGGCCGAGGTGCCAGAGCTGGGCCGTGCCCAGCAGGGCCATGGCCGAGAGGAGGATTCGGCGCAGGTGCGGGGAGCGACGGTCCGATGCAACGAGCAACAGCAGGACCGAACCCAGCAGCAGGCCAAGCCCGCCGTGGAGAAGGTTGGCGCGCAGCTGGACGCGTGCGAGGACCAGTCGGTCGTTGTCGGTCGCGCGAGGCGCCCGGAACAGCGCCTGCGTGAGCATCTCTGGCGTCACGTCCTCGGGTCGTGCGTCGAACTCGGGGGCGACGTGGCGGTAGTCGGCGGCGATCCGCGCAGGCCAGGGGTCCGGCACCGGTGCCTCGGCCGGCACCACCAGCAGTGCGCTCACGAGCAGCAGGCCGAGGCCGCACCCGACTCCTGCTGCCGTCCGCGCGGCGCGAGCGGCCCCGAGCGACCACAGGGCGTGGAAGCCGTGTGCCGCCAGCATCGCGATCGGTGCGCAGCAGAGGGCCGCGTACCGCATGGGCGGCACGGGCTTGGCGACTGCGAGTGCGTGGAACCACCGCATCCACTGCGGTGCGACGGCGAGCAGGAACAACGCCACCGTGGTGAGGAGCGCGAGCAGGCGCCAGCGCGCGCCGCGGGCGAACAGTCCCGTGCACGCGAGCAGCAGCGCCATCGCGCCCGGGAACACGGTGTACTCGGTGAAGTTGTAGTTGGGCTTGGCGAGCAGCCCGCTCACCCAGTCGGTGCGGGTGCCCAGCAGCCACACGAGCGGCGAGCTCGGGCCGGGCGGCAGCATCCGGTCGCCGGGGTGGCCGAACGGGGTCGGCATCAGCAGCCCCAGCAGCCCCATGCTGTCGAACGTGCCCGAGCCGATGACCGCGGGGCCCGGGTCGGGGGTGCGGTTGCTCTCGGGGAAGAAGTGCAGCTGCTGCACCACCTGTGGCGCGGCAAGCAGCATCCCGAGGACGCCGCCCGTGGCCATCCACAAGAACAGTGGCCGCGCACCGCGCGCGCCGTTGCGCAGCAGCTCGCGCAGCACCAGGAAGGCGCCTGCCATTGCCGCGAGCAGCGTGACGGGGATGGCAAAGGGCGGGAACCCGGCAGTCCAGCAGCACCAGAGTGCGAGTGCGAGACCGATGGCCGGCAGCGCGCGTCCCGCGCGGTGGGCCATGGCCAGCATCGCCCACAGCATGCCGGGCAGCAGCGCGATGGGCTCCATGCGCTGGTACCAGTGGCCGTTGGCAGTCATGGTGCCGGACCACGCGAACGCGACGGCTCCGACGAGTGCGGCCGGCACCCCGAGGCCGAGTTCACGCAGCAGGCCGAACATGAGCAGCCCGGCCAGCGCGAGCACGACGCTGCTGAGCCACAGCAGGCCGTCGACGGGGTCTGCGAAGAGGAAGGCGGGCCAGTGCAGCGGGTTGAAGTGGCCGATGTGGCCGTGGGCGGTGAGCGGTGCCCCGCCGCGCACGAGCGGGTTCCAGTGCGGGTACTGGTCGCGAGCCACCGACTGTCGCGTGAGCTCGAGCTCGGGCAGGAACCAGATGGCCGGCTCCGTCGCGTCGTAGTTGGTCCCCTGCTGCAGTACCGCCAGTTGTTCCGGCGACAGCTTGGTGGAGAGGGGCGGGAACTCGGCGAGGTCGAAGGGGAGGAAGTGCCTGCCCTTGCCGAAGGAGTCCGCGAACAGCAGCAGCGGGAGTGCCAACAGCACGAGGCATGCGAGCCAAGGCACGCGACTGCGGGGTTGCGGGGCTTCGGCCATCGGTGCGAAGCAGAACGGGGGGACGGGCCAAAGCCAAGCCCGTGCACCCGGTCAGGTCCGTTTGCGCGCGAGCAAGGTCGATGCGGTCACCGCACCCACGATGAGGGCTCCGCCTGCCACGGCCATGGGATGGGGCCTCTCGCCGTGCACGAGGAATGCCAGCAGCGGGTTGAGGGCGGGCTCGATCATCAGCAGCAAGGAGGCCTGCACCGCGGGGACGAGCGGCATCGACCGCACCAGCAGCGCGTAGGCGCAGCCCACCTGCACGGAGCCGATCGCGACGAGGATCACCCAGTCCTTGGGTGTCGGGGTGCCGAACGGCACGTCCAACGCGAGCATGACGAGGCTGGCGCAGGCAGCGGTGAACAGGTTGCCCCACGCGACGACCGCACTCTGCTCACCTTCGCCACGCCGGCCCAGCCAACGGAAGCCGACCAACAGGAGACCGAAGCTGACCCCGGACACGACTGCGATGATGTTGCCGAGCAGGGGCGACGGGGCGGTTGCACTCGCGTCCTCCCCGGCCAGGAAGAACAAGCCCATCCCGAGTGCGATGCACACGAGGGCGAACCACTCGCTGCGTCGTGGTCTCTCGCCGAGCAGGGCAGGTCCCAGCATGGCGACCCACAGCGGGGCAGTGGCCTGCAGGAAGATGGCGTTGGCTGCCGTGGTGAGCTTGTTCGCCACCACGAAGAGGAAGGTCGAGCCGAAGTAGGCAGGAAGGACCAGCAGCACGCGTGCCGACGGCAGGCGTCGCGCCTCGGGCAGGAGCAGGAAGAGCGTGAGTGCTGCGACGACCGCGCGCATGGCCGAGATCTGGGGGCCCGGGAGCGTGCATGCCTTGATGGCGGCCCCGCCGGTGGCGAAGAGCGCGCCGGTCAGCAGGATGCGCAGTCTCGGGTCGAGGTCCATCGGCGGGCCGGATCATGGCGCCCCACCCGTGCCTTGGCACGCATGTCTGGACTCCGCACGCGCCATCCGCGAGCCTGTGTGCATGAGCAGCTACGAGACCCTCGAGTTGGTTCGTTCCGGCCCGGTGCTGGAGGTACGCCTCAACCGGCCCGAGGTCAGGAACGCCTTCAACGGCACCGTGGTGGACGAGTTGCAGCTCGCGTTCCGCGAGGCGGACATGGACCCGGCAGTGCGCGTGGTGCTGCTCAAGGGCAACGGCAAGAGCTTCAGTGCCGGTGCCGACCTGGCATGGATGCAGCAGCAGGCCGCGCTGTCGCCGGAGGACAACCAGCACGGCGCGGAGCGCATGGCGCGCATGTTCCTCTCGATCGCCAGGTGCCGGAAGCCGGTGGTGGGCCGCATGCACGGTCACGCGCTGGGTGGCGGCACCGGACTCACTGCTGCCGTCGACATGGCCTTCTGCTCGGAGGACTGCATGTTCGGGCTGACCGAGGCAAAGCTCGGCATCGTGCCTGCAGTGATCTCGCCGTTCGTGATGCAGAAGATCGGCGTCGGTCGCGCACGCACGTTGTTCCTGACGGCAGAGCGCTTCGACGGCCGCGAGGCCCAGCGCATCGGCCTGGTGCACCGTGCCGTGCCCGAGGCCGAGCTGGATGCCGTCGTGCAGAAGGCCATCGGCGAGCTGCTCAGCTCGGGACCACTGGCTGTCGCGAGCGCCAAGGAGCTGATCCGCACGGTCGGTGGACTCACGCTCGAGGAAGCGGTGCCCGTCACCTCGCAGTGGATCGCACAGCTGCGCGCGACGCCCGAGGCCAAGGAGGGCATGGGTGCGTTCCTCGAGAAGCGCAAGCCGAACTGGATGGCCGGCTCGTGAGGCCTGCGGCACGCCTCCTCGCGCCCGCCCTCCTCGCTGCCTGCGCGGCTGCACCTGCTGGTGCACCTGCCAGTGGGTCCACCAACGGCCACGCGGCTGCAGCAGTTCCTGTTGGCGATGCCCTGCGCACGCGCGCCAACCTGCTGTTCGAGCGCGCCCTTGCCGACAACCGGGCCCATGCCACGCTTGTCGAGCTGCTGGCGGCGGCGCCGAAGCGCCTGAGCGGCTCCAGTGGGTACGACGACGCGGTGGCCTGGTCGCTTGCGCACATGCGTTCGATCGGGCTCGTCAACGTGCGCGCCGAGAGTTTCCCGGTGCCGTGCTGGGTGCGCGGCGAGGAGACCGCCTCGATGCGCACGGGTGCAGCGGAGACCGCCCTGCGGGTGACGGCACTCGGCGGCTCGGTCGGCACCCCGCAGGGCGGGATCACCGCCGAGGTGGTGGAGGTGCGCACCTTCGAGCAGCTGCGCCAGCTGGGCGAAGCGGCGAAGGGCAAGATCGTCTTCTTCAACCGGCCGATGCCTCGCGCCTTGATGCGCACGGGGCAGGCCTACGGCGAGGCGGTGCCGCAGCGTTCCAACGGCGCCATCGAGGCCGGTAGGGTGGGTGCAGTGGGTGCCATCGTGCGTTCGATGACGACCACGGTCGACGGCAACCCGCACACCGGGGCGATGAACTACGACCCTGCGGTGCCCGCGGTGCCTGCAGCTGCAGTCTGCACCGAGGATGCCGAGCTGCTGTCGAAGGCGATTGCGGCGGGACCGGTGCAGGTGCGGTTGAGCCTCGGTTGCAGCACGCTGCCTGACGTGCCCGGTGCCAACGTGGTGGGTGAGATCCCCGGCACCGAGAAGCCGGACGAGATCGTGTTGGTGGGTGGCCACCTGGATGCCTGGGACCTCGGCACCGGGGCCCATGACGACGGCGCAGGGTGCGTGCATGCCCTCGAGGCTGCGCGGTTGGTGCTCCAGTGCGGGATCGCCCCCAGACGGACCATCCGCGTGGTGTTGTTCGCCAACGAGGAGAACGGGCTCCGCGGCGCAGTGAACTACGACGCGATGCATGCCCACGAGAAGCACGTGGCCGCGGTCGAGAGCGATTCCGGCGGCTTCCTGCCCGAGGGCTTCACGTGCAGCCTGTCAGGTGAGGCAGCCGCCCCCTATGCGGCACTGTTCGCGCCCCTGAAGGACCTCGGCATGGGCGCCTTCGCCACCGGTGGCGGTGGCGGCGCGGACATTGCGCCCTTGGGGCGGCGCGGCACCGTGCTGTTCGGCCTGCTGGTCGCGGGTCACCGCTACTTCGACTACCACCACAGCACCCTCGACCGGATCGAAACGGTCAACGAGCGGGAGCTCGCACTCGGTGCAGCTGCCGTGGCACATGCTGTCACGGCTCTCGCAGACGCACCCTGAGTCAGCGTTCGTAGCGGCTGCGCTCGTGCGCCTCGGTGGCGTGGCGCAGCTGCTCGAGCCGGTCCGCCGGCACGGTCCCGAGTGCGAGTGCCCGCTCCAGCAGCTCACGCGGGGTCTCGCCCGCGACTGCCCGCAGGCCGCACCGCCGCGTGGCCCGGTGGAGGTCCCGGATCGCCGGCGGCTGCTGCAGGCCCGAACGGTTGCGCACGACCAGCCATGCGCCGAGCAGCATGGCCAGCAACGAGGCCGTGAGGGCGTTCTCGGCCAGCGTGCGTGCAACGGTCCCGGGAACCGCCGCCAGTGACTGCCAGAGCCTGGCCTGTGCCTCGGCATCGAACCCGGTGAGCTTGCCCCAGGCGGAGCGCAACCAGGCGGTCATGTCGTGGAGCGTGCCCGACACCGCCTGTTCCTGCGCCTGTTCCATCTCGGCAGCGGGTGTCGGGTCCACGGTCAGCCAGCTGGTGCCGGTCCAGACCTCGGTCCATGCGTGTGCGTCCCTGCGACGGATGACGAGCTCCCCCGTGGCGTCGTCGATCTCGCTCGCGAGGTAACCGGTCACCAGGCGGCACGGGATGCCGCGACTGCGCAGCATGAAGGCAAGGGTTGCTGCGAAGTACTCGCAGTGGCCGCCGCCGTGGCCGAGCACGAACTCGGCGAGGCTCGCAGAAGCGCCGTCCTCACCAGGCAGCGCATAGCGCCTCGACTTGCGCAGCCACTGGGCGAAGTGCTCGGCGGTTGTCGCAGGGTCTCCCGGTGCCGTCGTGTGCAGCTGTGCTGCCAGTTCGGCTGACCCGGGGGGCATGGCCGTGGGGTCCACCTGCCGCATGCGCTGGAGTGCGGGCAGCCCGGGTGACAGTTCTGCGTCCTCGCGTTCGCGTCCCACCAGCACCGAGAAGTGCAGGGAACGGCTGCGCAGTTCGCGGATGCCGTTGCGGCTCAGCTCGACGGTCCCGTCGGTGAGCGGTGTCGCGATCTCGGCACCGCTCTCGACACCCCACTCGATGGCTGCGGCACTGGGCGGAAGCACCACGCGGGAGGTGGTGAGGTCGGTGAGTTCGACGGCGAACTCGGAGTCCGGGTGGTTGCCCCGGCGGTGCCACAGGTTGCTCACGTCCATCGCCCAGAGCCAGTCCGTGTGCTGGTTGGCCCCGGTCACGATGCGTGCGTGGGACCGCCACGGACCGTCGCCGAGCTCGACGAAGGTCGCCCCACGCCAGTGCGTGGGGAAGGGAGCAGGCTTGCCGCCCACCTGGCGCACGCGCATCACCTCCACCTCGCTCAGCCGCGCCCGACCCGTGGCGTCGAGGTGGATCTCGTCACTGAAGGCGACCTCGCGGCCGGCACGGAACTCGATGTCGAGACGCTCCTGGATCCAGCCCTGGCGGTGGAAGTCGCGGGGCCAGGCGGCAAACACGAGTCCGGTGCAGGCCAGCACTGCTGCGGTCCTAGGGATGCTGTCGCGCAGCACGCGCGCGGTCAGTCCGGGCACGGGCTCGACGCCTGCACGCAGCACGGCATGCAGGTGCATGGCCGGGACCAGGAACGATGCATAGGCGAGGAAGATCACCGACCAGGTCACGTCCGGAGCGAAGAATGCGGTGATGAACGTGATCAGGAAGGAGTTGAAGAACAGCAGGTCGGGCTTCTGGCGGCCCTGGAGGTTGTTGAGGAGGTGGACCTGGCAGAGAGCAGAGAGTACGAGGCCGTCCTCCAGCATGTGCACCAGGCCGGTCGTCTGCGCGTGGTGCACGAGGAGCAGCATCACGGCCACCACGGCAACCGTCCACGCGGTGCGGTAGTGCTTCAGGTGCTGGATCCGCGCGAACAGGGGTGCTGCGAGCGCGAGCAGGTACAAGGGCACCAGCCAGCTGATCGGCACGGCGCCCGTGCTGTGCACGAACCCGATGTTGAGGACGGCAAGGACCGTGAGGAAGGGGCGCAACAGGTCGTTCATCGCGCCCCCTCTGCCTGGGGCAGGACCAGTGCGTGCGGTCCGGCGCGCGGTGGCGCGGGTGCGTCGGCACCCATCCTCGTCAAGGCGGCCATCCAGTGCAGGGCGGCCTCGACTGGCTTGCCCTCGGTCCCGTAAGTGCAGTCGTGCTCCTGGCTGACGATGCGCACGAGCTGGTCGCGCGTCCGGTCGGCAACCACTGCTGCCGCCTGTTCGAGCATGGCCTCGAACGCGGTTTCCTGGCAGCGCCGGTCCAGCACCATCTCCACCCCTTCGGTGGCCTCGGCCTCGAACTCGCGCACGACCCAGTCGTTGCGCCGTGCAGAGGCCTTCCAGTCGACCGAGCGGAGGTCATCACCCTCGCGCCACGGTCGCACCGAGGAGACCACGCCGTGCTTGGCAGGAGCATGCGACGTGCCCGAGTCGACACCGAGCGCAGGCGTCGCGGGCACGCGAGGCGTGACCTCGGACCGCCTCGGGTGGGTGACGAGTTCGACCGGCCGCGCCAGCGGCAGTCGACGGCGCCAGCGCAGGAAGCCCAGCGGGTGGTCCGACCAGACGACCACTGCGCGAACGGAGCGGATCCCTCGCGTGCACGGTGCGATCCTCGCCTCGATGCGGGTGACGCCGTGCACCCACGGGAAGCAGCCGACGTCGAGGGTCTCCCCGGAGTCGAGTTCGAGGAGGATCCCGGTGCCCAAGCTCGTCCCCTGGCTCGTGGATGCATGCAGCACGAGGTTGCGATCCTCACCTGCGCGAGCCATCGGCGGAGGGTCGACGACCACGCGCACATGCCGAAGATTGGCTGCGCCCCACAACGTCCCGAGTGCGCCGAGCACGGCAAGGAACGAGACGAGCAGGAAGAAGAGGCTCGTGTAGGGAGTGGCGAGGAAGATCAGCGCGATCACCGCGCCGAACACCGCGGCCTTGATCCCGAACGGAGTCAGGCTGCAGCGCACCTACACCGGCACCTCCGTGCCGGACAACAGCTCCTTCAGCACATTGGCTGCGGAGCCGCCGTTGCGAAGGAAGATGCGGTGTGCCAGCACGGGGCTTGCGAGCTGCTTGAGGTCGTCGGGGACGACGTAGTTCCTGCCGTCGAGCCATGCCCGCGCCCTGCCTGCGCGCAGCCACAGCAGTGCCGCGCGTGGGCTCGCGCCCAGCAGGGTTGCAGGGTGCACCCGGCTCGCGTGCACGATGCGGTAGGCGTACTCCGCGACTGGAGCGCTCACGCGCACCTGCTCGACCTCGTGCTGCGCGGCAACGAGGGCCGCAGTGGTGAGCAGCGGCTCGAGCGTCTGCAGACGGCCCTCGGCATCGTCACCCTGGTACAGGGCGAGTTCGCTCGGACCTTCCGGGTAGCCCAGTTCGACGCGGACCAGGAAGCGGTCGAGGGCGGCCTCCGGCACGGGGAACGTGCCCTGGAACTCGATCGGGTTGCGGGTCGCCAGCACCATGAATGGACGACCGAGCTCTGCGGTGCGGCCCTCCACCGAGACCTGTCCGTTCTCCATCGCCTCGAGGAGGCAGGAGAGCGTGCGCGGGCTGGTGCGGTTGATCTCGTCGGCAAGCACCACGTTTGCGAACAGCGGTCCGCGGACGAAGGTGAACTTGTCGGAGCCCGGGCGCCAGACGTTGGTGCCCACCACGTCCGAGGGCATCAGGTCGTTGGTGAACTGGATGCGACGGAACTCACCGCCGATGGTGCGCGCGATGGTGCGTGCCAGGAGGGTCTTGCCGACGCCCGGAACGCCCTCGAGCAACACGTGTCCGCGTGCGAACAGGCTGCACAGGAGCGGCTCCAGGACGGAGTTGGGCAGGGAGACGACGGAGGTCAGCCTGCGCTGGAGTTCGGCGCGGAGTCGGGCCGGGGCCTGGTTGAGGGTCACGCTGTCCACGGTGGAAGCCTTCCTTTCGGCAGGAAGACGGGTTCTCCGACACCCCAAGTGATGCGAACTTGGACATGCGGACGAACCGGCACTGGCACCGACGGTTCGTGGCCTGCTTCAGTCGCGGCGCGGTGGCTGCATCGGCAGGAGCCCCTCGAACCTCGGGTCGCCGCGCAGGGCGTCGAGGTCGGTCTCGCCGACGGCATGGGAGCGAAAGGTGCCGTCGATGCCGCATGCCACGGTGACCTCGTCGAGTGCCTCCTGCAGGCGGCCGGACAGCGCCAGGTAGCAGCCGAGGTTGTAGTGGCCGATCGCGCTGCGCGGTTCGCGCGCCAGCAGGTCCCGCATGCAGCGCATGGCGCCCTCGAGGTCACCCAGCCGCTTGCGGCACCATGCCTCGGTGAGGTCGAGCCACTCCGGGTCGGCTCCTCCCCGGCGCAGGAAGGCGATGTCCTCGACGGCCTCTGCATGCCGGCCGAGGGCAACGAGCGCCCTCGCACGCAGCCCGGTGCCGACCTCGCGCGTCATCTCGTCCTGCAGCAGCGGTGCAAGGCGCTCCAGCGCCTTCTCGCAGCACCCGAGGTCGATCCACCCGTCGACCTCGACCACGAGGCGCTGTTGCCACGGCTGCAGGGTCATGGATGCGATGTGGCTGGCGAGGGCAGCGTCTCGTGCCCGCGTGCGCCCACCGGCACGACGGCAACCAGCTTGCCGTGGTCCAGCAGCACGGCCTCGTCGGCGAGGTTGACCGTGGGGCACACATGGCGCGGTACCACCCGCACGAGTTCTCCGAGCGCCGGCGCGTCCCCGCCCAGCACCTTCACTGGGAGGTGTTCCTCGCTGGGACGCAACGGTTGGAGCTGCCATGGGCCCTGCACGACCACGACGGGCTCACCCGAGGCGGCGTCAACGGCCTTGCTGCCACAGTCGAGGGTGAGGCGGTCCGGTCCGGGTCGGCTGATGACGCGGGCCTGGACCTCGACGGCAGGGACGAAGCCCTCGATCCCCAGTCCTGCGCTGCGTGCATCCCAGTAGGTGACGGTGCCGGGGCTGACGGCGTGGTCGAAGGAGCGGTACGCCTCGTGGCGCAACGCTGCCACGAATCCTGGCGTGCCGCTCGTCACCAGCTCCGGTGGCCTTGCCAGCATGCAGGCGAGTTGGCACACCCGCTCGTGCACGGGTTGTGCCCGCTGCGCGCGGACAGCCGGGTCCGGATCGGTGATGTGGCCCTCGTAGCAGTGCAGGCCTCGCAGCCGAGGCCCTGCAGCGCGCGCCACGGCGAGGATCCGCTGCGTCTCGCCCATCGGGATGCCGCTCCGTCCCCAGTCCGGGTCGACGTCGACGAACACGTCGATGCCGGCTGCGGCGAGTCCTGCAGCATGCTGGGGGTCCTCGCTGACCATCGCGATGCGGTGGTGGGGGTGTGCAGCAGTGAGTTCGACCACGCGCTGGCGGTTGGCACCGTGGTGGGCGAAGGCAACGACCACGTCGACAGGTCGTGTGGTCCCTGCGGATGCGAGCAGCACGGCGAGTTCACGCGTGGTCGCCACCTTGAACCTGCGGACGCCGGCTCCCACCAGGAGGTCGAGCACCTGCGGGACCTTGCACGTCTTGACGTGCGGACGCCAGCGCCGCGCATCACCGTCCACGTGGCGCAGCATCGTGCGCACGTTCTCCCTCACCCGGTCGAGGTGGAGCAGCAGGGTGGGGGTCTGGAGGTCGTGGACGTCCATGTCGGCACGGTAGCGTCGCGGTGTGGGAGCGTCAGCCGATCCGGGCGTCCATGCGCCGCCACACCTCGGCAATGGGCTGGTTGAGTCGGTGGTCGCCCCCCGGCACCAGCCAGAGTTCCTTGTCGGTGTGGGGCACCTGGGCGAAGAACCGCTCGCTGACCGCGTACGGGATGATCTCGTCGGCAGTGCCGTGCACGAGGAGCAAGGGCATCGACAGCCGGCCGGGCAACGCCGACTCGTCGTGGCGTGCGGCATCCTCGATCGTTCGCGCGTGCATGCGCACCTCGAGGCCAGTGCTCGTGCGCAGCTTGCCCTCCGGGTCGAGTCGCGAGGCCAGTCGCATGAAGCCGAAGGCAGGGCCGAGCAGGACCAGTCCCCGCACGCGAGCCGGGTCACGCGCTGCGGCAAACGAGGCCACGACTGCCCCGATCGACGAGCCGACGAGGACCACGGGGCCTGCACCGATGCCGTGCAGGTGTTCCAGCGCCAGCTGCACGTCCGCGACCATCTCGCTCATGGTCACGTGGCCGATGAGCCCGCTCGACTCGCCGTGGCCACGCAGGTCGATGCGCGCGGCTGCGCGCCCACGCCTCCTTGCGTGCTCGAAGAGCGAGCTGCTCTTCTCGCCTGCGCGCACCGAGGCATACCCGTGCACGTAGAGGTAGGCAGGCCCCGACCCGGCGACGAGGTCGACTGCGACTTGGTCGCCGCCAGGGTGCTGCAGCCTCAGGACCTGCATCGCTCCCGGGTCAGATCGCGCGTTCGACGCGCTCGATACGTACGGCGATCGGGCCGCCCGGGGAGGGCAGCTCGCCGGTCTCGCCGACGCTCAGGCCGAGGATGCCGTGGGCGATCGGCGCACGGTAGTTGATCGTCGACTCTTCGGTGGCGTCCCACGGGCCGAGGATCACGTAGATGCGCTGCTTGCCTGACTCCTCCTCCAGCAGGGTCACGCGCGTGCCCGGGGCCACGATGCCGTCCGGGATCTCCTGGTCCTCGACGAGGCGAGCGCTGCGGATCTGCTTGTCCATCTCCGTGGCGCGCGACGTGAGGTTGCGCTGTTCCTCCATGGCGGACTCCCACTCGCTGTTCTCGCTGAGGTCGCCCAGCGCAGCAGCGGCTCCGATGGCCTTGGAGTTGGCGGGGATCTTCTCGCCCACCAGCACGTTGTACTCGTCCTTGATGCGGCGCATGCCCTCGGCGGAGGTGAAGATGAACTCCTCGCGCTCCCAGAACGGCTTGTCTGCCTTTGCGGTGAGGTCGGGGTAGCTGTCCGCGATCTTGCGCAGCAAGATGTCGACGATCTCCTGCGGGAAGTCCTCGCCGCCGCGCTCGCTGATGCCGAGGTAGGAGGCCAGGTCCTCACGGGAGATGCCGTCGAAGGCCCGTTGCAGGAAACCGCGCTTGCCGGCCAGAACGCTGGTGAGGCGGCCGAGCAGGCGGTTGGACACCGAGTCACCCTTGCGCACCTCGTTGAGCACGCGTGCAAGGTGCATCATGACGCGGCCCACGGTCACGGGCGTCGGCTTGTCCTCGCGAGACTCGAACAAACCGTCTGCGTAGGCGCGGCAGAGCAGGTAGCACAGCATCTGGTGCCGCTTCGGGTAGGGCGCCACCCGGTCCCACAGGTCGAGCATCCGCGCACCGTGGCCCGAGTCGACCAGCTTCTGGAAGGTGGCCTCCATCACGGACACGGGGAACTCGGTGAGGTCGGCGATGCAGCGGTCGGCCCAGTGCTCGCCCATGGCCTCGGGCAGCAGCTGCACGGCGTGCGTGCGCGACTCGATCGTCTGCAGGTTGTCGATGGCCTTGGGGTGGAACGCGCCCTCGGCACCCATCAGCAGGGCGCGGAGCTCGTGCGCCGGCGGCACCGGGGTCGGGCGGCCGTGCTCGGTCAGGAACAGCAGGCCGTCCAGCATGTGGGCGTGGCTGTCCTTCTTCTCGGCCAGCGCCGTCTCGACGACGCGTGCAGCGAGGTCGAACAGCTGGTTGCGGGACTCGTCGTCCTGCACGCGCTCGAGGTACTTGCGCAGCACCCCGATCTTGGCGCCGAGCTTCGCCTCGTGACGCAGGTTGGTCTCCGCCTCCTCGGCAAGGCCGACGGGCTTGGCGCGCATCACGAACGTGGGGCGGGTGGAAGAGCCCTCGACGCGCAGCCACGGGTCCTTGGCCGCCGCGTTCTTGGCACGCTTCCAGAACGAGGTCCATTCCTTGTCCGCGATGACCGAGGGCGACAGCTCCTGCTTCACCTGCGCGCTGTTGATGGTCCCGCGGTACAGCTTGGCCGTGATGCGGATGAGTGCGGAGGGGTCTTCTGCCGCAAGGCGCTGCAGCTCGGCCAGCGACAGCAGCTTCATCGCGCGGAGATCGTCGGCCGGGAGCGACTTGAAGCGCTGCACCACCGTGTCGAGCGGGAAGTCCTCGCGGCGCCCGTTGGCGAACCGGACGGTGACCTCGCTGCGGTCGGCATGGAACTCCTCGACCACGCCCTCACCCCAGCCAGCCTGGTGGTAGACCACGTGGCCCTTCGTGTAACGGCGCATGCGGTCGAACTCCTGCAGCGCAGTGGAGGTCGGGGCTGCGGCGAGGCCGGAACGCTGCGCAACCATCGGGTACCAGGGCTCGTCCGAGAAGCGCGAGTGGAACAGCGCGCCCATCTTGTGCGTCAGTGCCTCGTTGTGTGCACCGCGCCGCAGCAGGCGCTGGGCGACCTCGATCGCCTCGTCGACCATGTTCTTGCCCGCGAGCGCCTCGACCATCGGCATCGCGTAGGACACTGCCTTGCTGGCCATGTCGCGCTCGCACAGCGCGTCGATCGCGTTGGCGTAGCGCAGGGCGTCTTCGGTGCGCGGGGCTTGCACCGCCGCGGACCAGGCCGCCTCGAAGGCAGGGAACTGAAGGGAGCGCGCGAGGTGAACGAGATCGTTGGACGTCAACTTGCCAGCCCTGGGGTGGGAAGGGAGCGAAAAGGGCGAGGCACGATAGCCGGGCTACGATCGCGGCGAAAGGGTCCGGGCGGCTTCCCCAGCGCACCCGCAGCAACCCTTGGTTCTCCCGGCTGGCCGGCCCCCCCACGGGGTGGCCGCCCGGGTCACTCGGCGAGGCGGCTGATGAGGGTCGACATGCTCGTGGCCGAGCAGGACTCGTCGTAGGCAGAGACCGGGGCGTCGTCGAGCACCTCGTCCGGTGCGACGAGGATCACGTAGAACTCCTGACCGTACTGGGTCCGGAAGGCGCTGATCTTCTTGAGGATGGACGAGGTCGCGTCCTCGCAGGCCTCCACCACGACGCTCTTGCCCTCGCGGCCGCGACCGCGCAGCACCAACATGGGGGCGTAGGCGGCGACCTGGTTGTCGGTCACCCGCACTTCGAAATGGCGCGGCGAGTGGCTGTGGGCCACACCCGCGTTCGAAAGCCGGTCACAGAGGGTCTGTTCCAGCCGGCTGCCCAGCAGGCGGCCACCGCAGCGGCCGTAGCCGTGGCTGCCGCCGCCGTGGGCCATCAGGACGTCGTCGTCGTCGACGGCGGCCATGCCGCGCGGGATGACGACCGGCTTGGCGGGAACCTTGCTCGCGGGCGCGGGGGTGCGCACGGTGGGTGCCGCGGGGGTCGCGACAGCGGCTGCCTTCGGCTTGATCTTGTCCGCCGTGGGTGCGGACTTGGCCTTTGCCACCTTGGAAGCGGGGGTCTTCGGCTTCTTGGGGGCCTTCGTGGATGCCTTGGATGCCATTGCGGGCGCTGGATGAAGGGGTCTGGAACCGGTCGCGACGAGGTGGTTGCGGCCGGCTCCTTGGTTTTTTGGGGTCGATCCCCCTCCGGGAGATCGCGAAGCGGGGGAGTGTAACGAGGAAGCCCGAGTTCGGAAGGGGGCCTCTCCTGGCCCTGCCCAGCCGGTGTCTGCCCTGCTTTCCCTCGCGTGGGACCCGTCGCACAGGGCGATCCCATGCGCCGGAACCCGGACAGTGTGGACAGGAAAGGTAGGTCGTCGGACCGTGCGAGGCGGTGGGCAACCTTCCCGAGTCGCCGTGGACAGTGCGTCCGTCGCGACCGGACGCAGTTCAGCGGGAGTGGTGCATGGTCTCGAAGAACGAGACGAACGCATGCTCGACCGCGGTGGCCGGCAACCGGCTCGGCGCCAGCCTGCGCGAGACCTGCCCGTACTCCTGTGCGGCAGGCGCACCGAAGTAGAGCTCGGGGA
>JBEGVB010000136.1:0-5338 GCA_041178545.1 Planctomycetota bacterium
GACTCGATCTGCTACGAGACCAACTTCTACGCCACCGGCAGCTTCACCAGCACCGGCGTCGCGACGAGTGGCCGCACCCACCCCGTGGAAGGCGCGGGCATCCGCGGACCGATCACGTCCGTGGACGGGAACATGAACAGCTACCAGCGTCGCACCAACGGGTACGACACCAACGACAACGCCAACGACTTCTGCGTGATGGCGTGGACGCCTGGCGCCGCCAACGGCAGCGCCAACCTCGTGACGCTTGGGTACAGCGAGTCGTTCAGCCTGCCGCCCGCCTCCGCCCTGCCGGCCTTCCTGTACGGCTTCGTGCCCCCGGTGGTCGCCGACCCCGTCAACGTGATCAACGCCGTCGTGACCGGGGTGCCCAGTTCGATCACCGTCCCGGCCTCGCCGGACGGTGGCAACATCGGTGTCTTCCACGACCCCAGCGGCGGCGGCAACGCCACCTGGCTCCGGGTGGCACCAGCCAGCCAGTTCCTGGTGGAGACCTACGTCTACGTCCGCGGCGGCAACAGTGCCTTCGCAGCCCCCGGCGCAACCGGTGAGGCAGAGACCTGGGCCATGGGCGTGGGTGGCACGACGGACAGCGCCGCCAACCCGCACAACATCAGCGGCACGTTCTACAGCGAGATCCAGTGCACCGGCAACCGCCCGGGCGCCACGGGTGTCGGCTTCTTCGCCTACGTGCAGCAGGCCCAGACCACGATCTACCTCGTGGACCGCGGCAACGGCAGCACCAACAACATCCTCGGCACCATCGTCGCCACGACCGGCGTGAACGACGGCTGGCAGCGGCTGCGCATCCGCCTCGACGGCAACAACCTCGTGGCCAACTTCGGCGGCACCTACGGCGTCGACGACGGCCTGCGCTTCACCGCCTCCAACGTGACCAACGCGGGCGGCAACGTGTGGTTCCAGTACCGCGAGTGCCTCGTGAACAACACGTTCATGACCCCGCTGATGCTGGACCGCCTCCAGGTCTGGACCACGGGCACCTCTTCCGTCACCACGAGCGGCACGGCGAGCCCCACCACGGTGGCCACCCCGGGTATCGGCACGTCGGGCGGCCTGCCAGTGATCGGCAACGCAGCCTTCGCGGCCACCGCGAGCGGACTCAACCCGCTGGGCTTCGGCGGCATGCTGGTCGGCCTCGGCTCGCTGACCACCGGATCCCCCGTGACCGGTGCCCCGCCCTCGGTGCAGATCTACCTCGCGCAGGGCTCGATCCTGCTGAGCAACCTGCTGCTCGCGGATGCCTCGGGCAACGCGTTGAGCAGCCTTGCCATCCCGCCGGTCAACGGCTTGCTGGGCCTGCCCGTCGTCGCACAGGTGGTGGCGTTCGACCCGACCCTCTCCGCGGCAGTGCCCATCGGCAGCAGCCAGGGCATGGCCATCGTGGTCGGCAACTGATCCCGACACCGTGTGATCCCGAGGTCGGGCCCTCCTCGACCTCGCGCAAGGTGCCGACTCCCTCGGCCCCTTGCGCCCGACCGAACGAGACCGTTCCGAGGCGACCACCCCGAGGCGGTCGACGAAACGGTGCGACGAGCTAGGATTCGTCGCTTCGACAGCGCTCCTTCCCGTCCTTCCTACCCCCTGCGGAGATCTCCATGCTTGGTCTGTCCCTGATCGCTGCGGCCCTGTTCCCCCAGGGCCCGAGCACCTCGGTCGTCATCAACGAGTTCGTCTACGACGACGGTGGCACCGACGACCGCGAGTACGTCGAGCTCTACAACACCAGTGCCGCGCCGGTGGACATCAGCGGCTGGAAGATCGTGAACCGCGACCCGGGCAGCCCCGCCTACAACCCGGCCAACACCGGCACGGACCCGACCTACACCATTCCTCCGGGCACGATCCTTGCGCCCGGCGCGTTCTTCGTGCTCGGCTCCGGCGTGGTGCCCAACGTGAACTTCGTGGTGGGCACGACCAACCTGCTGGAGAACGACAACGAGTGCATCGAGTTGCAGGACCCCACAGGCACCATCATCGACTCGGTGTGCTACGAGATGGGCCGCGGCGTGTTCGGCCCGCACCCGCTCGAGGGCGATGGCTTCTACGGCGACATGGCAGTGGCCGACAACCCCACGGGCACGCGCGCCTCGATCGGCCGCATGATCGACGGCATCGACACCAACAACAACGGCCGTGACTTCACCTGCGTGCAGGTGCCGACGCCCGGCGCCTCCAACGTGCAGCCCGGCACCCTGCCCTACATCGACAACTTCGATGCCGGCGCAGTGGGCATCGCGCTCAACAACTTCTCGTTCGGCTTCGTCGCGCCCAAGTACGTGGACCCGACGATCATCGACTCCAACAACTACACCTCGAAGCCGCCGTCCCCGCAGGGCGGCCTCGCCATCGTGTTCCAGGACAACAGCGGCGGCGGCAACGGCCAGCAGCTGATCGGTCCCGTGGTCTCGGACGTCGTGCTGGAGTGCTACGCCTACTTCGAGCCCGCCATGGCTCCGATCCACAACGGCGTGCCCTCTGGCGGTTGCGGCGTGATCCCCGGCGGCACCTACGAGTTGTCCGCAGGCGAGTCGTGGGCCATCGGCGTGCGCGGCTCGGCTGCATCCAACGGCAACCCCTCCAACGCTGCAGGTGACTACTTCACGACGATCGCCCCCGGCGTGGGCACCATCTACCACCAGCAGATGGGCATCGCCTGGGTCCACTACCGCACGGTCAACTACTCGCGCGTCTACCTCGTCGACCTGAACAACGGCAACGCCCCGGGCACGCCCACGGACTTCACCGTCATCGGCGGCCCGATCGACATCGTGCAGGGTGTGAACGACGGCTGGCAGCGCCTTCGCATCCACGCCCAAGGCAACAAGGTCGTGGGCAACTTCGGCGGCATCTACGGCGCCGACAACGGCACGCGCTTCAGCGCGACGGGCGTCTACAACAACGCCGGCGCGATCTGGCTGTCGTACCGCGAGGCGATGTGCAACAACCCGATGATGCGCCCGCCGCTGCTGGACGCCTTCGACATCCACGTCCCCACCACCAGCCTGAACACGTTTGGCACGCCTTCGCCCACCAACTTCGGCACGCCCACCATCGACACGAACGGCTTCGCGCTGCTCGGCAGCACGGGCTTTGCCATCACGGCCAGCGGCATGAACCCCGGTGGCACGCCCACCAGCGGTTTCTGCGGCCTCGTGCTGGGCTTCGTGCCGGTGCCCACGGGCTTCCCGATCGCGGGTGCCCCCGCCACGGCCACGGGCTACGTGCTGGCGCAGGCCTCGTCGATCGGCTTCGCCGACGCGACGGGCAAGGTCTCCTTCCCACTGACGATCCCCGGCAACCCGGGCCTGCTGGGCCTCGGCATCACCAGCCAGATCGTGGACTTCGACCCGACGCTGCCGTTCGCGGTGCCGATCGGCACCTCGTCCGGCCTGACGGCGGTCGTCGGCAACTGACCTGACGTCCCTGCGCTGGCTCCGGGGCTCGTCCCCGGAGCGGTGCTCGAACCAAACCCCGCCCGGAGACCCCCGCGGCGGGGTTTTTTCGTGTTCCACATGGTCCACGCCCCGCGCACCCGGATGATGCCTGCCCCTTTTCCCCGCAACCCCACATGAACCGTTCCCTGATCGCCCTTCCTGCCGTCCTGCTCCTCGCCCTCGGCGCCGCCCGCGCCCAAGAAGAGGCCAAGACGACCACCGCCGCTCCCAAGGCCACCCTGCGCCTCAAGCACGTGGAGGGCACGACCTCCCACTTCGTGATCGCATCGACCATGAAGGTGGCAATCAGCGTCGCCGGGCAGGAGATGGGCCAGGACATGGACACCCAGATGTTCATGGAGCAGAAGGTGCTCGGCGTGAAGGACGGGGTCGCCACCGTGACCCAGCGCATCTACCGCATCAAGATCAAGGCCGACTCGATGATGGCCCAGGTCGACTACGACAGCGACGACGAGAACTCGGATGCCGGAATGATGGAGAACGCCACGGAGATGCTCGACCAGACCTTCGAGCTGAAGATCGACGCCAGCGGCAAGGTGCTGGACGTCAAGGCACCGGAGGGCTTCGACCCCTCGTCCATGCGCGGCGTCGGCAGCGACGGCGACATGAAGTCCTTCTTCGACCGCAACAACATCGTGCTTCCCGAGGGCCCGATTGCCGTCGGTGAGTCGTGGGAGTCCGAGAGCGAGAACAACATGGGCCAGATGGGCAAGATGAAGGTCAAGTCGACCAACAAGCTCGTCAAGATCGAGGGTGGCAAGGCCACCATCGAGCAGGTCATGAAGCTCGACACCAGCGGCATGCAGATGCCCGCCGAGATGCAGATGACCCCGGGTGACGCCTCGGGCACCACGGTGATCGACCTGGAGAAGGGCGTCGTCGTCGAGAGTGCCACCGCCATGAAGATGACCATGTCCGGCGAGCAGCAGGGCATGGAGATGAACATGGAGATGACCATGGGCAGCTCGATGAAGCAGACCGCGGCACCCGCCCCGAAGGCCAAGAAGGAAGAGGCCAAGACCGAGGCAAAGGAAGCCGCCCCGACCCCCGCGCCCGTCAAGAAGGACGGCAAGTGACCGCGCGCGGCTGAAGCCGCGCTGCGCACCTTCTGCAAACGAAGCCGCCCTGCAGGCCGTTCGACCTGCAGGGCGGCTCCGTTTCCGCCCGGGGCCAGCACCGTGCCGCCGTGTCGTCTGCCTACCGCTCCATCGCGGCTTGCACGAGGTCGTGCAGGGCGGTGCGCACCTTGGTGTGGCCGCCCTTGCTGCGGGTCGGGTGTACGCGGTTCGTGAGCAGCACCACGCACGTGTCGCTCGACGGGTCGCACCACAGCGAGGTGCCGGTGAAGCCCGTGTGGCCGAACAATCCGGTGGGCACCGTGGTGCCGGCCCAGCTGCCGGCGGCAGGCAGCTCGAAGCCCAGCGCACGACGACCGCCGCCGAGGGCCACGGGCTCGCGGGCCGCATCGGCAAGTTGCGGCCGCAGCATGCCGCGGCCGCCGCCCAGGAAGGCGAGGCCCACGCGCAGCACGTCGTCGGCACTGCCGAACAAGCCGGCATGGCCGCTGGTGCCGCCCATCGCGTGGGCGTTCTCGTCGTGCACGTGGCCGCGCACGATGCCGCCGCGCACCGGATCGTCCTCGGTGGGCGCCGCATCCGCGAGCGGTGCGAGATGCGTGGGCGCGAAGGTAGCGGTGGCCATGCCCAGCGGGGCGAACACGCGCTGCTGCACGAACTGCTCGAACGGCATGCCGCTCGCCTGCTCCACCACCGCCATCAGCAGCACGAAGCCGAGGTCGCTGTACGTGGTGGCCTCACCGGGCGCACCCATGAGTCCCTCGGCCGCGGCAGCCTCGACGATGG
>JBEGVB010000137.1:0-2750 GCA_041178545.1 Planctomycetota bacterium
TGCTGGGCGTGTTGCGGAAGTTGAGGCTGCCGTCGTCCTTGGGCGACAGCTGCTTGCCGTCCGTCCAGCCGAGTTCGTGCAGGTGGCACGTGTTGCACGACATCTGGCCCGTGCGCGACAGCCGCTTGTCGAAGAACAGCACCTTGCCCAACTCGGCCTTCGCCTCGGTGAGCGGGTTGTCAGCATTGGCGACCAGCTCGATCTTGCCCTTCAGGCCGAGCGGGGCCTCGAGGGGAGAGGTGGTTGCTGCGCCACCGCAGGAGGCTGCGAGGATGCCTGCGAACAGCAGGGCGCCGGCGGCAAGGGAACGGTTGGGACGGTGCATGGTGGGGTTGTCCTGGGTTGGGGAGGCGCGGTTCTAGGACAGGGCACGTCCATGGGGCAAATGCCTTGCCCAGAACTCCGGTGGGATCGGCGGCCGCGGTAGGATGGCCCCGACTCGGAAACCTCCGGATCCACACCATGAAGCTGCACCACCTCGCTCCGCTCTGTCTCGCCACGGCCCTCGTCGGCCAGAATTTCTACATCCCCGACAGCGTCGCGAACGCGGGCACCTGCAACGTGATCCCGCTCGGCGGCACCGCCACGAGCTTCACCAACCAGAAGTTCCAGATGGTGGTCCCGCGCACGGACCTCGGCTCGTTGCCGGCCCTCGTCACTGGGCTGGGCTTTGCCGCTTGCGGCACCGGCGACCACACCTACGCGAGCCTGACCGTGCGGCTGGACCACTACCCCGCCAGCAACGGCGGCGTGCTCAGCACCACGTTTGCCAACAACATCTCGGCGGCTGCAGTCACGGTGCTCTCCGCCACCGACTACACCTGGCGCACGCTTGCGGACAGCTGGAACGAGATCGGGCTGCAGAACTACTTCGTGTTCAACGGGGTCGACGACCTGCTGGTCGAGATCGATGCCGTGGGCTCGCAGTGGGCGGCCACCGGCACGCCGACGTCGTCGTCCTTCCGCCGCGACGTGCGCCCGCGTCTCTACTCCAGCTACACCGGGACCGCGCCGAGCACGGGCACCCTCAGCAACGCAGCGATCAAGGTCGAGGTGAGCTCACTCATGGCGCGGGCATCCACCTACGGTCGCAGCTGCAGGTCTGGCATGTACCACTCGTTCACCGGCAGTGCGCAGCTGGGGCAGTCGCTCGGCTTCGAGCTGCGCGGCGCGCCGGCCAACTCACTCACGGTGCTGCTCACGGGGCTCAACAACCCGTTGCTGTACCCGGTCGAGCTCTCGACGGTGGGCATGCCGGGCTGCTACCAGTACTTCAACCCCGCGAGCAGCGTGGCCGCAGTCGCCGACGGCACCGGGCTCGCCTCCCTCACGGCGGCCGTGCCACAGAGCACGAGCCTGCTCGGTGCCCTGTTCCTGAGTCAGTACGCGGCGCTCGACCCGGCCGCCAACGCCACGGGAGCCGTCACCAGCAACTTCGGCCGCGTGATGGTCGGGAACTGATCCCGGGCGCGTGTCGATGCACCGGGAGAACGGCGTCGGCAACGACCGATGCGAGCGGGGTCATGGGAACGCGTGTGCCCGGGGTCCCTGGCCGGGACGCACAGCGCCTTGCTGCGACGCGGATGTGGAAGACTTGGACTGGTTGACGTCACCCGTTCCAGCCATGCGGACGTCCTGTCGGTACCTGTGCCTCCTGGTGTCCTGCCTCCTGTGGGCGGTTGGCCTTGCGGCACAGACGCCCAACACGCTGCTCGTGGTCGCCGACGACCTGGGCGTCGACTCGATCGGTTGCTACGGGCTCGGCACGAACCCGCCGCCCACGCCCACGATCGACGGTCTCGCAGCCGCAGGCATCCGCTTCACGGCGTCGCAGGCCAACCCGCTGTGCTCGCCCACGCGCGCGGCTCTCTACACGGGGCGCCATGCGTTCCGGACGGGCGTGGGCACCGCGCTGCCGATGTCGGCTGGTGGTCTCGCGGCCAGCGAGGTGCTGCTGCCCGAGATCCTGGCGCCTGCAGGCATCCGCACCGGGCTGTTCGGCAAGTGGCACCTCGGCAACGACCTCGGCCCGCTCACGCCCACGGCCGAGGGCTTTGGCACGTTCACGGGTGCCTTGGGCGGCGCGCTGCAGAACTACTTCCAGTGGCAGAAGGTGGAGAACGGCACAGCCTCGCAGTCGACCACCTATGCGACCACCGACGTCGTCGACGAGGCGCTCTCGTTCGTGGGCGCATCGACGCAGCCGTGGTTCGTGGTGCTCTCCTTCCACGCCGGCCACTCGCCCTACCACGCACCGCCTGCTGCGCTGCACACGCAGAACCTCGCTGGTCTCGACCCAGCCACCAACCCGGTGCCCTTCCACCGCGCGATGGTCGAGGCGATGGACCGTGAGCTCGGCCGCTTCCTCGCGAGCCTTCCTGCGGCGACCCGCGCCAACACCAACGTCGTGTTCGTGGGCGACAACGGCACGGCCAGCGAAGTGGTCTCGGCACCGTTTGACCCGGCGCGCAGCAAGGGCACCGTCTACCAGGGTGGCGTGCGCGTGCCCCTCATCGTGAACGGTCCTGCCGTCGGCGGCGCGCCGCGCGTGGAGCCGGGACTGGTGCACGTGGTCGACCTGTTCGCCACCCTCGCGGCCCTGCAAGGGGTGAACGCACGCAGCGCCGTGCCCGCCACAGTGGCCCTCGATGCCTTGGACCTGACGCCGCTGCTCGCGGCCGCGGGCCAGCCGTCGCCTCGCGCCCACGCATACTCGGTCGAGTTCACCGGGACGGTGCCCATGGCGGCGG
>JBEGVB010000138.1:0-9144 GCA_041178545.1 Planctomycetota bacterium
CAGGTTCGCCTCGCACCTCTCCCTCGACTGGGACGCCGCCGAGATCGCCGAGTTCTCGCTCATCGCCGCAGCACTGCTGTCGGCCGCGGGTGCCGCGTGCTGCAACTTCACGGCGGCCGAGGCCGTGCTCCTCGGACGGAGCGCGGAGGGGTGGGAACTGGCAGGCGCGTGGTTGAGCTGGTTCGCCGTGCTGGCGGGCACTGCATGCATCACCTTTGCGTTCGTGGGCATCAGCCGCGGAACCAAGGGACGCAGGCGCGGACGGCGCCACGGGACGTCGCAGCGCTACGTATGGCCGGAGGTCGGCGCGGCACCGAAGCCGGAGGTGGCCGCCGTGCCCGCGGCGCGCATGGACGAGGCCGCGCAGGCGGAACTGGCGCAGCAGTTGGCGACGGTGGAGTCGATGCCCTCGTTGGTGACGGGTGGAGGAGCCCTTGGCGCCGCTGCGCCCCCCAAGCCCGCTGCCGGCAACCGGGTGGCGGCGCGCGCCACGGTGGGCCAGACCGGGTGACCGCACCCGTGCGGGCGGTGCGCAGCGCGTACCGTTGGCATGGGATTGTCGGACGCACACCTGCAAGTTGTTGCAGGGCCGTGAGTTGTGGGGCTACCGATCGTGGGATTGGCACTTACACTTGTGCACCTCGCTCGACCCATGGACCCCCGACTCCTCGAAGAAGCTTCCGACCAGCCTGCCATCTCCAGGCCCGCATTCGCTTTGCTCGCGCTGGGGCTGGTGTGCGTGGCGGGTGCGGTGGGTTGCCACCTGGCGGTCGAGGACCTGCGGATGCACAGCATGGAGTCTGCAGGGTACGCGCAGGGTCGGACGTGGTTCGTGGTCGGGGCCACCGTGTTCTCCCTGGGGTTCGCGGGGTTGGTGGTGCACGGGATGCTCGGTGCCCGCCCTGGTGGCAAGCGTCGGCATCGCAGCGGGAGCAGTTCCCGCAGTGGCAGAAGTTCTCGCCGCCGCAGCCGCCGTCGCAGCCACGCGGAAGCGACGAACTGATCTGCCCACCCGACGGGGCCCCCAGCAAATCGTCACGGGTGGTAAACCCGCCTAGTCGAACCGCAGCATGCGCGGGGCGCCGGCCTCGATGCGGTTCCCCCACAGCGCGACGGGCGCGAGGTGGAGGTGGAGGCCGCGGAGGGGTGCGAGCTGGGC
Source organism: Planctomycetota bacterium (assembly GCA_041178545.1). Taxonomy (GTDB): domain Bacteria; phylum Planctomycetota; class UBA1135; order UBA1135; family UBA2386; genus JBEATZ01. Next base: position 1,160 of record JBEGVB010000138.1, read on the forward strand.
GCCGAGCGCGCGCAGGTCGAGGGTGGCGCTGGCGCTGCCGGCCGCATCGAGGGTGCCGAGGAATCCTTGCAGCGCCGTGGAGTTGGCTGCGCCCGCGAAGAGGTCGGTCACGGGATCGGGAACAAGGAAGAGCGGTGCGCCGCCCGGGAGCGTGAACGCCGGGCCTTGGCCGCTGAGGGAGGCGAGGACCGCGTAGAGGCCGAAGGCCTGGCCACTGGACGAGCGGAGGCTGAAGGTGACGGGCCCGGCGTTGACGACGGGCAACGAGGTGGTGCTGGTGGCACAGTCGATGCCGACGAACGGCCGCACGGGCACGAACAGGCGCGAGGGGCGCGCGGCCGAGTGCTCGAGTGCCACGGCATAGGAGGAGAACTGCGGCATGTAGTCGAAGACGTCGACGGATGCCGGGCGGTTGAGTGCGTGGTTGGAGACGGTGAGGCGCAGGCGGGAACCCGCGAGGCAGAGGGCATTGGTGGCGCGCAGCTCGATCTCGACGCGCGCGGGCGCGGGGCCGTTCTGCTGGCGGAAGCCGCTGTGGCCGATGGAGAGGAGCTGGACGAGGCCCGTGGGCGTGACGCACTCGAGGCGCGCCGAGAGGAAGAAGCGCTGCTGCTGCGGGGTGACCTCGAGCTGGAGGCGCGGGATGCCTGCGACCTCGGTGTCGACGGCGAGCGGCGGGGTGGTGTACGCGTGGGCAGACTGCGGGATGCGCGCGAAGACGGTGGCGAGGTTCTGGCCCGAGCCGTCTGCCAGCCATGCAAGCGCGTCGTAGCCCGCGGGCACGACGTGGGACACGACCTCGGCGGGCTCGGCGGTGGACGGCGCGTTCGCTGCGAGCGCCGCACCGCTGCGCAGGTGCCACACGACGTCGGTTGCGTCAGGCGGCGGGAAGCTGGTGTCGGCGCGGTGGCGCCACAGGTTGCCGCCCGCGAGGTAAGCCGAGGGGCTGCCGGGGATCACGGCCGAGAGCACGGGCGGGCCGAGTTCGACCGGTTCGCGCGCGCCCTTGAGGAAGCGGTCGAACCACTGGCGGCGCAGCAGTGAGTGCTCCAGCTCCTCGTACGCGTTGGTGGGCGTGCCGTGGAGGCCGGTGGTGAGCTGCAGGCGCCGCGGGGTGGCAGCGGGCATGCCATCGAGCGCGCGGATGGAGTCGTTGGCCCCCATGGTCTCGTCGAGCCACGCCATGCGGCAGAAGACGGGGACGGTGGACTGCGCGAGCAACGGTGCGAAGTCGCGGCCGGTGTCGGCAAGCATCCACGCACGCATGCCCGCCGGGTCGTCGGCCAGCAGGAACGACTGCAGCGGGTTGCGGAAGGACGGGTCGATGGCGACGGTGGGCGTCGGCGGCTGGAACGCGAGGGTGGCCCAGGTCTCGTTGAAGGCCGTGCCCTGGAGCGTGCCCGCCTGCGTGTGGCTCGGCACCATGACGCCGGGTGCGACCGCGTGCACGACGGGGAACGGCGCGCTGCGCCGCGCGTTGGGCGGCGGCACGCGACCGGAGTACGCAGCCGCGGCCCACGAGTGCGCGCCGCCCTGGCTGATGCCGAACACCCCCACGCGCGAGCGGTCGACGAGCGCGGGCCAGTTGGCCTCGGCCCACTCGACCATCTCGAACATGTCGATCCACTCGGCAAGCGCCATGAGCGTGGTGCCTCGGCCGGGGTTGAGGGCTACGCCAGAGCCCTGCCCGCGCACGTCGTAGGTGACGACGAAGTAGCCCTGCGAGGCGAACTCGGCGGCCTGTGTGGCGATGGCGCCGTCCTTGTTGGCCGGGAAGCCGTGCACGCCGATGAGGAGCGGCCAGCCGCAGCTGCCGGATGCTGCCGAAGGGTGGCGCACGTCGGCGCGCGTGCGGTACTGGTCCGTGTGGGTGACGAGCACGTTGGTGGTGGCCGCAACCGCGAACCCGCCTTGCGGGACGGCAGGGTCGCTGCACTGGGCGCGCACGGGCGAGAGGGCACTCAGTACGAGTGCGGCAGCAAGGGCGGTGAGGACGGTGCGGGACACGGGTGCGGAAGTCTACCGGCACAGGGCGCGGAGGTGGGTGCCGTGACGCAGGGCCGGGGCCAGGGCCCACTGCCGTGGGCACCTTCTCTCACTTCGGGGCAGTGACCTGCTTGAGCCTGGCCTCCAGCACCTTCACCCGCTCCTCGAGCTTCTCGCAGAGCAGCCGCACCGCCTCGAGGGACTGGGGATCGGGCTGGGCCGGGGGGATGTCGCTCGCCTGGATGATGCGCAGGGCCTGCGCGACCTGGCTCTGGATGCCGGTGACGAGCAAGGTGGCGCCGTTGCCCGCGGTCCCGAGGGTCAGGGCCGCAGGCTGGCTGCCGAGGCTGGCGAAGAATGGACGGAGCGAGTTGTGGGCGATGGTCGCGTTGACGTGCTTGAGCTCGACCACCACGGTCACGGGCATCCTGCTGTCGGGCCGTGCCAACACCTCCTGCACCGTGCGTTGCACCGCGCGCTGCAGCACCTCGCGGCCCATGGGGCCGTTGAGCGAGATCACCTCCATGGTGCGCGCCGACTGGTTGAGCCAGGTGAGCGCGAACCCGCGCTGCCACAAGACGCTGCTGAGGAAGTCCTCGCAGCCCGCCTCGTCGAGGGTCACGGACTGCTGCAGCCGGACCGTCGGGTTGCCCTGCGGGCCACCGGTGAGTTCCTGCGGGGAAGTGAGGATGTTGACCTTGAGGTGGACCGAACACTGGTCGACCAGCGCCGGCAGCTGGTGCTCGCCCGCGGGGAGCACGATGGGCTGTTGCTCAGGGGAGTGGCTCTGGGCCTGCGCGATGCACGAGGGTGTCGCGAGACAGAGGAACAGGAGTGGCAGTGCGATGTGGGTCTTCATGGTCTGGTGCACCATAAGACGTGCCCTCGCTGGAACTCTTCCCGCGCGCGTCACTGCAGCAGGACGTCGCGCAGCGCGTTGGTGAACCGCGGCAACGCCGTGGGCCCGGTGGTGTAGCCAGCCTGGTAGTGGAGCTGGGTGCCGATGAGTGCGCCGTTGAGCGGGATCTGGAAGACGATGCGGTGGGGACTCACGTTGACGAGGGCGAACGGCAGCATCACCCCCTGCGTCAGGTCGAGGCGCAGGGTGCCCTGCGCGCCAAACGGGATCACCGATTCCGCAAGGGCGACGGCTGGGAGCAGGAACACCGATCCTGCGCGCGTGTCGAGGTGGAACTCGACGGTGTAGGGGTTGCCGGTGCGCGGTGCCGCCGGCGTGTGCGCCTGCGTGCGCAGGTTGGACCACACGCGGCCGCCGATCGCACCCTGCCGGTCGACGATGTCCGCATCGCCATCGCCATCCACGTCACCGGTGCGCAACGTGGGCGCGTGGAGGTAGGGGATGCCGGAGGAAAGCGCGGGGAACGCGCCGCCCGGCTGGTTGAGGAGGATCACGGCGCTTCCCAGCAGGTCGAGGTCGCCGTCACCGTCGTGGTCGAGGGAACCGAGGGTGTTGGCGATCAGGGTGACGGGCGGGGCAAAGGAGAACCCGCCAGCCGCGGTGCGCGTCTGGTACCGCAGCTGGCGGCCGTTGCCGTCGAGCAGGTCGAGGAAGCCGTCGCCGTTGAGGTCCGCTGCGTGCACGAGGCCGTTCGAGAGGCCGAGGTTGAGCACGGTGAAGGTGGCCGAGCCGCTGTTGAGCAGCACGGTAGGCGGACCGCTCAGGTAGTTGCCACCGCGGTTGAGCACGAGGTCGAGGTCGCCGTCGGCATCGAGGTCGCAGGCGAAGCTGGCCGCGTCGGCCTGCAGGTTGGCGGGCAGGCTCGCGGTCGGCGCGACGCTGAACACGCCCTGTCCGTTGTTGAGCATCAGGCTGCTTGACTGGAACGAGTTGCCTACGAACCAGTCGACGTCGCCATCGCCGTCGAAGTCGGCGACCACCTGGTCGGTGCTGTACTCCAGCAGGCCGGGAAGGTGCGTGGCCGTCACGTCGGTGAACACGCCCGCACCGTTGTTGAGGAAGAGGTTGTTGGGCCAGTAGTCGTCGTTGACCACCAGCAGGTCGAGGTCACCGTCGCCGTCGACGTCCGCGAGGTCGGCCTCGTAGGTCGCGTGCGCTGCCGGGGTGGTGAGGCGCCCTGCGGTGGCGTCGACGAACGTGCCGCGGCCGTCGTTGAGGAACAGCTGGTTGGCGTACAGGTCGTTCACCACCACCATGTCGAGGTCGCCGTCGGCATCCACGTCGCCGAGGCAGAGGTCGTACGCCAGCTGGCCGTTGATGGCCGGGATCATCTGGTTGCGGTTGGCGCGGAACGGCGCCTGGGCCGTGGCAACCTGCAGGCAGAGGGCACTGGTGAGCAGGACAGGGATCGGGAGGTGCATCGGGTGCTCGCGTGGCAGACGGGGCGCGCGCCGCAGGCAACCATCGTGCCACGGGACAACCGCTGCGGGCAGGTACGGATCATGCCCAGTCCGTCCGGTGGTCGGCCGCCGACCTGTTCCGCTCAGGGAACGAGTGGGAACGAGTACGGACTCAGGCGGATGGCGGACGGCGGCGCAGGTTGGCCCACAGCAGGGCCAGACCGAGCGGCACGAAGGCCAGGGCGAGCCACGCACGGCGACGCGGTTCGACGACGGAATGGGGCGCGACGAGGCGCAGCGTGCCGTCGGGTGCCGCAGGCTGTGCGAGCATGGCGCGGTAGAGGTAGTCGCCGGTGCCGGGCGGCACCCACCGCGCCGTGCCCGTGGCATCGGTGGCAGGAAGAGCTCCCTGCTCCGTGCCGTGCGACCACTGCACCACCACGCCTGCGAGCGGCTTGCCCTCGGCATCGCGCACGCGCAGCGCGACCTCGGTGCCGGCCTCGGCCGGGTACGGGCTCGGCTCGAGGTGCTGGAACAGCAGCAGCAGGGCGACTGCAGCAGTGGTCATTGCGCGCGGATGCTAGCGAGGGAAGGCCGCGCGCGCGAAGGCGAGTCTGCGTTCAGTCCTCGCGCCGCCGCAGCACTGCACGCCGCACGAAGAAGAAGCCGGTGCCGAGGGCAGCAGCCAGCACCACCCAGATGCCCACGAAGAAGGCCTCGGACCGCACGCCGCGCGCGATCATGGGGCGGATGGGCACCATGGCACCCTGCTCCATCATGCGGAAGGCCTTGGTGTACTTGGGGGTCTGGTCCTGGAGGATGGCCGGGAACTGGCGCTGCAGGTCGGCCTGCACGTCCGTCACCAGTTGCTTCATCCACGCACGCCTGGCCTCGTCGGCCTCGGTGTAACGGATCTCGTTGAGCTCGATCTCGATCTCGGTCCAGTTGCGTCGCACCCCCCACTCGCGCAGCGAGCACTCGTCGAGGGTGAGGGTCGCCATGGCACCCTGTTGGTCGTTGAGGTAGACGCGGCGGCGCACCTGGTCGACGCGCAGCACGGGACGCAGCGCATAGGGGTCGACGCCGGCCTCGGTGATGCGGCGGATGCAGTCCTCGCGCTCGTCCTGGTCGACGAGGCCGAGGACCTGGTGCTGGGCATCGGGCGTGCGACCGCCCGGGTTGACCGAGTACTTGATCTCGCCGCGGTCGAGGCCGGTGTTGTCGCCGCGGTTGATCTTGATCTGCAGCAGCTGGCGGCCGTCCTTGTGCATCGCGCCGCCCGACTTGACGATGCGGCTCCGGTGGCGGATGCCGCTGTCGGTGGCGAGCAGCTGCAGCGACGGCGTGTCGAAGTAGACGTCCTCGAAGAGTTCGTCGCCCAGAACGGCCGAGAACCGCGCGCCGTCGCGGTCGAGCCAGCTGCAGTCTGCATAGCGTTGCTGCAGCCATGCCCACACGGACTCGGTGGCCTCGAGCGGCACCCGCAGCTTGGCCTCGCTCTCGATGCGCAACACGTTGACGCCGTTGGCCGTGAACTCGCCGTTGCCCTGCTGGTAGCGGCCTTGCGCGGGAAGGGCTGCCGCAAGGGCGAGCACGCATGCGCACGCAGGCGCAAGGTGCAGGCGACGGTGGCGCAGCAGCAGGTTCATCCCAGGTGTGGATCGGCGAAGGGTGCGCCCGAAGGATAGCCGCGTTCGTCCGGGCGTGGCGCGGACCCCAGGTGCCCCTGCCATCGGGTGGTCCGCGCCCGTAGGCTGCGCCCGTGACCATGGTGATCGAGGACCTGGGCAGGGCGCCTTACCTGCCCGTGCTGGACCGCATGCGCGCCCTGCACGCCCAGGTGGCGTCAGGCGCTGCGCCCGGCAGGATCCTGCTGGTGGAGCACGAGAGCGTGTACACGGCAGGGCGCGCGACGCCCCCGGCCGAGCTCACCGACGACGTGGTGGCCATCGAGCGGGGCGGCAAGGTCACGTGGCACGGTCCGGGGCAGCTCACGGTGTACCCGGTGGTGCCGCTGCCGAAGCGCGACGTGCGCGACTGGCTGCAGCGGCTCGAGCGGTTCGGCATCGCGGTGTGCGCCGAGTTCGGCCTCGCGGCACAGGCCTCGGTGGACGGCACCGGGGTGTTCGTGGGGAACCGCAAGGTGGCCTCGATCGGCGTCGCGGTGCAGCGCTGGGTCAACCTGCACGGCATCGGCATCAACGTGTGCGTTGCAGGGTCGCCGTGGAGCCGCGTGCGCCCGTGCGGGCTGGACCCGGCGGTGATGACCGACCTGAGCACGGTGGCCGGTGCCCCCGTGGCGATGGAACAGGCGAAGGCGGCCGTGGCACGCGCGGCTTTCGTGCTGGCGGGCGAGACCACGGCGCGTTGAAGTAGCCCACCGATGAGCGGCACGGTCGAACTGGACAAGGACGGGTTCAGCCTCGTGGTGAGGTTCCCCTACCGCGAGGACCTCGTCGCCGCCGTCAAGTCGCTGCCGCAGCGCCGCTGGGACCCGAAGGACAAGGCGTGGCGCGTGCCGCGCACGGACATCGACGGGCTCTACAAGCTGCTGTCGCGGCACCTGTTCGACTTCGCACCCGAGGTGATGAGCCTGCTGGCAGGGACGCTGGGGAGCGCGCCCAAGGCTGCGCCGACCCCGAGCGGCGGCGCCTCGGCGGTGGCCGAGCCCGCGCCGCGCCGGAGGCTGGCCGTCGTCGAGGACGAACCTGCTGCGGCGCCCACGACCGCGCAGGAACCTGCAGCACTCACCATCAGCAGCCTCAACGAGACGGTGCGCGAGGTGCTGCGCGGGAACTTCATGCAGCCGGTGTGGCTGGTCGGCGAGGTGATGGACTTCGACAAGTCCGCCGGCCGCAAGCACCGCTACTTCAAGCTGGTGGAGAAGGATGCTGCGTCGAGCCAGCAGAAGGCCTCGGTGTCCGCCGTGCTGTTCGAGCAGGTGGCGAACCGCCTGCTGCCCCGGCTGGCGAAGGACAACGAGAGCTTCACGCTGCGCGACGGCATCGAGATCCGCGTGCGCGTGAAGGTCGACTTCTACCCGGCCACCGGCTCGTTCCAGGTGATCGTCGAGGACATCGACCCGTCCTTCACGCTGGGCAAGCTCGCGCTCGGTCGCGAGCAGATCCTCAAGGAGCTGCGCCAGCTCGGCATCGCCACGCGCAACCGCGAGCTGCCGATGCCGGTGCCCGCGATCCGCATCGGCGTGCTCACCTCCAAGGAGTCCGACGGCTGGAACGACTTCCGCCGAACCCTGGAGGAGTCACGCATCGGGTTCGAGGTCACGCTCGTGCCGGTCAAGGTGCAGGGCGCCGAGCTCAAGCCCACGGTGCTCGCGGGGCTGCATTGGTTCGCGCAGCATGCCGAGGACTTCGACGTCGTGTGCATCGTGCGCGGCGGCGGCTCGCGCACCGACCTCGCCTGGTTCGACGACCGCGAGGTTGCGCTTGCCGTGGCACGCCACCCGCTCAAGGTACTGATCGGCATCGGCCACGAGCGCGACCACAGCGTGCTCGACGAGATCGCGCACCGCGAGAAGACCCCCACCGCCGTGGCCGGGCGCCTCGTCGTGCTGGTCGAGGAGGCGCGCGCGACCATGGACGATGCCGTGCGCCGGCTGAAGGACGAGGCAGCCGCGATCCTGGACAAGCAGCGATCCTTCCTGCGCGAGGCGGGCATGG
>JBEGVB010000139.1:0-13536 GCA_041178545.1 Planctomycetota bacterium
CGGAGCAGGTCAGCCGCGCAGCGAGAGGCCCAGCTCGTCCAGCTTGGTCTTGATCTCGTTGAGCGAGGTCTGGCCGAAGTTGGGGCAGGCCAGCAGCTCTGCCTCGGTCTTGCTCGAGAGGTCGCCGATGGTGCGGATCTTGAGCAGGTCGACGATGCGGCGGCTGCGCACCGACAGGTCGAGCTCGCTGATCGGGCGGCGCGACGGGTCCGCGCTCTGCGGGTCGGGCATCTCCTCGGCCACGGCAACCGGCTCGGCCTGCTCGCCCAGGTCCTTGCTCATGAGCTCGTCGGCGGTCATGCCGAGGCGGAGACCCTTGTTCTTGAGGATCTCCTTGATCTCCTGCAGCGAGGTCTCGCCGAAGTTCTTGTAGCTGAGCAGCTCTGCCTCGGTCTTCTTCACGAGGTCGCCCAGCGTGCGGATGTTCATCTTGGCGAGGCAGTTGCGGCTGCGCACCGACAGCTCGAAGTCGTTGATCGGGGTGCGCAGGATCTTGTTCCGCTTGTCCTCGCGGCGCTCCTGGTCCTCGTCGTAGTACATGTTGAGCGCGGCGGCCGCGTCGCGGCGGTAGAGACGTGCGCGCGTGTTGGTCGGGTCGGCCTGCAGCGCGAGGTCGAAGCACTGCATCGCGCGGCGGTAGTTGCCCATGTCCTCGTACAGGATGCCGAGGTTCATCACGATCGACGCGTTGACGGGCGGCGACATGAGTGCGCGTTCGTAGAGCTCGCGTGCCTCCTCGTCCTCACCGCGCTGGTCGACGACCAGGGCCAGGTGGAACAGCGCGTGCTTGTGGGAGGGGTCGGCGGAGAGGACCTCGTCGTAGATTGCGATCGCGCCCTCGACGTCGCGGTTGAGTTCCTTGACCCGGCCCTCGAAGTAGCGGCGGTCGTTGGCGGGCAGCACGCTGGCGCAGGCCTTGAGCTGGCTGGCCAGCTCCTCGGCGTTGCCGCGCGCGTCGACGATGGCGAGCCACGTGGCCGCCTGGCTCGATTCCGTGGTCTTCTGCGTCAACACCTTGCCGGCCTCGTCGAGGCGGCCGAGTGCGAGGAAGCTGCGCGACAGGCAGTCGGCGACGGCAGGGTTGGACTTGTGTTCGGCGAGCAGTTCGACGGCCTCGGCATGGCGGCCGAGGACCCAGAGGACGAGACCGCGCTGCAGGCCGCGGGCCATGGGGCTGCCGAGCCAGTCGCGCAGGCCTTCGAGCTGGCGCACGCTCTGGAAGCTGGCCTTGCGGAAGGCGTCCACCTTGGCGGCGTTGAGGTCGCCGGTGAGCAGGGTCATCGGGTCGACCTTGGTATCGTGCATCTGGGCCGTTTGTTCGGTCATCGGGGCTCCTCGGGCATGCGACAGCACGGCTGCAAGGGGACTTGCAGCGGTCGCGGTCGCCAAATCGGGGGCGAGAAGGCTAGGGGACGGGTCCCGTCGGGTCAAGCGCGCCGGGCAGTCCCGGCCACCTGGACGTACAGCTCTGCCAGCTGTGCGGCCATGGCTGCGAAACCGCGCGCCTGGCCCCGTGCCTGCCGCGCCATGCGGCGGGTGGCTGCGCGGTCGGCGGCGAGGGTGCCGATCGCCTCGGCCCACGCCTCGACGTCCCCGGGCGGCAGCACCCTGCCGCCGGTCCCGTCCACCACGGCGTCCTGCAGGCCGCCGACGCGGCTCACCAGGATGGGCCTGCCCGCTGCGAGGGCCTCGCGCACCGTGAGCCCGAAGGCCTCGTGCCAGAGTGCCGGCGCGCACGCCACGTCCATCGCCGCGAGGATGCGCGGCAGGTCGCCGGCGCCGTAGGGGCCGTGGTAGTGCACTGGGTCCCCCGGGCGGAGCGAGCCGAACACACGCGTGAGGTAGCCGTGGTCGCCGTGGTAGGGGACCGCGTTGCCGTGGATGTCGAGCTGCACCGTGCCCTGCGGCTGCCGCTGCACGGCCCGCACCAGCACCTCGAGCCCCTTGCTCGGCAGCAGCGTCCCGAGGTAGCCGAGCCGCAGCGGGCCCGGCCCACAGGCGGGATCGGGGACCGCGGCGAGTGCGCGCGTGTCGACGCCGTTCTCCACCACGTGGACGCGTGCTGCGTCCACGCCGAGCTGCACGAAGGGAGGGAGCGCGCGCGCCGAGGGGACCACGAGTGCAGCGGGCAGCTGCAGCAGGCGCGCCGCGCGGTCGTGCAGCTGTTGCGCGGCCGCGGTGCCGGTGCCCGTGGCGAGCCAGTGCGGGAACGTCTGCTCGAGGCAGGGGCCGCAGCGCGACGGCACCAGGTCGTCGCAGCGCGACTCGTGGCGGTGGAACATCTGGCCACGCGGGCACGGCAGCCAGTAGTCGTGCAGCGTGAGGACCGAGGGGATGCCTGCAGCCGCGAGGTGCCCCAGCAGGCCAGTGGACATGCCCGTGAGGTGGTGCACGTGCGCCACGTCGAACTTCTCGCCGCGCGCCGCGCACTCGGCGAGGAATGCATCGAACGCACGGTCGAGTTCGGGCACCTCGTAGAGGTCGTCGAGCCCGCGCAGTCCCTCCCAGCGGTATGCGACACGCGTGGTGCGCGGGCTGCACTCTCGCTCCACGCGGTGGCTGCCCTGCGGCAGCCCGTCGAGGGTGTCGCGCGCGTAGACGTGCACGTGGACGCCCGCTTCCTCCAGCGCGTGGGCCAGTCCGGCCACGTGCTGTTCGACGCCACCGACGCTGCCGGGCGGCAGGGCATGGCAGACCAAGAGGACGCGCATGGGCACACCATCGGCGGTGCGAGCGGTCCCCCGCAAGCCCGGAGTTGCGGGAGGCCTCCAGCGGCGGTCTGTTGCGGTGGAAAGATCGGTGAGAACGCTGTTGCGCAAGGATTTGCGTTCGCTAGCATCCGGCCGTTCGAGCGGCGGTTTTGCGAAAGCAGGTCAGGCCTTTCCACAGCTGCTGTTCAGAGTTTTCCACAGGTTCGGCGGGCGTTCTTCCCATGCAGCGGAACGTCCAGGAGGGGTTCGAGTGGATCGGATTCTGATTCGTGGTGGCCGGGGTCTCACCGGCAATCTCCCTGTCTCCGGCAGCAAGAACGCAACGCTGCCCATCCTGGCCGCTGTCCTGCTCGTGGATGGGCCAGTGGTCCTGCGCAACGTCCCCCGCCTGACCGACGTGGAGACGATGGTGCGCATCCTCGAGGAGCTTGGTGTCGCAACCCACTGGCGTCCCGACGGCGCGCTCGAGCTGGAGGTCAAGGACAAGACCGTCTACCAAGCGCCCTACGACCTCGTCCGCAAGATGCGCGCGAGCTTCGTGGTGCTGGGCCCGCTCTGGGTCCGCCGCGGAGTTGCGAAGGTCAGCTACCCCGGTGGCTGCGTGTTCGGGCACCGCCCCGTCGACCTCCACCTCAAGGGCATGCGCGACCTGGGTGGCGACATCTCCTTCGAGGGCGGTTACGTGACGGTGGCCGGTCGCGCCACGGGTGGCGTGACGTTCCTCGGCGGCAACTACGGCTCGACGGTGCTGGGCACCGCCAACGTGGTGATGGCTGCGGTGCTGGCCAAGGGCACCACCTACATCGAGTACGCGGCACTGGAGCCCGAGGTCCAGGACCTCTGCAAGTTCCTCAATGCCTGCGGTGCGCGCATCAAGGGCATCGGCAGCCACCTCCTCGAGATCGAGGGCGTCGACATGCTGCACGGCTGCGAGTGGTCGATCATCCCCGACCGCATCGAGGCCGGCACCTTCCTGTGCGGCGCGATCATGACCAACAGCCCGGTGACCGTGACCGGGGTCGAGCCCATGCACCTCCTCGCGATGCTCGACCGCCTGCGTGCCGCGGGTGCCGAGCTGCAGGTGGGCAAGGACTACATCCGCAACGTGCCCACGGCCTCCGGCCGGCTCAAGGCCGTCGACATCACGACGATGCCGCACCCCGGGTTCCCCACGGACCTGCAGGCGCAGTTCATGGCGCTCATGGCCCGCGCCGAGGGCGTTTCCGTGATCACCGAGAAGGTCTACCCCGAGCGCTTCATCCACGCCTCGGAACTGCAGCGCCTCGGCGCGCGCATCCGTCGCGAGGGCCCGAGTGCGATCATCGAGGGCACCGAGGAGTTGCAGGGGGCGCCGGTGATGGCGTCCGACCTGCGCGCCTCGGCGAGCCTCGTGCTCGCGGGTCTCGTCGCGCGCGGCGACACCAACGTGCACCGCGTGTACCACATCGACCGCGGCTACGAGAAGATCGAGAAGAAGCTGCAGTGCGTGGGCGCCGACATCGAGCGCATCCACGAGACCAACAGCCGCGCCGCTGAGGTGTCGGAGAACTGACCCGAGCGGTGCCTGCGCGGGCTGCGTGGCGTGCCGCGTAGTCCGTGTGACGGGTGACCGGGGCCGGCCGGGGCGGGTGCCTCGCCGGCCCCGGTTGCTTTGGGCCACGCGTGCGAGGCCTTGTGGCAGGATCGGGCTTGACCGACAGGCTTGCTGCGACAACATCCTCCCTCCCCTCGGCACCAGGAACCCCATGTTCGACTCCCTCGCGAATGCTCTCGGCAATGCCTACCGGTCCATGGTGGGCAAGAAGGTGCTCACGGAGCAGAACGTCGAGGAGGGCATCACCGCGGTGCGCCAGGCGCTGCTGGAGGCCGACGTCAACTTCGTGGTGGCCAAGGAGTTCGTTGCCGACGTCAAGCAGCGTGCCCTCGGCCAGAACGTGCTCAAGGCAGTCGACCCCGGCCAGCAGTTCGTCAAGGTGTTCCACGATGCCCTGACCGAACTGCTCGGCGGGCAGCAGGTGGGCCTGCCGGTCGCCGACCGGCTGCCGCTCGTGCTCATGATGTGCGGCCTGCAGGGCTCGGGAAAGACGACGACCTGCGCCAAGCTCGCCCTCTGGCTGCGCAAGAACAAGAAGAAGAACCCGTTGCTCGTCGCGGCCGACCTGCAGCGCCCCGCAGCCGTCGACCAGTTGCAGAGCCTCGGCAAGCAACTCGGCATCGCGGTCTACGCGGAGCCGGTCAGCGCCAAGCCGCCCGAGGTGTGCAAGCGCGGCATCGAGCACGCGCGCGCGCACCAGCACGACGTGGTGATCCTCGACACTGCCGGCCGCCTGCACGTGGACGACGCCCTGATGCAGGAGCTCGTGCAGGTGCACGCCCTGTGCAAGCCGCACGCAGTGATGATGGTGTGCGACGCGATGCTCGGTCAGGACGCGGTCAACTCCGCCAAGGAGTTCCACGCGCGTTTGCCGCTGCACGGGCTCGTGCTCACCAAGGTGGACGGTGACGCACGCGGCGGTGCCGCGCTCAGCATCGTCAAGGTGACCGGGCGACCGATCCTGTTCGCGGGCATCGGCGAGAAGCCCGACGACCTCGAGGAGTTCGACCCGCCGCGCATGGCGGGGCGCATCCTCGGCATGGGCGACGTCGTGGGCCTGGTCGAGAAGGCCCAGCAGGTCATCGACGAGAAGGAGGCGGAGGCCGCTGCGCGCAAGATGCAGAAGGGCCAGTTCAGCTTCGAGGACTTCCTCGCGCAGCTGAACATGATCCGCAAGCTCGGCCCGATGAAGAAGGTGCTCGGCATGCTGCCGGGCGTGGGCTCGATGCTGAAGGAGGTCGACTTCGACGACAAACACTTCCTCCGGCTCGAGGCGATGATCCTCTCCATGACCCCGCGGGAACGTCGCAACCCGGACCTGATCGACATCCAGCGCCGCCGCCGCATCGCCGCCGGCTCGGGCAACCCGCTCGATGCCGTCCACGGACTCATCAAGCAGTTCAAGATGATGCAGGACCTGATGAAGAAGATGGGCAAGGGCGGGTTCGGCGGCATGGGTGGGATGGGCGGCCTCGGTGGCATGGGTGGGATGGGCGGCCTTGGCGGGAAGGGGGGCAAGGGCGGCGGTCTTGGCGACCTGCTCGGCGGCGGGGGCCTCGGTGGGGGCCTTGGCGGCGGCAAGGGTGGCTTCCCTGGTGGCTTTCCGGGCGGGTTCCCGGGCCTGGGCGGCGGCGGCCTCCCGGGTGGCGGTGGCTTCCCCGGTCGCCGGCGCTAGCCCAGATTTTTGCGGATCCGCGCCACTGGACGCTGGCATTCGCACCGTGAAACTGCTTCACTGCCTCGCCCATTTTGCGGACCTAACGCGCAACGGAGACCTGTTCCCTTGTCAGTCAAGCTTCGCCTGAAACGCTTTGGACGCCTCAACCTGCCGACGTACCGCGTCGTCGCAACGGACACCCGTTCGCCACGCGACGGCCGGATCATCGAGGCCATCGGTTACTACCTGCCCCTGATGCCTCGCGAGGGCGAGCAGCTGAAGCTGGATGCCGACCGCGTGAAGTACTGGCTGTCCGTGGGTGCAATCCCCTCGGAGACCGTTGCCAGCATGATCAAGCGCACTGGCATCGAGATGCCCAAGCGCAAGCCGCGCGTGCGCGGGAAGAGCAAGGCGAAGGCCAAGCCCTGGACCCCGCCCAAGAAGAAGGTGCCCAAGCCCAGGAAGGCCAAGCCCGAGGGTGAGAAGAAGGGCGACAAGAAGAAGTGATCGTGGCCTGAGGGGCTGCATGCAGTCCCACTCCGTGCTGCGGTCCCAAGGCAAGGCTTCGACAGGAACCTGATCCGCGCGGCGGAGCCGGATCCGGTTGGCAGAGGAGGTAGGTGTGGCAGCCAAGAAAAAGAACGAGAAGGCAGCTGCCGTTCCCGCGGTCGAGGCCGCTCCCGACCCGAGGCTTGCGCTGCCCGCAGGTGCTCCGAGCTGGGACACGGTCCTCGCCGACCTGAAGGCGGTGCTGGCGTCCGTTGCCGCTCCTGCAGAGCCCCAGAACCTGGACCTGTTCGAGGCGATGGTCCACATCGCATTCGGCGAAGGGCTCTCCTGCGGCATCGGCCAGGAGGCCGCGCGCCGCATCCGCACCAGCTTCGTCGACCGCAACGAGTTCCGCGTCACCGAGGCCTACGAGGTCGAGGACCTGCTGCGGGACCTGCCGATCCCCGACCTCTTCGCCCGTTGCCTGTGGGTGCGCGAGACGGTGGGTCAGATCTACAGCGACCAGAACGGCCTCGACATGGCCTTCCTGCGCAACATGGGCGTCGGCGACCGCGCCACGTTCTTCCAGCGCCTGCCCTCCATGCCCGCGTCGGTGGTGGCATGGGTCAACAACCTTCTCACGGTCGAGGAACTGGTCTTCTCCGACAAGTCGATCCTGCGTGCCCAGCAGCGGCTCGGGATGGACCCGAAGGACGGCAAGGCCGCCAAGTTCGTCGACGAGGTCCGCGCCCTGCTCAAGCCGTTCGGCCACCTGCCGGTCACCGTGGGCAAGGACGAGGCGCCCAACAAGGCTGGGTTGGCGCGGCCCAACACGCAGCACACTCTCTGTCCCGCATGCAACCTGGTGCGGCTGGGCCCGCCCGGCAAGCAGCGTCGCTGAGCGCGTGAGCCGGCCCCGGCTGCTGCTGGCCTCCACGTCCCCCCGCAGGAGTCGCCTGCTCAACGAAGCAGGCATCCGGTTTGCCCTCGTCGAACCGGGCCCCGAGCCCATGGGTTGCGGCACCCCGGTCCAGCTGGCGCTCTTCCGGGCCCGCGAGAAGGCAGTTGGAGCACGATTCGCCGCCGGCGAGTCGGTCCCGGTGCTGGGCGTCGACACGGTGGTGGACCTCGGCGGCACGGAGTTCGGCAAGGCAGGGACGCGGGAGGCTGCCGAGTCGATGCTGCGGCAACTCTCCGGCCGCGTGCACCACGTGCACACGGGACACTGTCTCCACGTGCCAGCCACCGGCACGACGGTCGAGGAGGTCGTGACGGCAGAGGTCGTGTTCACGACCCCGACGGAGGTCCAGCTCGAGGCATGGCTCGCATCGGGTCTGTGGCGCGGCAAGGCAGGCGCGTACGGCATCCAGGACCCCTTGGCTGCGTTCGCGAGCCTGCACCGCGGCCCGCTCGACGCGGTGGTGGGCATGCATGTCGACGCCGTGCTCCGGTTGCTCGCCAGGGTCGAGCAGGAGGCGCTGCAGTGACGCCGCGCGGGATGGCGCTGCGGGCTGCGGTAGCCGTGGTCGTTGCGGCCGCTGGCATCGGCGCACTGGCCCACAGCTTGCGCGAGGCCGGTGCGTCGTCGCCTGCGCAACCGCTCCGCGCCGGCCCCGCGCGCGTCCCGGTCCCGGTCACGGATGTGCCGCCGCTCGGAAGGATCGAGCACGCAGTGCACGTCTGCATGGACGAACGGCAGGTGCCTCCCGACGCGGCGCCGCTGGTGCGCGTGCTGCGCGACGGCTCGCTGGCTCTGGTGCGCCCTGCTCCCCTTGCGCAACGTCCCGGTCAGTCGGTGCAGACCGTGCCAGCCGTGGTCCTGTCGCGACCGCTTGCCGCGTTGAGCCCTGCCGAGCGCGGTGCCCTGCTGGAGTGCCTCGGGGCCCTTGTCCCCGAACGGCCGGTCCCTGCGGACGCAGTGCACGTGGTGGGGGACGCGTCGGGCGCACGGGAGCTGGGGCGCCTGTTGCCCTGGCTGCCCTGACCTCCGGCGGCTCGCCCGGACCGTGGCACCGGCGCCCCGCGGGACGGGCGGCCATGAACCTCCGGGTGGGTGTTGACCGGTCCCGTTGCGTCCCTACACTGCTGCGCCCCATTCGGCCCCAGGCCCGCCCAAGTCATGCAAGACGCAATCCACCCCAAGTACAACGAGTGCAAGGTCAGCTGTGCCTGCGGCAACAAGTTCGTGACCAAGTCGACCAGGAACGAGATCAAGGTCGACATCTGCTCGGAGTGCCACCCGTACTACACCGGCGCCCAGAAGTTCGTGGACACCGCTGGTCGCGTGGACAAGTTCCTGAAGCGCTACGGGAAGGCCAAGGAAGGCGCCGGCGCCTAGGGGAGCGAGGCGCGCACTGCGCGTCCCCCCGCCCTGCGCGCCCCGCGGCGCGCACCCCCGGGCCAGGTCCCGGTCCATTCCGTCGGTGATCCGGGCACGCGGTCCGTCCGTTGGAGCGTCGCATGACCCTGCTCCGGCCGCGGATCCAGACGCGCCTCGACGGCATGGTGGCGCGCTCGCAGGAGCTGACGGCGCAGGCCTCGGACCCTGCCATCGCCACCCGGCCGGACCGTCTGGCGTCGATCCAGAAGGAACTGGGCCAGCTGGGGCGGGTGGTGGCACGGTACGAGACCCTGCGGTCACTGCAGGCGCAGTTGGAGGAGATGGAGTCGCTGCGGGACGGCCCGGACCGGGACCTCGCGGAGTTGGCCGCTGCCGAGCTGCCGGCACTGCAGGAGCAGGCGCGCGCGCTCGCGGACGGGATCGTGGACGACTTGTTGGCCGGCCAGGGTGAGAACCGCCGCGACTGCATCATCGAGGTCCGCGCCGGCACCGGCGGCGACGAGGCCGCGCTCTTCGTCCGAGACCTGCTGACCATGTACCAGCGCTTCGCGACGCGCATGGGTTGGACCGTCGAGCCGATGCACTCCTCCGAGTCCGAGCTCGGCGGCTTCAAGGAAGTCGTGTTCGCGGTGCGCGGCGAGAACGTCTACGGCCGGTTGCAGTTCGAGAGCGGTGGCCACCGTGTCCAGCGCGTCCCGGAGACCGAGACCAAGGGGCGCGTGCACACCTCGGCCGCCACGGTGGCGGTGCTGCCGGAGGTCGAGGAGGTGGAGGTCGAGATCCTCGACAAGGACCTGCGGGTCGACACCTACCGCTCGAGCGGCGCCGGCGGCCAGCACGTGAACAAGACCGAGTCCGCCGTGCGCATCACGCACATCCCCACGGGCACGGTCGCCGCGTGCCAGGACGAGCGCAGCCAGCACAAGAACAAGGCGCGGGCCATGGCCATGCTGCGGGCACGCATCTTCGACCAGCGCAAGCGCGCAGCCGATGCCGCCCGGGCCGCCGAGCGCCGTGAGCAGGTTGGCACCGGCGACCGCAGCGACCGCGTACGCACCTACAACTTTCCACAGGATCGCTTGACCGACCATCGGCTGAACCGCAACTTCACACTCTCGCAAGTGATGGAAGGGCGACTCGAGCCGGTGGTGGAAGCCTTGGTGGCTGCCGACCGGGAGCGACGCCTGGAAGACCTCTGAAACGTTCCCACTGGAGCAATCGATGACCACCAGCAACGACATCCCCGAGCTGCCCGCGTTCGAGGGAGCCGAGTCCACGCAGCCCGAGGCCGGCCCGGCGATGCCGTCCGTCCCGGAAGCCACGCTCATGGCCCTGCGCTCGGGCCTGCCCTGCCCCGCCTACAACCCGCGCGCGGACAAGGCCTACTACAAGTTCCTGTTCGCCGGCGTGCTCATGCTGCTGGGCTGCCTGATGCCCTTCGGGCCGCAGCTGGACATGGCGGGCTACAAGACGATGAGTGGCGGCATCTTCACCCTCATCGCACTCGGGCTGGTGTGGACCTCGTGGGGTGCCATCAACACGGGCCGGATCTCGATGAAGTGGGTGTTCCTCGCGTTCATCCCCTTCGCCGCGCAGCTCATGAACCTGATGGCCGCCTTCACCGAGCCTGCCGTGGCCCAGGCCATCGCCAACGGCTCGCTGAAGATCACCACGTGGGGCGAGCTCTTCAGCAAGATGGGAACCTCCCTCGGCAAGAGCGAGGACGCTGTCAACGCCGGCCGTGACGTGGCCGAGTTCTTCCGCAACTTCGGCCCCGGCCGCATCTTCCTGTTCCTCGGCGCATTGCTTGCCGAGGTGTCGTTCATCCAGGGTGTGATGGGCGGGGCCAAGAAGCTCAAGCAGGAGAAGTTGGCCAAGCAGGCTGCAGGCGCCGAACGCCGCCGCCGCTGATCCCGCAAGGGACCGAACCATGGGCGAAGGCACCTTCACGGTGATGGAGGTGCTGCGCGCCTCGGAGCAGTGGCTCGCGGCGCGCGGTGCCGAGGCACCGCGCCGCTCCGCCGAGCTCCTGCTCGGCAAGGTGCTGGGGCTGCCGAGGCTCCAGCTCTACCTTGCCCACGACCGTCCGTTGGACGCAGCGGAGCGGCTCGCCATGCGCACGCTGCTGCAGCGCCGCGGCAAGGGTGAGCCGGTCGCGCACCTGCTCGGCAGCTGGAGCTTCCGCGGCCTCGAACTCGAGGTGTCGCGCGACGTGCTGGTGCCGCGGCCTGAGACCGAGGAACTCGTCGACCTCGTGCTCGCCCGATGCCCCCAGGGCGGCAGGCTCGTGGACCTCGGCACCGGCAGCGGTGCCATTGCCATCGCGTGTGCCGTGGCGCGTCCCGACCTCGCGGTGGTGGCCACGGACGTCAGTGAACCTGCGCTCGCGATCGCGCAGCGCAACGCGGCGCGGCACGGAGTGGCCGGGCGCATCCGCCTTGCGCGCGGGTCGTGGTGGGACGCGGTCCCCGCCGAGGCGCCGTTCGACGTGGTGGCGAGCAACCCACCCTACGTGGACCCTGGGCGCATGGACCTCGTGGCACCCGATGTGGCTGCGTACGAGCCGGCGCTCGCGCTCTATGCGCCGGCGGGCGACGTGGCGGCTTGCTACCGTTCGGTCGGCGCCGGGCTGGAGCGCGCCCTGCGTCCGGGCGGGCACGTGGTGTTCGAGACGGGCGCAGGGTGCTTCGAACAGGCGCTCGACGTCGTGCGCGGGGTGCCGTGCCTCGAACAGGTGCAGGTCCTGCAGGACCTGGGACAGCAGCCGCGCTTCGTGGTGGGCCGCAGGCGCAGCTGAGCGCCTGCGCGCGGCTCAGGCGGGAGTGGCGCCGGCGATGTAGGCACGCAGCGCCGCATAGGCAGCCACCGGCACCTCGGTGAAGTAGATCGCGACCTCGTACTTGCCCGGCTCGTTCGGCAGTGGCTCGCAGCGGACCACGGCGCCCTTCACCCGGTGCTTCTGCGGGTCGGTGGGCAGTGCGAGGTCGATGGCCACCATGGTCATCTCGGCGACCTTCTGGTCGAAGACGCACGCGAGGCCGATCTCGCTGATGTCCTTCATCCGCGCGGGCTTGGGGCCCTGTGCGGGGGTCAGCACGATGGGGAAGTCGGCCTTGGCGCGCGGGGACCGGCGGCGGTCGCGTGGGTTGTTGGTCATGAGGGTACGGGAGGCAGGGTAGCGGTGGCGCCTTTGCCGCGCCACAGGATGGGATCGTGCGGACGGCAGCGGGGCCCAGCGGGTGTCATCGGCGATTCCTGTGCAATCCCTGATCTCCGGCGCTGGAACTTGGTCCCTTCCTTCCTAGGATGCAGGGCCACGAGGAACGACAGCCATGGCCAACTTCAACAAGGTGATCCTGATCGGCAACCTGACCCGCGACATCGAGCTGCGCCACACGCAAGGTGGCTTGGCGATCGCGAAGCTGGGCATGGCCATCAACCGCAAGTTCACGCAGAACGGCGAGAGCAAGGAGTCGACCTGCTTCGTCGACCTCACCGCCTTCGGCCGCCAGGCAGAGACCCTGAGCCAGTACGTGAGCAAGGGCAGCCCGCTGTTCGTCGAGGGGCGCCTCGAGTACTCCACCTGGGAGAGCCAGGAGGGCGGCAAGCGCAGCAAGCTGGAGGTCGTGATCGAGAACTTCCAGTTCATGGGCGGCCGCAGCCAGGGCGGTGGCGGCGGTGGCGGTGGCGCAGGCAGCGAGGAGGGCGGCGCTCCCCAGCGTCGCGGTGGTCGTCCGGCGGGCCAGCAGCAGCAGGCCGAGGGCGAGGTCGACTACGGCGACATCCCGTTCTGATCGGCGGTACGCGCTGATCCTCGGTGCGTCCTGGCCGCCGGTGCGGCGCTGATGCACGCGGAGCCATCCGTAGACCCGCGCTGGCGGGAAGCACAAGGGGCCCACGAGGGCCCCTTGTTCGTTCCCGGGTGACGTTGTCCCCCTGCAGTCCTGCGGCGGGGCCTGCGCCGGTCCCGGTGCCAAGGATCCATGCCTCAAGTCCGGGAGGCCCCGGAGCCGAAGGAGCCCTGTCTCCTTCGAGACAAAACCCTGTTGGGACGAGGCTCCATGGAATCGGTCACGAGGATCAAGCAGGCACTCGCAGAGCGGTCTCGCACCGCAACCATCGACGACCTCCGCACGGAAGGTCGTCGGCAGGTGCGCATCGTGCGCACCGAGCACGTGGTCGCGATGATCGCAGAGGCCGTCCAGGCGGCCCTCGAGAACTCGGGCATGCTGAGCCAGCAGCAGGTGGACGAGCTGCTGCGCCAGACCCGCAACGAGTTCCAGGAGACGCTCAAGCGCCGTTCTGCGGCCGCTGCCGAGGCCGAGGAACTGCGCGCAGAGCTCCAGGTGCGCGAGGAGGGTTTGCAGCAGCTGCGCGCCGAGGTGCTGAGCCTGCGGCAGGCGCTCGAGCAGACCCAGCAGGACCTCGACCAGGCCCGCCACGACCTGCAGGCTTCGGCAGGTACCCAGCCGCCGTTCCCCGCCGAGGTCGACTTCAGCGAGATCGTCGAACCGCGCGCAGCAGCCCCTTCAGCCCCGCCTGCACCGCAGGCACAGCCTCGGGCTCCGCAGGCGCCTCAGGCGCAGGCAGCAGCCGACCAGCCCGACTTCTCTGCCGCACTGGAGAAGCTTGCAGGGACGCTCAATGACCGGCTCGAGCAGATCGGCCGCAAGATGGGCATCAGCTCCGCGGTCGAGGCAGAAACCGTCAACCTCGACGGCCTGTTCCGCGACGAAGGCAAGCA
>JBEGVB010000140.1:0-4408 GCA_041178545.1 Planctomycetota bacterium
GTGGCGGTTGAGGATCGCGCGGTTCTCCTCCAGCACCTTGACCGGCACCTCGCGGGTCGAGGTTGCCGTCGGCACGGCGAGACTCTCCTCCATGTTGCGTGCGATCCTGCCCGCGATGCCGTTGAGCGGCTCGAGACCCGCGGACGGCACCGGGGCAGCTACGGGGCTGGCTGCTGCCCTCGGGGCAGGCAGGAGTTCCGGGCTCACATGCGAGCGGAAGAAGGCACGCCACTCCTCGGGCACGGCATCCGGGTCGCGGAGGAAGTCCGCGAACACCTTCTCCGCGTAGGCGGCATTGATCCCGAGGAGCGCTTCGAAGTCAGGTGTCACAGTGCATCCTTCCACACGGCCCGGCCGCGCACCGGCCGCACACCGCGGCCGCGAGGGACGCTGGGTGCGACAACTACTTCTTGTTGACCAGCATCACCATGCGCCGCCCCTCCATACGGGGCTGCGACTCGATCTTGGCGATGTCCTGGATGAGCGAGAACACGTGGTCCATCACCTGCCTCGCCACCTCGATATGGGCCAACTCACGGCCGCGGAACAGGCAGCAGATCATCACCTTGTCGCCGTCCTCGAGGAACTGGCGGGCCTGCTTCACCTTCACCTGGATGTCGTGCTCCGCGATCTTGGGGCGGACGCGCACCTCCTTCAGCTGGCTCTGGTGCTGCTTGCGCTTCGACGCCTGGTCCTTCTTCTTCTGCTCGTACTTGTACTTGCCGAAGTCCATGATGCGGCACACGGGCGGCCGCTGGTTCGGAGCGATCTCGACCAGGTCGAGACCCTTCTGGATGGCGAGGGCGAGTGCATCTGCCGTCTCGAGCACGCCGAGCTGCTTGCCCTCGTCGTCGATGACGCGAATCTGGCGGATGCGGATCTGGTGGTTGATGCGCGGGCCGCGGTCGGTGCTGGGGGACGGGCGACGCGTGTCAGAGCTCATTCAGCCTCTTCATCGGATCTTCTTGCTGCTGGGGAACGGGTTGGTACATGCGGCCAAGGGCCGCAGGAGGTGCGGGACGTTAGGTGCCGGGGTCCGGCTCCGCAACCGGAACCATGGCCACCCTGCCCGGAACGAGGGACTTTCACCGACGCGACTGGTCGAGTTCGCGGAGCTTTGCGGCGAACACGGGCACCCCCATGGCGCCGAGGTCTCCCTCCACCCTGCCTCGCACCGTGACCGATCCCGCCGCGACCTCCTGGTCGCCGACCACCCCGATGAAGGGCACCTTCTCCTGGAACAGGTGGTGGCGGATCTTTGCCCCGATCTTCTCGGCCGAGTCGTCTGCCTGCACACGCAGCCCCTGCTTGCGCAGGTCCGCAGCCATGGCACGAACCGCCTCCACGTGGCGTTCGCCGACCGACAGCAACACCGCCTGGACCGGCGCCAGCCAGACCGGGAACGCACCGGCATGGTGCTCGACCAGCACGCCGAAGAAGCGCTCCATGCTGCCGAGCAGGGCGCGGTGCACCATGACCGGGCGCGACCGGTTGCCGGTCGCGTCGACGTAGTTCATGTCGAAGCGCTCCGGCAGGTTGAAGTCGCACTGGATCGTCGAGCACTGCCAGTAGCGACCGAGGGTGTCCTTGATCTTCACGTCGATCTTGGGCCCGTAGAACGCGCCGCCGCCGGCGTCCACCTGGAACGGCAGGCCCACCGCGCGGATCGCCCGCTCGAGGGCGCGCGTGGCGCGCTCCCACATGGAGTCGGTACCAACGCTCTTGGCCGGACGGGTGCTCAGGTTGACCTCGTACTCGGTGAAGCCGAAGGCCTTGAGCATCGAGATCACGAAGTGCAGGCAGCGCTCGATCTCCCCCTCCACCTGGTCCTCGGCGAGGAACAGGTGCGCATCGTCCTGGGTGAACCCGCGCACGCGCAGCAGGCCGTGCAGCGAGCCCTGGTTCTCGTAGCGGTACACGGTGCCCAGCTCGGCCCAGCGGTAGGGCAGGTCGCGGTAGCTGCGGCGCTTCTGCTTGAAGATCTGGATGTGGAACGGGCAGTTCATCGGCTTGAGGCGGTACTCCGCCCCGTCGATGTCGATGCCCGAGTACATCGAGTCCTTGTAGAAGTCGAGGTGGCCCGACGTCTGCCACAGGTCGGCCTTGGCGATGTGCGGCGTGTAGACGATGTCGTAGCCGCCCTCCAGGTGCTGCTCGCGCCAGAACTGCTCGATGCGGTGGCGCACCAGCCCGCCCTTCGGGTGCCAGAGGATCAGGCCGGCACCGAGGTCGCCCATCGACGAGAACAGGTCGAGGTCGACGCCCAGCCTGCGGTGGTCGCGCTTGGCGGCCTCCTCGAGGTTGGACCGGTGCGTCTCCATCGCCTTCCTGTCCGCAAACGCGTGGCCGTAGACGCGCGTGAGCATCTTGTTGCCGGAATCGTCGCCGAAGTACGCACCCGCGAGTGCGAGCACCGCGACGCCGGCACCGATCCTGCCCGTGGTCGGCACGTGCGGGCCGCGGCAGAGGTCGACGAACTCACCGCTGCGGAAGAAGCTGATCTGCTGGTCGGCGGGGATCTTGTCGATCGTCGCCACCTTGTAGTCCTCGGCGTGCTCGACCATCAGCTTGCGGGCCGCGTCGCGCGACAGCACCTCGCGCACGAACGGGACGTCCTTGGCGATGATCTCCTGCATCAGCTGCTCGATGCGAGGCAGGTCCTCCTGCGTGAGCGGCTCGTTGCCGAAGTCGATGTCGTAGTAGAAGCCGTAGCGCGGGTCCTCGACGGGGGGGCCCTTCCACAGCTTGGCACCGGGCCGGATGCGCTTGATGGCGTCGGCCATGACGTGCGCGGCCGAGTGCCGAACCACCTCCATGCCCTCCTTGCTGTCCCGCGTCAGGATGCGCATGCGGGCCGAGGCGTGGATCGGCAGCTGCAGGCTCTGCACCTCGCCGTCCAGCTCGATGCCGACCGCAGCCTTCGCCAGCCCCTTGCCGATCGACTCCGCGACCTGGAGCCCCGTCGTGCCGGGCGCGTAGCTGCGCACGGAACCGTCGGGGAGGGTGAGGTGGACCTGGGACTCGTTCGTTGCGGACATGGATGCGGCCGATCAAACCACAAGCGTGCACGCCATGGAAGCAGGACGGAGTCCTGCCACCGGCGCCGCGGTCAGAAGGCCTTGGCGTCCCGCCAGGTGAAGTAGACGTCCGCGAACAGGTTGAGCTGCGCCTCGTACTGGGTGCCGAAGGACAGCTTGAGCACGTGGCGCACGACCTCCTGGACAGCCTTCGACTGGGCACTGGCCACGTCCTTGCCGTTCGGGGCCGCCATGGGCAGCAGCACGCAGGCCCCACCGCCTGCCGCAGCGATGGCCTCGAAGTGCGGTTTGGCCGCCGGGTTGGTCGCGATGCAGGAGGTGATGAAGGGCCGCAGCTTCGACGGCACCTTGGCCCCGGTGACGGGGCCCTTGGCGCGGCTGAACGGTTGGTCGTGCGCACGCTTGACCATCTCCACCAGCCCGGTCAGCACCTCCTCGTGCGCAGGTGCGTCGCCGATCACGAGCACGAGTCGGTTGGCGTCCCGGTCCCAGCCCATCTCCTTGCCCAGTGCGATGCCGACGCCGCACTCGACACGCTCGGGAGTGTCGCCGCCGCCGCCAGCGACGAGCTTGGCCAGTCGCTCCCGCACCACCTTCTGGTCCTTGGTGAGCGGCTCCAGCAGCTTGGCCCCGTCACCCATGTCGCCGAAGTCCTTGTAGTGCACCAGTCCGACCTCGAAGCGCGGGGCGATGCCGCTGAGCAGCGCCACCACGTCGTCGATGGCGTCCCGCGCGGCATTGATGGCCTGCTGCATCGAGCCGGTGGAGTCGATCACGATCGCCACCTGCAGTCCCGCGTCGCGCAGGTCGAAGGCCTTCTCGACCACGGAGCCTGCCACCGTGCCGCCAGCCGCACGGGGCGCTGCCGGCGGCGGCGTCCAAGCCGGCGGCACGTGCAACAGCTCGTTCTTGCGCCACCACTCGCGCCACTCGTTCCTGTCCCTTGCGCCACTGGCGGGAACCAGCAGCAAGAGCGCCTCGAGGGCACGGTCGCGCACGAAGTCGTTCTTCTCCTGCAGCGGACCGTCGACGAGCGCGTCGACCAGCTCGCGGGTCGCAACCTCGGGGGCCGCGGCAGCATCCATGCGCCGCAGCACCTCCACGGCATACGCCTGCATCCTCGCATCCTTGTCCTTGAGCGCCTTCACCAGCGCTGCGCTGCCAGCGGGATGGAAGTCGCGGCCCAGCGACAACAACACGATGGCGCGCAGCGCCCAGTGCCCTGCCTCGTCGTGGGCGCGCACCAGCACCTGGGTCGCCGCCTCGCCGAGCGGGACGGGGACCGCGGCTGCCGGCGTGGGGGCCGCTGGCTTCGGCTGCTGCGGAGGCGGGGCGGCTGGAACCTGTCCGGATGCCGTGGCCGCCAGCAC
>JBEGVB010000141.1:0-5841 GCA_041178545.1 Planctomycetota bacterium
CTCGCCCCTCACGGTCAACTTCACCGACAGCAGTTTCACCTCCACGCCAGGCGGCATCACGTCGTGGGCGTGGGACTTCAACGGCGACGGCACCACCGACTCGACCCTGCAGAACCCGACGCACGTGTTCGGCTGCGGCACCTCCACCGTGTCGCTCACCGTCACCGACGGCGTGTTCCCGTCCAACACGCTCACGCGCACCGGCTACGTCGAGACGGACATCGTCACGCCCAGGTTCTCGTACGCGCTCCTGAGTGCCGGCGTCCTGCAGTTCACCGACACGTCGGTGCCCACGCCCACCAGCTGGGCCTGGGACCTCAACGGGGACAGCATCACCGACTCGACGCTGCAGAACCCGGTGTTCGCCTACCCGACGGGTTGCAACTCCGTCAACGTGAGCCTGACCGTCAGCCGCAACTGCCGCGGCCCGTACACGGTTGCACGCCCTGTCGTGACCTCGAACTCGCTCACGACCACGGCGGCTGGCGGCAACGGCACGTCGAGCACCACGATCGTCGGCAACCTGTTCGATGTGCAGGTCACCAACCCCGCTGGCATCAACGTGTGCGCCCTCGAGGTGCGTCCCTACTCGGTCACGACAGCGTTCAACCTCGAGCTGTACGTCGCGCCTGACACCTACGTGGGCAAGCAGACGGTCCCCGGCGCATGGCGCCTCGTTGCCACCGGCAGCGGCGTGTCCGGCGGCGGCACCTCGACCACCAGCACGAACGTGTTGGTGCCGCTGAGCAACAGCGTCTACCTCGCGCCCGGCAACCAAGCCCTTGCCGTCATGCTGCGGCCCGCTGCAGGCGGCAGCATGTTCATCGCCTACAGCAACGGGCCGCTCGGGCCGTTCAGCAACGGCGACCTGACCGTGTGCCCCAACCCGACCACGGCCCCGGGCCAGTCGATGACGACGCTGTTCACCGCTGCTGGCATCGCCAGCCGCGTGTGGAACGGCGTCATCCACTACTCGCCGGTCAACACCACCGGAGAGGCCGGCTACGGCTTCTTCGGTCCGGGCTGCAACGGCACGCTGGGCACCAGCACGCTCACCGCCACCAACCTGCCCAGGCTCGGCCAGTCGCTGGGCGTGACCGTGGCCAACATGCCCGCATCCGCAGGCATCATGAACCTCGGCCTGAGCCGCACGGCCTCGGTCTTCGGTCCGCTGCCGCTCGACCTGGCTGCCTTCGGCGCTCCGGGCTGCACCGCCCGCGTGAGTGCGGACGTGTCGACCCTGATCGCCGGCACCGGTTCCCAGGCGACGTTCACCCTCGCGATCCCCAACACAGTGGGGCTCATCGGGTTGCCCTTCTACAACCAGTGCTTCGTGATCGACCCCACGGCCAACCTGCTGGGCGGCATCCTCTCGGACGCGGCCGCAGGCATCCTGGGCAACTGACCCCGAACCGTGCCGCCGCCCGCCGACGCAGGCGGCGGCCCATGGCGCGCTGCGTGCCGAGCCCGTAGGAGTACGGGTCCCATGCAACGCCGCATCCTCGCCGTCGACATCGGAGGCACGCACCTCAAGGCCTCGGTCCTCGGTCCCGACGGCACCTTGCTGGTCGAGCCCGTGCGCGTCGACTCACCTGCCGAGGCTGCGCCTGCGGCGTTTGCAGCGGTGCTGGTCGGCATGGCCCACGGCCTGCCCGCCTTCGATGCCGTGTCGCTCGGTTTCCCGGGCGTGGTGCGCGACGGCACCGTGCGCACCGCCCCGCTGTTCCGGGACCCGTCGTGGGCCGGTTACGGGTTGTGTGCCGAGGTGCAACGGCTCACCGGCAAGCCGTGCCGCATGGCGAACGATGCCGACGTGCACGGGTTCGCGGTGGTGGAGGGTCGCGGGCTGGAGATGGTGGTGACCCTCGGCACCGGCTTCGGCAGTTCGCTCTACGAGCACGGCAGGCTGTGCCCGCACCTGGAACTGGCGCACCACCCCTTCCTGGGCGGCCGGACCTACAACGAGTGCGTGGGGGAGGCGGCGCGCCGAGCCTGCGGCGACGAGGAGTGGCTGCGCAGGGTGCACGAGGCGATCCGTGTCCTGCGCGTCCTCACCAACTTCGACCGTCTCCACGTGGGCGGTGGCAACGCGCGCTTGCTGCGTGGGCCGTTGCCCGCGGACGTGCGGGTCGTCGACAACGTGGCGGGGATCCTCGGCGGCGCCTGGCTGTGGCGCGATTGAGCAGGCGCGAGGCTCCGATGCCACCGTGCAACGGGCCTCAAGCGTGTTCTCGGCAGGGGTCGATAGGAACCATCGTCCCGTGAACCACCGCAACCGACCCCGACCCGACCGCAGTGGTGAACGCCCCGGACCCGGGACTGGCGTCTCGTCGTCCCGCGCAGTCTGCTGCCCGACCGAGGCAGTTGCCGTGCAAGCCACCGAACCCAGCAGTTCGCGGTCCCGCGCAGGACGGCTGCGTGGCTGAGCCGTTCATCTCCGTCGTGGTCCCCGTGCACAACGGGGCGACCACGATCGACCGGTGCCTGCAGGCCGCCACGTCCGTCGACTACCCCAACTTCGAGGTGGTGGTGGTGGACGACGGTTCCACCGACGGCACGGCAGAGATCGTGCGGCGCCACCGGGTGAAGCTCGTGCAGCTGAAGCCGAACCGCGGTGCCTCTGCCGCGCGCAACGCCGGCGTCGCCGCGGCGAGCGGCGAGTACGTGTTCTTCACCGACGACGACTGCGTCGTGCAGCGCGACACGCTGCGCAAGGCAGCGCGAGCCATCGCGGAGGAGGGGCGCGACTGCGTGATCGGCGGCACCTACACGCCGCTCGCGCACGACCACGGGCTCTACAACTCCTTCCAGTCGGTCTTCATCCACTACAGCGAGACCAAGTACCGCGAGCCCGACTACATCGCGACCCATGCGATGTTGATCCCGCGGCAGATGTTCCTCGACAGCAAGCGCTTCGACGAAGGGTTCCTGCCCATCCTCGAGGATGTCGACTTCTGCCACCGCATGCGGCGCGAGGGCAAACGGCTGGTGATGCGGCCCGAACTCGTGGTGGGCCACATCTTCCAGTTCGATCTCTGGCGCTCGCTGCGCAACGCGTACCGCAAGAGCCGCTGGTGGGTGACGTACTCGCTCGCCAACAAGGACCTGCTCGCGGACTCCGGGACGGCCTCGGTCGAGCTCAAGACCAACGTCGTGCTGTGGCCGTTCACGGTGGCGGCACTCGCCCTCGCGGCCGTGCTGGGCGCCCAGCCTTGGGTGTGGGTCGCGGCAGCGCTGCTGCTGCTCAACCTGTCGGTGAGCCGCGGTCTCGTGGCAGCCTACATCCGGGCGCGCGGCGGAATCGGCTTCACGTTCGGGGCGCTGCTCTACTACCTGTTCGTCTACCCGATCGCCGTCGGACTCGGCGGCCTGCGCGGACTGTTCGGACGGCGCTGAACCAGCGCAGCTTGCGGTCCCGACGGCCTGCTGCCTTAGGATGCTGCCGTGAGCTGGAGCTACAGTGCCTTGCGCCGAGTCCCGTGGACCTTGGTCGGGCTGTTCGCGCTCGCGCCCGAGCTGCCGGCGCAGGACCTCTACCCACCGCCGCGCTACACGGTGTTGTCCGACGCACCATGGCACGCAGGCGCTGGCATGAGCCTGTTGCCCAACGTGGGCCTGACCACGGCCTTCGGCAAGGTGGTCTCGGGTGATGCAGCCGGCTGGTGGGGCGTGGACTTCCAGCTCGACGTGCAGCCCATCGACGACAAGTCGGTGGTGGACGACGGCAACCCCGAGGCTGGCGACTTCTACTCCATGCGGCTCGGCCTGGAACATGCAGAGCCCTTCGGTGAGTTCACCCAGTTCCACGCGCGAGGTGGCCTGGCTTGGTTCGACGCGGATGGTGACCCCAACTGGGTCGGTGCCCCGGGCGATTGGTACGGCATCCATGGCGGGATCGGGTTCACCACCGAGGTTGCAGGGGCATGGTCCGTGGGGCCGGGGCTCTCGCTGCTGCTGGTGAACAACCCCGATGCCGACGAGACGGATGTCGTGCCGATGTTCCAGTGGACGGCACGCAGGTGGTTCGGCCGCTCGCCGTCGCGGCAGCCGCGGGCAAAGCACCCCGTGTTCGAGGCCGCGGCGCGCGTGGGCTACGTGGACGACCCTGCCTTGGGGTTCGCAGCCGGCCAGGTGCTCTCCCACACGGAGTCGAGGGCCACCAGCTTCGAGCTCGACACCGTGCTCACGGACCCCGGCAGCGGCGACCTCGCACGCCTTGGCGGCAGCTTCAAGGTGCGGTGGTGGCCGGACCACCGTTCGCACCCGGTCCTGCGCCTCGGCGTCGTGTGGCTGCGCACGACGGCACCCACCCCATCGCTCGAGACGGAAGGTGACTACGTCGGGCTCGACGCCAACTTCGGGTGGGAGTTCGACCTCGGCGACACGTGGTTCACGGGGCCGTCGGTGGGTGCTGCGGTGCTGGCACTGGAGGGTGAGGTCGAGGACCTCACCGTGCTCCCGCAGGCCAGCTGGTACCTGGGCAAGCGCTTCTAGCCGCGCCGCGCGCGGACGGCATCAGCCGTCCTTGCGCATCTGCTCTGCAAGCGTCTTCGCGCGCGCAGCTTCCTTGGTGTCCTTGAGCACGCCGTTCGACAGGCCGTCGAGGGCACTGATCGCCTCCTTGGTCTTGCCGGCGGCGGCGAGCTTGAGCGCGTCGGCGATCTTCTGGCCGGCTTCCAGCTCCTTCTTCCGGGCAGGATCCTTGGCGATCTCCGTGGCCGCGGCATCGGCTGCCTTGCCGGCTTCGTGGTTGCGGAACGCGGCGGACACGCGCTTCCACGCGCCCTGCGCGTCAAACCAACGTTCTTCGGTGGCAGCGGTCTGGGCGTCCTGCTGGGCCGCGGCCAGCGTCGCCTCGACCTCGGCCTTGGCGGCCTCGAGCGGGGCGCGATCGGCCTCGGCCACGCCGCTGCCGGCGAGGGCCGCAGCCAGCGCCTTGTGGGCGTCGCCGAGGTCGCCCTTGGCGAGCTGCTTGGCGATGGCGGCGTACTTCTTGGGCAACTCGAGCTCGAGCACGAGCTTGCCGTCGCCGCTGCCGACCACGGCACCCTTGATGTGCTCCTCGACGATCTCGTCGGTCAGGCGCGAGGGGTGGCCCTTCCACACGAGCACGCCCTTCGGGTTGACGAGGGCTGCAGACGGGTAGCCGCTGAAGCCATAGGCCTCCATGGACTTGCCACTCGTCTCGTAGGCGACCGCCATCTTGGCGCCGGTCTCCTCCATGTACTTTGCGGTGGGACCCTCGGGCTCGCTGGTGACGCCGACTGCGACGAAGCCCTTCTTGCCGTACTTCTCAACCAACTGGTTGAGATGGGGGACGCCCCCCTTGCAGGGCCCTCACCAGTACGCGAAGTACTCCAGCAGGACCAGCTTGCCGCGGGTCTCCGCGAGGGACTTCATCTTGGTGAAGCCGAGGGTCTTGGCCTCGGGCAGCACGGCCTTCTGGCCGACCTCGATCTGGGCGAGAACAGGCCCTGAGAACAGGGCCACGAGTGCGAGCGGTGCGACGAGACGAAGCATCAGGTCCTCCTCGAGACTTTCCGAGGGTGGCTGATGCTAGTCGCAACCTGTCGCCACGCCATGCGCACACCGACCCGGTCCCCCAGGTTGCGTGCTTGGGACAAGCGCGCACCCAGCGGGACGGGGTGCGGGTCAAGCGCTGTGGAAGTCCTCGGTTTGCTTGGGCGGCTCGGCGGGTGCCGTGAGCACCCGGTAGTAGCACCAGCCCACGAGCCCAACCACGAAGACGAGACTCAACACCATCGAGACGAATCCAGCAGTGGTCATCGTGCACCTCCCTTGGGGGCAGCAGGCATCTCGTCGGGCGGCGGCAGCTTGCCG
>JBEGVB010000142.1:0-47981 GCA_041178545.1 Planctomycetota bacterium
GAGGAACCACCGAGGAGTTCCGGACGGGATCCGTGCGGGGTCTCGACGGAGTCGAATGCGGTGGAACCGACGACGAGGAGCGACATGGTGTGGGACAGCATCCCGTCCCGTGGGCGCACGGACAAGCGCGACGGTCGCGGAAAGTGAGTGCTCAGCCCGCTGGCGGCGGAGCCGACTCCATCGCGACCTCGCGCGCCACGTCGGCACGCGTCACGCGGTCGCGCTCCAGGAGCACGAAGAGTCCGCCGAGCAGCGACCAGAGGGTCATGTGGAGGCGGAAGAGCACGGACAAGGCGACCCCGCGTGTGCCCATCACGGCACCCGGGTTGGCGACACCCTGCACGTACGCGCCGCCGTAGGACGCAAACAGGGTCTTGTAGAGCGCCTCACCCACGCCCCAGCCGTTGGGGGCGATCGGCACCGCGCTGACCACGTTGATGATGGGGATCAGCACGAAGTACTCGAACCACGGCATGCCGATGCCCAGCGCGTCCCCGATGAGGGCGACGCTGACCACGAAGAAGACGTGGTTGCCGATCCCGGACAGCAGGCTGAGTGCGATGACCGACTTGTGGTCGCGGTAGAAGTGGACGGCCTCGTCGACGAGCTTGAGCGTGTTGCCGAGGCGCGGCGGCAGTCGTTCCAGCATCGGCTTGATGCGCAGCACCTGGCGCAACCGCTTGCTGAACGCGATGCAGCCGAGCAACAGGACGCCACCCATCACCGACCAGATGGCCAGGGCGAGGGTCGCGAACCGGTCGAGTGCGAAGAGCACGACCACGGCACCGAGGATCGCCAGGCTGCCCAGCCCGAGGATGCGGTCGACGAAGACCGAAACGAGCGCCGGGATCCGCTTCCCCGGGCAGCGCTTCATGATGTAGAGCGCCTTGATCACGTCGCCGCCCGTGGCGCCGGGCACGACGGAGTTGAAGAACATCCCGATCCACGTGAAGCGCAGCGCCTCGGGGAGGGTGACGCCGAGACCGTTGATGCGCAGCAGCCACCACCAGCGCATGCCGGACATCATCACGCAGAGGAAGAAGCAGAAGGCACCGGCGCCGAACCGCACGAGGTCCATGGTGCGCCAGTAGGTGACGAAGCCGGGTGCCACGTCGAGGGAGGTGCCGTCCTGCTGCGGCCCGCGCACGAGCTGCAGTTCCTCGACCTGCCCCTCGGGCACGAAGCGGACGACGTTCTCCTGCCACGGGCCGACGATGTGACCTGCCTGGACGCGCACGACTGCGTCGTCGGCACCGGTCCAGTTGGCCTGGTCCTGCCACTGCACTCCGCTCGCGACCCAGTACATCAGGGCCGCGACCAGCAGCAGCTTCAGCAGTTGGGCCAGTGTGGACTTCAAGCCTGCCATTCCCCCTTGGGACGGACCTTGGCACGCGCCTCCTCGATCGTCGCCTGCTCGTCCGCGACCACTGCCAGCAGCGCGCGGCCGAAAACGACCGGGTCGAGACCCAGGTCCGCGAGTGCAGCCGTGCGCACCGGGGCACCGCCCTGGGTTGCATTGACCGCGAAGTGGACGAGGGAGGACACCGGACTCACCGTTGCGATGGAGATCGACAGTTTGCCGCCCCCCACGAAAAGGTCGTCCCCGGAACGGGTCACCCGCATCCCGGCAGGCACCCGTTGGGCGATCCACTCGGCGGCCTGGGCAGATAGCAGCCGTTGCCGGTGCACGGCCAACAGGAGGTCCCGGTCCCGGAAGGACTCCCACACGAAGTGGACCATGTCATCGGCGCGTATGCCCGGCCCGCCGAGGTCCGCGAGGTCGGCCATCTCGTCGAGCAGCACGTTGCAGGGCCCCCGGAACCCGACCAGGGCGTCCCCGACGAGCCCTGTGCGCGCGAGGATCCAGTGCGACCGGAGCTGGGAGCCGTCATACGCGAGTGGCTCCTCCATCCATGCGGTGGCAAGCGGCTGGAAGCGGCTCACGAGGCCTTCCTCAGCGTGGTGAGGAACTCGCGGACCCAAGCCAGGTCATAGTCGACCGACTTGCCGAGGCAGCGGCACAAGGCCTCTTGCGCGGGGATGCGGAGGCTCGTGATGAAGGCTTCCTCGTCGAGGACCTGGAGACAGAGGAACTGGAGCGGGGAGAAGGGCTCCCAGCCCTGGTGGCGCGGCAGCCGCACGACGCGCTCGGCACGCACGCGGTCGAGTTGGCCGCACAGGTGGATCATGCGGAGCCGCACGTACGGATCCGGGTCGATGTTGATCTTCTGGCCTGCAGCGACCTCGGGCGGGACGCTGATCATCGCGAGGATCAGTGGCACGCTGTCGACGCCGCCGTTGCGGTGTGCGATCTCGATGGCGCGCAGCCGGAGCGGCAGCATCTCTGGCCCAGGGGCGACCATCGAACGGGCCAGCAGCGACTGCGCACAGTGCCTTGCGGCCAGCTGCCACGACGCGATCGTGGCCGCGACCAGTTCCTCGTCTGTCTCGTTGGCAAGCGCTGCGGCAAGGTCGCTGACGAGCGCGTACCGCTGCTCGCTGGTGGGCAACGGCAGCATGGTGATGCGACGCAGTGCATCGAGGTATGCGGTGCGGGCATCGCCGACCAGCGGCGCCGTACGCGAGATCGGCCGCTGGGCACGGAGGACGTCGACGATCTCCGCGTAGCCTGCGGGGAGCGTCGGCTGCCTCGAGGCGTCGTCGACACCCTCGAGCAGGTTCCAGCCATGGACCATCGCCAGGTGCTCGACTGCGTCCAGTGCCACGCAACGTGACAACGGCGACGCGTCGACCTCCACCACCGGGACCACGCGCACCAGCAGCTGGGCGGCACGACGCACGTCCTCGCGCGCCTTCTCCGGCAGAACGGCCATGCGCGCGCGGGCCTCCTGGGCGGCCGTGGGCTGGGCCTCCAGGCCCGTCTCGTCCCCGAACAAGAGGCCGAAGAGCGGCGGGAACAACCAGACCCAGCTCATGCGCTCGTACCAGGAGGACACGCTTGCCTCGGTGCGGTACGTCACCCTGCGCTCGTCTGCCGTGCCCTCCACGGCAACCAGGTTGTCGTAGTCCCGCAGCGCCTGCCGCCACGAGAGGTTGTGCACCGTGCAGGAGGCGGCAAGCAGCGCGAGGGCAAGCAGCGTCAGACGGTCACGCATCGCCATAGCCCCCCGGGTGCTCGGAGTGCCAGCGCCATGCCGTGCGGACGATCGTCTCGATGTCCGAGTGCCGGGCCTTCCAGCCCAGCTCGGAGGCGATCTTCGCGGGGCTGCCGACCAGCACCGGTGGGTCACCGGCACGGCGGCCCACCACCTCGTGGGGAACGCGTCGACCGGTGACGCGTTCCGCGGTGCGGATCACCTCGAGCACCGTGGTACCGGTCGCGTTGCCGAGGTTGTAGGCACGCGCGCCCCCGGTGCCCGACAGCATGCTGCGGAGGGCACGGACGTGGGCGTCGGCGAGGTCGGCCACGTGCACGTAGTCGCGGATACAGGTGCCGTCGCGGGTCGGGTAGTCGTTGCCGAAGACCTTGAGGGAGTGCATCCGCCCGGCGGCGGCCCGCAGCACGAGCGGGATGAGGTGCGTCTCCGGGTCGTGGTCCTCGCCGAGCCGGCCCTCCGGGTCCGCACCGGCTGCGTTGAAGTAGCGCAGCGCCACGCTGTCGAGGCCGTGGGCCCGGTGGTAGTCGCGCAACAGGTACTCGCACACCAGCTTGGTGTTGCCGTATGGGTTGACGGGCAGCTGCGGGAACGTCTCGACGATCGGCATCTCCTTCGGCTCGCCGTAGGTCGCACACGTGGAGCTGAACACGATCCTCTTGATGCCGGCGAGCAGCATCGCGTCGAGCAGGTTGAGCGTCCCGCCCACGTTGTTGCGGTAGTAGCTGCCCGGGTCGGTCACCGACTCTCCCACGTAACACCGTGCCGCGAAGTGCACCACCGCGGCGATCCCCCTCCCGGCAAGCGCATCGTCGAGGAACGCGCGGTCCAGCAAGGAGCCCTGCAGCAGCTCGGCACCGAGGAGGGCACCTCGGTGCCCCTCGCTCAGGTCGTCGATCACGACCACGCGGAATCCCTGCTCGCGCAACGCGAGGACCGTGTGGGAACCGATGTAGCCGGCGCCGCCGACGACGGCGATCAACGGTTGCAGTGCTTGATCCATGCTGCTGCAGTGTCCCTTCTCCGCGCCGAGGATCCATAGCCAGCCGGGTCCGACGGCGGACCACTGGGGTGCAGTCGCCGCAGGGCGGCAACCACGGCGGTGAACACGTCCTCGTCCTGTTCCGGTTCGAGCGCCGCCAGCAGCACCGGCACGACCGCTGGCACGCCGAGAGCACCCAGCCGGCCCGCAGCCGCCACCCGCACCTCGGGAGCGGGGTCGCGCAGCATGGCTCCGGCGAGGTCCAGCATTGCGTCGACGTCGAGAGTCGCACCCTGGAGGGCAAGCACCCGGACCGAGGGGTCGGGGTCCACCACGCCGGCAGCCACGGCTCGCACGGCGACTTCGCCACCCAAGGCCATGAGCCGTCCCAGCGCAGCCCGTCGCACGGCCGCGTCGGGCGCTCCCCGGAGGTTGCCGAGGAGGTCGCGCACCTTGATGGTGCGCGGGCGCAGCTCGGTGTCGACCTCGCCCCGCAAGGCAGCAAGCTCGGCCTCGCGCGCGACGACCCACGGGTCCGAGGCGTGCACCTGGAGGACCTGCCGGAGCGTGTCCGCCGCGTCCTCAGGTCGCCCCTCCAGCCACTGGAGCTCTGCCAGCTCCACGAGCACCCCGGGATGGAGCGCCGCGATGCCGACCTCATCCCGCAACTGCTCGAGGCTTCGCGCGGCCTCGGCACGCATCCCCAAGTCCCGCATCAAGCCGGCCCTGGCCAGACGCAGCCGGCCGTCCGTGGGGCGTCGCTGCAGCGCAGCCTCCACCGCTGCAAGTGCATCGTGGTGTCGCTCCCGCCCGGCAAGGGAAGCAGCGAGTTGCAGCGCAGCCTCCTCAGGGTCCGCGCCAGTGGCCAGTTCCTCCCGGACGACCCGCTCCCCAGGGTCCTCGACCGGTTCCCGGGCGGGCTCCTCGCGGACCTCTCGCCCCGGCTCCAGCAGGCTCGGGGCAACCGGAGCCACTTGCCGGGGCGCCCCCGTCTCTGCCACACAGCCCAAGGCCGCGCAGACCAGCAGCAGGGCCAGAACGCATCGCATGGGCCGCTTGTACCCAGCGCCACGACTGTTGACCCTTGTTTTCCCATGCGGCACGAGGAACCTGCAGCCATGGCTGCACGTGCACTCGGCCCCACGCGTCTACGACGACTCCGCTCGCAGCTCTGCGACCTGGTCGCAGAGGCCGGCAGGCGCGTCCGCGCGAGGAGCTCTGGCCTGAGGCGGGCCGACGTCCGCAGGAAGGGCCCCGGGGACTTCGTCACCGCAGTCGACCTCGCGATCGAGCGGTGGCTCCGCTCCGAACTTGGGGCGATGCTGCCGGGAGCAGGGTTCCTCGGCGAGGAGACCACCTCCGCCGGGCTTGAGCAGGGGCTGGTCTGGTGCGTGGACCCCATCGACGGCACCAGCAACTTCGCCCACGGACTGACCCAGTACGCCGTCGCCATTGCCCTCCTCCACCGCCGACGTCCGGTGGTGGCCGCTGTCTGGGTCGCACCTCAGGGCGATGTGCTCGCCGCCGCAGCAGGTTGCGGCGCGACCCGCAACGGACGCGTCCTGCGGATCCCCGTGGGGCGGGCCGACGACGCAGCGATCCACGGTGCACAGTGGTTCCGCGGCACCGGCGACCTCCGGTTCCTGGCGGCCCTGCAGGCCGACGGGGCCAGGATCCGCACCTTCGGCAGCACGGTGGTCCAGTTGATGGATGTCGCGTGCGGCCGGCTCGACGCAAACGTGCAGCAACAGGGTCGCATCTGGGACGTCGCCGCACCGGGCCTCATCCTGGTGGAGGCGGGTGGGAAGTTCACGGACTGGGGCGGCAAACCGGTGTTTCCCTTCCCGAGCCTGCAGGTGGAACACACCGCCACCCTTGCAGCGTCGGCACCCGTGCACCGCGCGCTCAGGTCCGCACTCGCAGGGGCGGGCCTCGTCGAGGGCAAATCGTTTCGCCGGAGTAACAAGCGACACTGAGCCAGTGGTTGCTACGCCCACGAAACCAGCAAGGTCCGGGGATCCAGGCCTTCTGCGAACCGAAGTCGAGGCATGGCAGGGGTATCGGAAAATCCTTGCGCAGGTGGAACCACATTTGCTGAGCGGCGCGCGGCGGCTATAAGCCTGCCATCCCTGCGCGGCTCCCGGACCCAGGAGCCCTGTGTGAACGGAGACATCCCATCATGAAGAAGCTTGTCCTTGCGAGCCTGACCTGTGCTGGTCTGGTTGCTCTCCTGCCCGAGACCGGCCTGGCCCACGGCGGCCAGTACCGCGGTCCTGGCGACGTCGTCCCCCCCAGCCCTGGCGGCGGACGCGGCACCGGCGGCCCTTCCGGCCCCACCACGGGCGGCCCCGCCGGCCCCTCGACCCCTGGCCCCGGCGGCCCCTCGACCCCCGGACCGTCGGGTCCGGCCACGGGTGGCCCTGCAGGTCCCGGCCCGGCCAAGGGCCCGACGACCGGCGGTCGCGGCATCCAGCTCGAGGACGACCTCACCCGCTGGGAGTTCTGGTGGGAGTTCAACAAGGACCCCTTCATCCGCCTGAAGCAGGCGATCCAGACGGGCGCCGTCCAGACGGGCTCGGACGAGTTCTTCCTCGGTGCCACGCGCCGCGTGGAGGCGAAGGACTCCCTCAAGCCGTCGGAAGAGGACGTGCTCAACAACATCCTGCCCGCCCTCAAGAAGGCGATCGACTCCACCGACCAGCGCGACATCAACTCGTCGTGCATGGTTGCCATGGCGAAGATCGGCAAGGACCACCCCGACTTCAAGCTGACCAAGGACGTGTTCACCCCGCGCCTGCGCAAGGGTGACCAAGAGGTTGTCGAGACCGCGGCACTGGCGATCGGCATCGCAGCGCTCGCGGACGAGGACAGCATCAACCTGCTCTCGGGCCTGGCCCTCGACAACGAAGCCGGCCGCAAGGCCTGCGAGAAGGGCGAGGTCAACGAGCGCACGCGCGCCTTCGCCACCTACGGCCTGGGACTGGTCGCCTACCGCACCAGCAACACCGAGGTGAAGAAGAAGGTCTACGAGACCGCGCAGAAGCTCCTGTCGGACGACAAGCTGAGCAGCCGCAACATCAAGGTTGCCGCCATCAACGCGCTGAGCCTGCTCAACGTGGGCGCTGACGGCGACAAGGCCCTGCTGGACGACACGCTCAAGGCGCTGACGGACTACTACAACAAGCCGTTGGGCGCCGGCGAGCAGCTGATCCAGTCGCACTGCCCCACGGCCATTGCCAAGCTCCTCGGCCGCAGCCACGAGCGTTCGGCGGAGTACAAGAAGCTCTTCGCAGCCGACCTGCAGGAGAAGGGCAAGGTCAAGCGCAGCAACGACACGATCTTCATGTCGTGCGCACTCGCCCTCGGCAGCATGGCCCTCCCCTACGAGGACGACAAGTCCGAGGACGCGGAGTACAGCAAGCTGCTGCTCGAGTCGTGGCGCACCAACAAGAACGAGCAGACGCGCTACTTCTCGATCCTCGCCCTCGGCCAGATCGGTGGCGCGGCCAACCGCGACAACATGATCAAGGAGTTCGACAAGGGCGGCAAGGCGCTCGAGAAGCCGTGGGCAGCCATCGCGATGGGTGTCTACGCCTTCAACAGGATCGACGCTGCCAAGGCCCAGGGTCGCACCCCTGAGCCGGAGCGCGGCATCGGCGAGACCCTGCGCAAGAGCATGGCCGAGCTGAAGAACCCGAGCGCCCTGTCGGGCATCGCGGTGGCCCTCGGCCTCGCCCAGTACAAGGACGCTGCCGACGACATCCGTGCACTGCTGCAGAAGAAGGTCAACGAGGACGAACTCGCCGGCTACCTCTGCATCGGCCTCGCCCTGATGAACGACGACCGCTCCAAGGAGGAGATCCGCACGATCGTCGCCAAGTCGGTCCGTCGTCCAGACCTGCTCAAGCAGGCCTCGATCGCGCTGGGCAAGCTCGGCGACAAGGGCGTTGCGGACCAGCTGCTCGGCCTGCTCAACGAAGGCGATGCCAACCTGGCCAAGCTGAGTGCCATCGCCTCGGCCCTCGGCTTCATCGGTGACCGTCGCACGATCGAGCCGCTCAAGAAGCTGCTCTTCGACGACAAGCTCACCGAGCTGTCGCGCGCCTTCGCTGCAGTGGCCCTGGGTGGCGTGGCTGACAAGGAGGACCTGCCCTGGAACTCCAAGATCGGCACGAACCTCAACTACCGCGCGTCGGTCGAGACCCTGACGGACAAGACCGCGGGCATCCTCGACATCCTCTGACAGGGAACGGACCGCAACGGTCCCTGCCGCGGGGAGGCCCACTCCGGTGGTCCTCCCCGCGGTTCGTTTTGGCCCACAGGTCCACCGCGCAAATGGCACGCGGCTTGCATTGGACGTGGACGATGCACGGACGCAACCCCACCGCCTCTCGCCTCCTCGCCTGCGCCGCCGCACTCTGCGTGGCTTCGCCTCCTGGCCACGCGCACGGCGGGCAGTACCGAGGGCCGGGCGAGGTCGTCCCACCCTCCTCCACCAGCGGTTCGACGGACGGGTCCAGCGGCTCGGGAGCCGCCAGGGGCACCAAGGGGACTGCAGGATCGCCGGGGGGAAACCTCGGCGGTGTACCGGGCGGTTCCTCCCCTGCCGGGGCTGCGCGTTCGGTCGGCTACACCAACCGCGGCATCCCGCTCGAGGACGACCTCACGCGGTGGCAGTACTGGTGGGAGTTCCGCAAGGACTCCTACCTCGCACTGAAGTCGGCGGTGCAGGTCTCCGCCATCCAGCCTGGCACGCCAGAGGCCCTGCTCGGTCCCACGCGCGGGGTCGGTGCCCAGGACCGACTGGCCCCCACCCCAGAAGAGGTCGAACGCCTGGTGGTGCCTGCACTCCGTACGGCACTGGCCGGGGCAGAGAGCCGCGACCTTGCCTCCGGGTGCATGGTCGCCCTGGCGAAGATCGGCCGCAGCGGGAAGGGCTGGGACCTCCGGACCGACGTCTTCGCACCCTTCCTGAAGAGCCATGACCAGGAGATCCGCGAGACCGCCGCCCTGTGCATCGGCATCGCCGGACGCGCAGACCCGCTCGACCTGGAACTCCTGCGGGACCTGGCTGGTGACACGGACAACGGCCGTGCAGCAACGGGGCGCTCGCAGGTCGACGAGCGCACACGGACCTTTGCCACCTATGCAATCGGCCTGCTGGCGCGCGCCTCCTCGGCACCTGGCTTCAAGCAGGCTGCACTCGACTCCATGCTGCCGCTGCTGGACCTCGACCCCTCCGTGCACCGCAACCTGTTGGTCGCAGCAGTCACCTCCATCGGCCTCCTCGACGCGCCCCGCAGCCTCGACGGCGAGCGACTGAACCAGCGCGCGTTCGACCGACTCCTCGCGTTCTACCAACAGGACCTCGGGGTCTCGGCCCAGTGGGTGCAGGCCCACGTGCCCTCGGCGCTGGCGAGCCTCACCGGCCGCGAGGGTACGCGCGCCGACCGCCTGCGCGAACGATTCCACTCCGACCTGCGTGCAGAGGGCCGCAAGCAGAGCGAGGTCATCCAGCAGTCGTGCGCCATAGCGCTGGGCGCCCTCCTGAGGCCGTGGGACGACGAGGGTTCGCCGGACGCAGCCGTTGCAGCAAGCCTGTGGGACGTGGCCCGCAACCACGGCAACCACCAGGTGCGCTACTTCGCGACCATGGCGCTCGGCGAGTGTGGCGGCAGGATGGCACGCGCCGTGCTGCTTGCCCACCTCTCGAGTGCCCGCACCCTCGACCTGCCCTGGGTCGGCCTCGCTTTGGGAGTGCTCGCCCACAGGGAGTCAAGCACCGGCGGCGTGGGCGGCGCGTCGGTGGACGAAGAGGTCGCGCGCGCACTCGTGAAGGCAGTGCGCGAGTCACGCAACCCCGGCGCAACCTCGGGACTCGCGGTGGCACTCGGGCTCACCGGCTGGCGCCCGGCAGGCGACGAGCTGCGCACGCTGCTCGACCGGGCCCTCGGCAACGACGAGGAGGCGGGCTACGCGTGCGTGGGGCTCGGCATGCTGCAGGACGCACTCGTGAGGCCGAACCTCATGAGCCTGCTGGACAACTCCAGCAGGCGGCCGGAACTGCTGCAGCAAGTGGCAGTCGCCCTCGGCAAGCTTGGCGACAAGACAGCTGCAGAGCGCCTGCAGCTGTCCCTTGCAGGTGGCACGCAGACGCTTGCCCGGCTCGCAGCCGTTGCAGGTGCACTCGGGGCGATCGGCGACCGCCGCAGCATCTCACCGCTGTGCGCCATGCTCGAGGACCGCGCCCTGACCCCGTTGACCAGGGCGTTTGCCGCCGTCGCGCTCGGCAGCGTCTGCGACAAGCAACCCCTGCCGTGGAACAGCCCGTTTGCGGCCTCGGCCAACTATCGTGCAGCCGTGGAGACCCTCACCGACGGCGGTTGCGGCATCCTCGACATCTTCTGAGTCTCAGCGCGTACGCAGCAAGGCCAGCCCGCCAGCACCGAGCAGGGCCAGGGCCGCGCAGGCGATCCACAGGTTCCGGTTGGCAGTGGCTGCCGCTCCCTCGCTCGTCCGGATCTCCGCTGCAAGTGCCTCGAGGTTGGCGCGCACCCGACGCTCGGCATCCTCCCCCAGCGGGAGGCTCAACGTGGACTCGTACTCCATGCGGGCAGCATGCAGCTCACGGAGGCTCCACCGTGCGTTCCCACAGAGCTCCCGCAGGTAGGCCGAGGGCCCTGCACTGCGGGCAGCGGCGGCCAGCACGCCGTCCCAGTCGAGCCTGCTGGCTGCAG
This sequence comes from Planctomycetota bacterium, assembly GCA_041178545.1. GTDB lineage: Bacteria > Planctomycetota > UBA1135 > UBA1135 > UBA2386 > JBEATZ01. Next base: position 10,836 of record JBEGVB010000142.1, read on the forward strand.
CGTGGGCAAGTTGCTCGCTCTCCAGCACCGTCAGGTCGCCACGCATCGACACCGCCTCGACGACGTCACCGGTGCTGACGTAGGAGCGGTGGAGCAGCCGGTCCAGACGAGGTACGTCGTCGACCAGCACCGGCTCCCGGTCGAAGGTGCGGTGCCAGCGCTCGGCCATGGCGCAGCGCTCGACCAACGACTGCCAGTGCTCTGCATCGCGACCGCGCAGGCGCTCCGCGCCGAGGGAGAAGCCGTTGAGCCGCTCGGGATGCACCTGGAGCGGAGTGCCGTCTGCTGCGGCCCTGCGCGCGACCAGCAGGAAGTTCCGCGAGTTCGGCACCGCGAGCGCAGCCGCATTGCCGAACACCTGCCCGAGCGAGTTGCCAATCGCCTGCAACACAGGGTCGCTGGCACGCAGCGCCCCCACGTTGCACGCAATCACGCCACCTGGCTCGAGGCGCTCCAGTGCGGAACGGAAGAACTCGATGCTCGCGAGGTGGGCCGGGATGTAGACCTGGTGCGCATAGGCGTCCACGTGGATCACGTGCCACGTGCCCTCTGCATGGTCGACAAAGGCACGGCCGTCCATCCAGCGCACCTCGCCCGGCGCCCGCCGCCCCACGAAGTGGCGCTCCCCGAACTCCGTGCACGCAGGATCGATCTCCACCGCGTCCACGCGCGCCCCCGGGTGCACGGCATCGTAGATGCGCCGGAAGCTGCCCGCGGCATCGCCCACGGAGAGCGCACGCAGGCCCTCGGGCCGCACCCCGTCTCCCGCCAGCAACGGCGCCACTGCATGCCAGTCGTAGTAGGCGCCTCCGGTGAACACGCTGCCCTCGACCGCAACCGAGTGGAAGCTGTCGAGCCCCTCGTTGATCTTCAGGGCCGTACGCGCGCCACCCGGTGCGCCGGGTTCTCGCACCACTTGCAGGTACTGGTAAGGGGTCTCGCGCTCCTCCAACAGTTCGGTGCCGGCCACGGGTTCCCGCAGCGGGCCATGGTGCATCGCCAGGGACGCAGTGAGGAGGAGCCCCAACACCGCGCCCTTCCTGCTCGGGTGGGCGACGAGGCCGCAGCCGGCGATCACGGCGGCGCACAGCCAGATGGTGGCCCTGCACCCGAGCGAGGGGACCAGCAGGTGGGTCGCCCCGAAGGTCCCCGCAAGGCTGCCGAGGGTCGCCGCCGCGGACATGGTCCCCACCACCCGACCAAGGGGCGCAGTGCGGGCCACCAGCCCGACCAGGAGCGGCGACGCAGCACCCAGCAGGAAGACCGGGACCGAGAACAGGATGGCCGTTGCCGCGAGGGACCCGCGCACCATCGCCGGCATGGCATGGTCGAGCGGGAGGTCCTGGGGCAGCAGTGCAGCACCCAGGTCGCGGGCAACGAGCGGGGTGACCGCAAGCAACGCACCGGCGCCGAGGAACAGCCAGCTCACGTGCTGGCTGCCACCGCCGCGGTCCGACTGCCGGCCACCCCAGTAGGCGCCCAGGGCAAGAGCGGCGAGGAGAACCCCGATGACGTTGGTCCAGACGTAGGCGCTGTCACCGAAGTGCGGGGCGAGCAGCCTCACGGCCGTCAGCTCCACGCACATGCTCGCCGCGCCGGCGGCCGCAGCCAGTGCGGCCGCGGTGCCGAGCCTCATTGCTTGCCTTCGCCGCCCGTAGCCGGGGCCTTGGTCTCGGCCGGCACGTTGCACTCGAAGAGCACCGGGAACAGGAAGTCCCCGTCGAACTTGACCAGCATCTGGTCGAACATGCGCCCGAAGTCGCGCGTGCTCTTCTGGGTGAACGCCTTGTCGTTGACGACGACGGTGTACTCCTTGTCGAGGTCGACGAGGCTGTCGTTGAGCCACAGGGCGAAGTTCTCGATGCCCCGGGCCTTCACGGTGATGCGGTTGGTGGCGCGGTCCGAGCTGACCTCGAGCCGCGGGCGCATGTCACGTGGGAGCGCGCCAATCGGGTCCATCCGGCCGATCACGGTCCAGAAGGCCTTCTTGAACCGGTCGTCGTTGGGCTCGACCACCACCTGCGAGCGCATGAGGCGACGCTGCTTGTCCGCCATCCACTTCTCGATCTCCGCGGTGCTGTCGCGGAACGGGTAGGAGCCGGTGGCGTCGAGGACCGTGCAGCTGCCAGCCTGGAGCTTGTCGAGCGCGTCCTTGACCTTGCCTGCGGCATCCTTCGTCTCCGCAGAGGACACCAGCAGCACCGGCAGGCCGGCGATGCTGCCGAGGCGGAGGTCCTCGTGGTACACCGGCCAGCGCAGGATCACGCCCGCGAAGAGGTCCGGGAAGTGGGTCGCGAGCCGCAGGCCGAAGGCGGAGCTCTCCTTGCCGCAGTCGAGGAACACGCGACCGCGGTCGAGGTTGTAGTTGCGCTTGGTCTCGCCGAAGGCCAGCAGCAGCGCGCCGATGCGCGCGACCTCCTTCTCCTCCTCACCCTCGCGACCCGAAACCGGCAGGTCGTCCAGCGCGAGCGTCTTGTCGAGGTGCGCCACGTGGAAGATGGAGTCCTTGCTCGCAGCGGAGCCGTCCCACGTCTGCGCGTAGTGGTCACGTCCCTCGACCCAGCCGTCCTTCTCGCTGATGCGCCCGGGCACCAGCAGGACCGAACGTGCCGGCGTCTCGTTCTTGTAGGCCTTGGGCACCATGATGCTGTACTCGGGGAGCCCGTCCTTCGGCTTGGCATCCTCCTTCTTCACTGCATCGGTGCCGCTGCGGCGTTCGTAGGTGAACGAGTTGGAGAAGATCGACTGCAGGTCCGGCAGCGACTTCAGCAGGTTGCCCTTCTTCTCGATGCGACCGTCCCACTCCTTCTGGAACGCCTCCTTGGCCTTCTGGTAGTCACGATTGGCCTTGTCGCGCCCCTTCTCGGGGGCCAGGTCGTACGCAGTGCGTGACTCGATCAGCTTGAGCGCCTTGTCGCGCAGCGACTTCTGTTCCGCCGGGGCCAGGATCGGCTGTGCCGTGGACCCCTCGGGGCCCTGCGGGGCGAGGGACAGGAAGGTCGCGAACAGGAAGGACGAAACTGCCATGGGGTCTCCGTGGGTGACTTGGTGGCGGCGCGCCGTGGGGCACGCGGGGCCCAGCGCCCCACTCCACCACCTTGTTGCAGGTTAGCGACTCGAGGTGCGCTTGTCAGGATTGCGCAGCCGATCCCCGACGAGGTCGAGGTTGAGCCGCCTCAGCATGGCAGCCTCCGGCCGGACGGCGAGCGCGCGGGCGGCTGCACCCGCAGCATCGATGCCGGAAGAGCCCGGCCTCAACACCTCCATCTGGACGAGGTTGGTCACGGCCGGACCGGCGCCCATCACCGCCTCGAGTTCCATCGCACGCCTGAGTTCCACGGCAGCCTGCGCCCAGTTCCCGCACGCCCTGAGGAAGAGGCCGTGGTCGCTGCGGATCTGGTCGTCCGTCGGCGCGACCTCCATGGCCTGGCGGTATGCGGCTGCGGCCTCGGAGCGCCGCCCGAGATGGCGCAGGGTCAGCGCCAGGTTCGCTAGCCGCACGCCGTTGTCGGGGTCTGCCTGCACGAGTGCGTCGAACACCCAGAGGGCGTCCTCGGTTCGTCCCGAGCGCATGGCCCGGTCGGCCAAAGGCAGGACCTGTCCCTCCACCCGCGCGAGGTCGGCAGGGTCCATCGCGACGAAGACAGCTGCCTCCTGCCCAGCGGCGCCGACGGAGCGACAGAGCACCACCAGTTCCTCGAACCTGCCCGTCGCGGCCAGGCCGCGGGCAACGGGGACGGCAAGGGCCGGGGTTGCCCCGCCGAGTTCCATCGCCTCGCGCCCGAGGTCGACGGCAAGGGCCGGGCGCCCCGCATCGAGCGCCACGGCAGCCGCGGCAGGGAGCCGCAACCGACGCGCAGCGGGATCCTCGATCCTCAGGAACCAGTCCAACGCCTCCTTGGCGGTGGCATCCATGGCCGGTGAACCGCTTGCCACTGCACGGGCGCGCACGGCATCGAACTCTGCGGCAGGATCCTGCTGCGCGAGACACGGCCCCAGCGCCAGGAGACCCAGCACGAGGGCAGGAACAGCACTGCTTGGTAGGGCCATGGGCACTCAGGTCTCGCGACGCAACCGCTCGAGGAGCCGTCGGTTGTTGGTGAAGGCGATCCCCTCCGGCAGGTCGTCCAGCGAGAAGTAGCGCGCCGCGCTCGCATCATCCGCGGCCTGAGGTTCGCCCGCAACCGGCACCGCGCGGTAGACGACCAGGTTGGCGCGCTTGCGCGGGTCGTCCGTCGTCCAGCACACGTCCAGCACGCCGCGCAACTCGACCTCGACGCCAGCCTCTTCCCTCGTCTCGCGGACTGCGGCCTGTTCCGGTGACTCGTCGTACTCCTGGTAACCCGCAGGGAATCCCCAAAGCCCCCGGTACGGCTCGATGGCGCGCTGCACCAGGAGCACCTCGCGCCCGCGCAGCACGGCCGTGGCCACGGCGGCCGCAGGCGAGCGGTAGAGGACAAAGGCACACGCGGAGCAGGCGAGCCTTCCGGCGCCGTGCACCAAACGCAGGGCGAGCCGACCGCCGCACCAGAGGCAGTGGGCGCTGCGTCGCAGCCAGTCGTCGCCGAGGCTCATGGGTTCGTGGTCGCCTGGTTGCATCGGCATCTTCATCCGCCATGATCCTCCCGTGCGCAAACGGCGGATTGCGATTCTCGGCAGCACGGGTTCCGTGGGGAGCAACGCCCTGCGCATCGTCGCAGACCGGAGGGACCGGTTCGAGGTCGCCTGCCTCTCCGCGAACTCCCGGGGCGACGAACTCGCCCGTCAGGCCGCCAGCTTCCTACCTGCCAGTGCTGCGCTCACCGCCTGCAGGGACCGGCCGTCCGGGCTGCCGACCACCACGACCTTCCACCACGGTGCGGAAGGCATCCTCGCCGCCCTGGAGGAATCGGCTCCCGACGTGGTGCTCAACGCCATCACCGGTGCCGCAGGACTCGCGGCCTCCGAGTGGACCGTCCGCCGTGGCCTGACCCTTGCACTCGCGAACAAGGAGTCGCTCGTCATGGCCGGGAGCTGGCTGATGCCCATGGCACGCGCATCGGGGGCAACGATCCTCCCCGTCGACAGCGAGCACTGCGCCATCCACCAGTGCCTGCGCGGCGAGGACCTCGCGACGGTGCGCCGGATCCACCTCACGGCCTCGGGCGGCCCGTTCCGCACCCGCGAACTCGCCACCTTCTCGAGCATCACGGTCGAGGAGGCAATGAAGCACCCGACTTGGTCCATGGGGCCGAGGATCACGGTCGGCAGCGCCACGATGATGAACAAGGCCTTCGAGGTGGTCGAGGCACACTGGCTCTTCGGTCTCGAGGCCGACCGCATCCAGGTCGTGGTGCACCCGCAGAGCATCGTCCACTCCATGGTGGAGTTCGTGGACGGCTCCATGATGGCGCAACTCGGGCTGCCGGACATGCGCGTGCCGATCCTGTACTGCCTGGCACACCCCGACCGCATCCCATTCGACTTCCAGCCGTTCGACCCGGTCCGCTGGAGCCGCCTGGAGTTCGAGCCGGTGGACCCCGCACGCTACCCGGCGGTGCCGCTGGCCTTCGAGGTGCTCGCGCGCGGCGGTGACTCCGGGGCGGTGCTCAACGCAGCGGACGAGGAACTCACGGCCCAGTTCCTCGCCGGCAGGATCCCCTTCCAGGCCATCGTCGCAACCGTCGAGAGGGTGGTCCGATCGCGCCCTGCCCGCGCGGTCCAGGGCGTCGATGACGTGATGGCAGCGGATGCAGACGGTCGTCGCCTCGCGAGAGAACTGGTGCATGCAGCCGGCTGAACGACCTTGCGCCGTGACCGGCCCGGCCCACAAGTCGGCACCAATGCGCTCCTCCACCCCAAGGGAAGGAACTTCCTGACATGGGATCCATGCTCGCCGTCGTGCTCGGGATCGGCCTGTTGATCTTCGTGCACGAACTCGGCCACTACCTCGCCGCGCGCTGGATCGGCGCAAGGGTGCTGGTGTTCTCCCTCGGCTTCGGGCCACGTGTCGCCGGATTCCGCCGCGGACCGACCGACTACCGGATCTCCCTGCTGCCGCTGGGCGGCTACGTGCAGGTGGCCGGACAGGACCCGATGGACGCCTCGGCGTCGGCTGCGGACTCCCTCCACTCCAAGTCGGTGGCACAGCGCGCCTTGTTCTTCCTCGGCGGCGTGGTGATGAACGTCTTGTTCGCGCTCGTCGCGTTCCCGCTGGCCTTCGCTGCGGGCGTCGAGTTCGTCGCACCGGTGGTGGGCGGCGTCGACGCAGGCAGTGCCGCATGGGAGGCCGGGCTTCGCAAGGGCGACCGGATCGTCTCGATCGACGGCAAGCAGACCTACTCGTTCGAGAACCTCAACGTGGAGGTCGCCCTGCGCGGTGCGCGTCCGCACCGCCTGGTGGTCGAGCGCGACGGACAGCAGTTCCCCGTCGAGTTGCAGGCGAAGTACGAACCCGCTGCAGGGCTGTACACCCTCGGCATCGACTCGGCCAGGGAGGACCGGGCCCCACGCATCGTGGTGACTCCAGGCGGACCCGCGGCGCGTGCCGGGCTGCAGGACGACGACCTGCTCCTCGCGGTTGCAGGCCGACCCACCACCGGGCCCGATGCCGAGCAGGCCTTTGCCGCACTGGTGCCCGACCGACCCGGCGACCTCGTGGTGCGCATTGCGCGAGGCGGCGTCGAGCAGGACGTGACGATTGCACCGGTGCCGCTTCGTGCGCAGGCGCCGCCGCGCATCGGTGTCGTGCCCCTGTCCCGCACCGTGCTGGGCACCCGACCGGGCAACCCCACGCTCGACCGACTCGGGCTGGTGGAAGGGGACCGCATCCTCGCGGTGGACGACCGCCCGTGGCGTGGCGACGTACGCGACTTCCGCACCAGCGAAGGCTCCCTCCACGTTCGCGTGCTGCGCGGCAGTGGCGAACTGCTCCTCGTCGCAGACGCAACCATGGAGTCGCGGGCGAGCCTCGCAGGAGACCTCGCACTTGGACCGGACGCAGAGGGGATGTTGCTCGCGCCCGTGGTGGGTGGCGCAGCGGATGGCGCCGGGCTGGTGGCAGGCGACCAAGTGACGGCAGTCGACGGCAGTGCAGTGGCGTCGTGGGACCAGATGCGCAAGCGGATCGAGGCGGCCGGCAGCGCGCCGGTTCGCCTCACCGTGCGGAGGCCGCCCGAGCGCCTGCTGGCGTCCGCCACGGCACTGATCGCGCCAGACGGGGCACTGGTGGGGGCACGCACCCTCGACCTCGTCGTCACGCCGGTGGCCAAGGAGGCCTACGACGTCGGGTTCGACGCGATGTCGCTCGTGCTGCGCGAGGAGGTCCGCGAAGAGTCCTTCTCAGGAGCCCTGCAGGCGGGCCTGACCTGTTCCCTGGACATGCTCAAGCAGCTGTACGTGACCACCAAGCGCCTGCTGAGCGGCGAGGTCGCGGCCAGCAACCTGGGCGGCATCATCACGATCAGCCGCGTGAGCTACCAGTTCGCGCAGTGGGGCCCGAGCAGGTTCTTCTACTTCCTCGCACTGCTGAGCCTGAACCTCGCGTTCGTGAACATCCTGCCGGTGCCAGTCCTCGACGGAGGCCACCTCGTGTTCCTCGGCATCGAGGCGGTCAAGGGTTCCCCGGTCAGCCCGCGGGTCTTCTCCTACAGCCAGATGCTCGGGCTCGTCTTCGTTCTCGCCCTCGTCGTCTTCGTCACCTACAACGACATCCTCCGGTTGTTGTGAGGTGCCCTTGAAGCCAGTGATCCTGCCCTGGTTGCGTCTCGTCCGTGCGGGCACCTTGTTCAGCCCGGCAGCCGACGTGGTCGCCGGCGCATGCCTCGGCGGCCTGGGCCTTGCGTCCGGCGTCCTGCCGCTGGCCCTCGCCAGCGTGTCCACCTACGCCGGCGGGATGGTGCTCAACGACTTCGCCGACCGTGCAGCCGATGCCACGGCTCGGCGGGAGCGACCGATCCCCCGCGGAGAGGTGAAGCCCTGGGCCGCCCTTGCCCTCGGCATCGGCCTCCTCGGCGCGGCAGCACTGCTCTCACCTGCCACCTGGTACCACGGGGCGCTTGCCGTCCTCGTGCTGGTCTACGACTTCCTCGCCAAGCGCAACCTGCTGGCGGGTGCCGTGACCATGGGGACCCTACGGGCCATGAACCTCTGCGCACCGCTCGCCTTGCTGGATGCCGTGCCCGAGGTCGAGCGGTACCGCTTCCTCGTCGCCGCAAGCGCCTACTTCGTCTACATCCTCGCCGTGACCGTCCTGGGCCACCTCGAGGACGAACCACGCGTCCGCGCCCGCGCCGTGCAGGCACTCCAGGCCGCACCCCCGGTGGCCGCGCTCGCAGCCCTCGTGGCGGTCCAGGGGGCACTGTGGCCGGCCCCGGCCGTGGCGATGGTCGCGGTGGTGGCATTCTCGGGCCGCAACCGGAGGATTGCGGTGTGGGACCAGCGGGCGATCCGCGGGTCGATGACCTGGCTGCTGCTCGGGACGATGCTCTACACGAGCCTGTTGTGCGTCGCCGTGGGCAGCTACCTGGCAGGCCTTGCCGTCGCGGCAGCGATCCTGCCTGCAAGACGCATCTCGCGCACCATCGCGCTCACGTGATGCCGGCACCGCGCGCGAGGGCACGGCGCGCGTACCATGCGGAGCGCGCCTCCTCCTCGCTCATGAGTCCCTTGCGCACGAGCCCGCGCAGGACCTCGCGGAAGCGGATCGTCTCCTGGTCGAATGCAGGCTTGCCCGCGGACGCTCCCGACGGGGTCGCCTCGGGCGTGGACGCGGGCGCGTCCTGGGACACGGTGCCCCCATCGTGCTTCATCAGGTCCACGATCGGGTGGGCCTCGACGTCGACCATCGCCCGCAACGGCTTCTCGGGCACGACCTCGGGAGCCGGCCCCTCCTCGGCGAGGATGGCGTCGATCTCGCGGCGCAGCGCGGCAAGGTCGACGGCAAGCGGGTTCTTGCCGATGTGGTTGACGCTCGTCTCGGAAGTGCCTTCCTGACGGAACCCGTCGAGCACCGGGCCCGTGATCGTGCTCATGGAAGCGTCCAGGTTCGCCTCGGCGATCCTTCCCGCTGGGTCACTGCCCATGACGCGCGTGACGAGTTGCGTCATCCGCCGCATGGTCTCGGACAGGAATGCCTGCATCTCCTCGGACAACTGGCTCGAGCTCTGCTCGCGCTCCGCGCGTGCGACCTTGTCGACCAGGACGGCGGCCTGACGATTCGCCTGGTCGAAGAACTCGGTGACCTCGGAACGCAGCCGTTCCTCTTCCATCTCCTTGTTCTCGTACGCCTCCAGTTCGCGCAGGGCCTCGTTGGCCACCGACGAACCGGATCCCACGCTGCGCACCTGCCCCTTGGCTGCGCGTTCCCGCCGGAATCGCTCGAAACTGGAACTGCTGTCCTTCCGGTTCACGTTGCCCTCTCTGGTGCCGCTGTTCGGCACACCGGGCTATCGGCACCGTCTCAACGGTCCTTGAGCCGCTCGTCGACCAGTCGCCGGAGCTCAGCCAGTGCAAGGGTGCGGTCGGGTGCCTCCATCCGGTCGATGGCATCGTCGAGTGCCCGCAGCAACTGACCCACGTCGGGACCGGGTGGCACCCCCATCGCAAGCACGTCGGAACCGGAGCACAGCGCAGGCCGCACCGGGGGCAGCGCGCGCCACTCGGCCGCCATGGCGTCGTGGATGTCCAGCTTGCCGTGGCTGCCGAGGCAGTCGGCACGGTGGAATGCCAGCTGACGCCCGAAATCCGGCCGCCGCAGGAACTGCTCGCGGCGCCGAGGGCGCATTGCGGGCAGCGAGGCGAAACGGATGTGTTCTCGACAGATCGCCATCACACCCTCGCGCACGGCGGACGGCGCACCCAGCCGCCGGAGGACCTCGTCTGCCATGGTCTCCGACAACACGTCGTGGCCGTCGAAGCGGATGCGGTCAGGGCCCTGCACCCAGGTCGGCGGCTTGCCCACGTCGTGGAGCACCGCCGACCACGCGAGCACCACGTCGTCCCCCGGGACCAGGTCGAGCACCATGCAGACGTGTGTGAGCACATCGCCTTCCGGGTGGTACTCGGGTGGCTGCGTCACGCCGTCCATGGCCGCAACCTCTGGGAGCAGGACCTGCGCGAACCCCAGTGCAACGAGTTCGCGGAGCGCGCGACCACGGCCATGGCCACAGAACACACGCGTGAGTTCTTCGAACACCCGCGTCGCAGACAGGGAGGCCAGCAGGGGAGCTGCCGCGACAGCCGCTGCACGCACCACGGGGTCCCACTCGAGCTGCAGCCGCGAGGCGAAACGGAGCCCGCGTAGCAAGCGCAACGGGTCCTCACCGAAACGGACCGAGGCCTCGCCCACCGTGCGGAGCAAGCCGTTGCCGAGGTCTTCCAGGCCGCCAGTCGGGTCCACGACCGCACCGGTGTCGAGGTCGCAGTACAACGCATTCACGGTGAAGTCGCGGCGCAAGGCGTCCCTGGCAACGTCCGCGACGAATCGGACATGGTCCGGGTGACGCCTGTCCCCGTAAGGCCCTTCCTCGCGCAGGCAGACGATCGAAGCTCCCTCGGGGCCCGGACCGAGTTGCACGACACCGAGCGAGAGGTCGCGCGTGTCGGCCTCAGGGAATGCCTCGGCCAACCGCTCCGGTCGCAAGTCCGTCGCGAGGTCGACGTCCACGGGCTCGCCGCCCAGCAGCCGGTCGCGCACAGAGCCGCCGACGAGCCAAGCGCGCCCCCCGGCAGCACGGATGCGTCGAGCGGGCTCGAGCACTTCCGGAGGCAGCCTGTCGAGTTCGAGCTTTCGCGACAGCTGCCTTGCCGGGGCCATGGTGGTCACCATACTACGCGGCATGGGCGGATCGTTGCGCGCAAGCGTCTTGAACGGCGCGAACCTCCTGACAGCGGCAGCACTGGCGCTGCTGGGTGTCGTGCTCGCGCTCCCTGCCCTGAGCGCCGAACGGAGTTCGAGGATCGAGCGCAGGGGCACTGCGCTTGCCGACTGCATCCTCGCCACGGCCACGGCCATGCAGCCGTTCGCGGTGGACGACCCCTTCTTGCACGAGGTGTTGGTCGCACGCACCCACGCACTCGCGCGCTCACAGGGCGTCCTGGCTGCAGACCTCGAACTCCTGGACCCGCCCGACGTACCCGAGGGGTCGGTGTGGCTGGCGAACAAGCACTACTGGTTCCGACTCGACGCATCGCCCCTCGACGGCAGGCAGCCGAAACCTGCTGTCTGGCACCTCCCTGCGCTGGAACTGCACGCATGGCCACGCGACCTGACCAGTGCGGCACATGCAACCTGCTACGTGAGCGAGACTGCGGAACCGGCCTTCACCCGCAACCTGCAGGCAGGCTACCTCGACCTCGCGCGCGCACCCGCCCCGGGTGCGGGCATGCGCCGCAACGACAGCAACAACCAGCGCCCCGACGCCTACCGCGGCAACGACGACGAGCGGTGGCTCACCCGCCAGCCGCGCAGCCCATGAGTGGGCAGGCGGAGAGCCGGCAGGCGCTCAGAAGAACTCGTTGAGCCAGTCGCCGAAGAACCGCTGCATCTCCGGGGACTCGTCCGGGATCGACTGCTTGATGCGGAACGCGTCGTCGAGCGTCACCACCTTCTGCTGCATCACGTTGAGTGCGAGGATGCGCAGTTGCGGGTGTTCCTCCCGGTCGAGCAGGATGTCCCTCAGCAGGTCCTCCAGCACCTTGCGGTTCGCGGGGTCCACCTGTTCGGCAGCGAGCCCGGAGACCGTTGGCAGCAGGACTGCCCTGCGCACCACGTCCTCGCGCGGCAAGGTGCGCCAGAAGGCTGCCAGCTGGCTGCCACTGTCCCTCAGGTTGAGCATCAGGGTCGGCACGTAGTTGACGGTGTTGAGCTGCCCGCCGACGCGCTCCGGGTCCGACACCGGACGCACGTCCTCGGTGAAGAGCTCGGCAAGCGAGTCAAAGGCAGTGCGGGCGCGCGAGAACGCGAGCGCCTGCAGGAACGGTCGCCCCTCACCGGCAGGCGCGAGCCGGAACCGGGCGGCAAAGAGTGCCGAGGCACGGTCGTCACCGCTGGCGGACAAGAGGTCCAGGATGCGCTGCAGCCGCGTTCCCGTGGCCGTGCCGACCTCCTCGAGGAGCACGTCGGTCACGCGCGTGTTGCCTCGGGCCGTGAGGGCGCGGATGGCGACCGAACGGACCTCCCACGCCTCGTCCGGAGCGGCAAAGGTCTCCAGCGCACCGGTTGCGTCCTCGCCCTGCATGCGTGCGGCAACGCCGGCGACTGCGAGCCTGACCTCGGGCCGCAGGTGCGTCGAGAGACGCAACACGTCGTCGCGCAGGACGCCAGGGTCGACCTTGCCTGCCTGTGCCACCGCGGCGGCGACCACCACGGGGTTCTCGGAGGCCATCGCCTCCCGCAGGTGGGTCGTGCCCCGCACGTCGCCCGCGGCGTGGAACACGCCGGCAATCACCATCCGGAAGTCTGCCTGCGCGATCTCCCACACGGGCTCGAGCACCCGCGCGCCCTGGGCAGGCGGGATTTCGAGGGTCTCCTTGAGCACCATGTCGCGCACCTGCACGGGCAGGTCCGCCTCCATGAGCTGCCGGTAGCAAGCAACGGCACCCTCGCCCAGCTTGAGGCGCGCAGCACGCAGCCACGAGGCGCGGGCACGGCCGTCCATCTGCAGGAAGAAGGGAAAGGTTGCGCGCACCGTCTCGGCCTTGCCCGAGGTGCCGAGTGCCGCGTAGGCAGCCTGCACGACCGCGGGATTGGGGTGCTCGAGGGCCCGCCTCAGGGCCTCGTCGAAGCGCTCGTCCCCCATCTTGCCCATGGCCTCGACGACGTTCTGCACCACGTCGGAGAGTGCGGGCACTTGCGCGTAGCGGTCCATGGCGGCAACCAGCGGCTCAACGGCTTCCGCCGGGGCGCGGTGGAAGAACTCCGTCGCCATCACCCAGACCTCGCGGCGGTTGCTCCCCTTGAGGTTCTCCACCACCTGCTCCAGCGCCCGACGCCGCGTGCGGTCGTAGGTCGGGTTGCCGCGCGGCGTGGGGAAGTCCAGCTCGACCGGGAAGTCGGCGCGCCACGCGGGCGTGCGGTAGCGCCCGGCGGGGTCGACTGCGGTCGGCTCCTGCGCGGCGAGGGTGGCAGCCGTGAGCAGGGCCGCGAGCACGGTTCGCAGGGTTGCGGTCATGGGCGGCTCCTAGTCCAGGGCATCGACCCCGTCACTGCGGGGCGACCCGCAGGGTGCCCTTGGCGTAGTCGAGCCTGCCATTGGCCACGTGGAAGTCCACTTGGTACCGCAGCAGCCGGCTCCTCGCCTCGCGCAGTTCCTGGTTGCGGCGCTGCACCTCGAACACCGTCGACGAGCCGACTCGCAGTTTCACCTGCTCCGTCTCCAGGTTGGACTCGGCCAGCCGCACCGAGACCCGGCTCGCAGCGATGCTCTGGGTGAGCGTCTCCAGCTGGCGCACGGCATCGCGCACCTGCTTGTCCACGTCGAGCATGGCCGCATACAGGTTGCGGCGCACGCGTTCCAACTCGAGGGAGGCGGCCTGGCGCCGCGCACGCGCGGCCTGGTTGCCGATGGGGATCGAGAACTGCAGCCTCAGGCCCCAGTCCGGGTACTCCTGGCCCAGCGCATCGTCCCAGGCGGACATGAACGTGTCCTCGGCGCCGTCGCTCCCGTAGCTGCCGACCAGGTCCAACCCGGGCAGCACGTCGCGGTCCGCGACAGTGAGGTTCACCTCGGCGACCGAGACCTCGCTGCGGAGCGCCTTCAGGTCAGGCCGCTGTTCCCATGCAACCTTTGCGCACTCCTCGAACACCGGCAGCTTCTCGGGCGGCTCCACCGTGAGTTCGCTCGTCGGCCGCAGGTTGTAGTGCCACACCTGCTCCTGCTGCCCGCCGAGCAGCAGCCTGCGGAGGTCGTCCTCGCGGGCGCGGATCAGGTTCTCCGCGATGATGAGTTCCTCCTGCCGGCGCGCCACCTCGGCCTCGTCGGCAATCCGGTCGCGCGGTGCGAGTTCCTGCACCCGGATGCGCTCCTCGGTGATGCGCAGTTGCTCGCGGGCGACCAGCAGCGCTTCGCCCACCACGCGGTAGTTGTCGCGCGCGAACGCGAGCTCCCAGTACGCGGTCACGATGGCGAACAAGGTGTCCTGCACCTGACGCGCGAAGGCCTGCTCGGCGCCGGACTTGGCATGGCGCGCGGAGTCGACCGCAGCAAGGTTGTAGTCCGTGCCGGCCCCACGCAGCAGCGGCTGCGTGTAGGTGGCGGTCCACACCGAGGTGTAGAGCTCGGGGAAGAACGAGCTCGACCCCGAGGTGCGGATCTTCGCGGGCTGGTAGGCAAGGTCGAACAGGCCACCGGTCGCAACCCGCTGGCGCCAACCCATGGTTGCATCCGCACTCACGCTCTTCACCTCGGGGCTGAACGCGTTGCGGGTCGGGGAGTTGTTCTCGCCGTAGCCCACGTCGCCGTAGAGCTCAGGGAGGAAGAAGGCCTCCGCCTCCAGCAGCCGCTGCGTCGCCTGCTGCGGAACGAGTTCTGCCGCGCGCAGTTCAACGTTGTTGGCACGACCGACCCGCAAGGCCTCCTCGAGGGTGAACTGGCGGATGGGCAGCCCCCGCTTCTCAGCTTCCACGTCGATGGGGATGGCAACGGGCGCGTCCTGCGGCTTCGGCTTCTGCGCCGGACCCTGCCCCTTCGAGGGGGGCGGGACGGGCGCCGGGTCCTGGGCAACGACGGGCTGGGCACCGAGCCCCAGGGCCCCTGCAAGCAACAACGAACTGGCGAGCCGAGGTCTACGCATCGCGCGTGGATTCCACACTACGCACCGTGGATCGCGCGAACGAAAACCGATCGAAGTGGAGGCCCGATGCGCGCCGGGGTCGAACGTTCAGCCGGAGGCGAGTTGCCGCAGCGAAGGGCCCGCACACGCATAGTCGGCGACCAGTGCCACGAGCAAGGCCGCGCGCTCCTCGAGGGCCGGGGGCGTGGGGAGCGCGGCAAGCCTGCGGAGGTCCATCCGCACGCGGGTCGAGCCGCGGGTCCCAGGCGGAGAGCCCCACACCATGTGCTGCACAGCCGTGAGGTCCGGCAGCAGGCTCGACAGGCGGTACCCGTACAATCGGCCGTCGGCCGGGTCACCGAAGTCGGCAAAGCCGTACGCAACCGCCGCAAGCAGCCCCGGCTGCGCACCGAGAGCCGCCTCACGCTCCCGGAGGTGGGACCACGCAAGGCACCGCAGCGAGTGGCAGGAGTTGGGGTCCGCGCCGAATGCCGGGGCACACCGGAGCACGCGGCCTGCGGCCGCAAGCGCTCCCATGCCGGTTCGCCAGTCGGCCAGCAACGGGCGCCCACGGCCCTGCACCAACTGGTCCTCGACGAACCGGTTCACTGCCGCACGGACCCGCGCGAGGCCGGCACCGGTTGCTGCGGAGTGCTCCACCAGTGCCTCGAGGGCGAGCGGCAGGTCCGTGCCACAGGCACCCGAGTCTGCAGCGGCCAGCAACCACTCGGCCCCCCTGGCCAAGGCGACCTGCAGTGAGGACTCGCCGGTGACGCCACCACCGTGCGGGTGCCCACCGCTGTGCAAGAGGCCGCGCACCGAGGCGGCGACCGCAGCAATCGACGGGTCAGGACGCGCGAGTTCGTCCGCAAGGGCGACCGCGACCTCTGAGGCCAGTCGCTGCACACGGTCGTCCATGTCCGGGTTCGAGCCCTGCCGGGCGAGCACCTCGCGACGCAGCGTCGCGGAGGCAAGCAACTCGCGGTCCCGACGTCCGAGCGCAAGGAGGTTCGAGGGCTGGACCCATGCCTCGAGCGCCGGGGGCGCCGGGAACGACTGGGAACTCGCAAGATGACCCAGCAACCGCTCCGCACCCTCGTTCGCGATCCTCGCCTCCACGACCTGGAACGGGTCCTGCGCAGGCGCGAGCAGGCCGGCATCGCGGTCGAGGGCAGCGCGGGCTGCAACTTCGACTGCCACGGCACGAACTGGTGCAGGCGCGGCAACGTTGCCGCCGCCGAGCGGGTGCCACACACGCAGTGCCACGAGCGTGAGGGCCGCAGCTGCCGCGACCCAGGGCCAGGTGCGCACGGTCGGCGTCCTGTGGGCCACGCGTGCGGCAGCGCGCCGTTCCACCCCGACCATGAGGCGGTGGAAGCGGGGTGAGACCTCGCTGCACAGGGGCTCGAAACGGGCGAACAGGTCGCGGACCTCCGCCACGTCGAGCGCCAGTTCCGGGGCCGCTGCGAGCGCATCGTGCAGGACCGCCGGCGAGGCCTCGCCGAGGGCAAGGTCCACGGGATGGAGGCAGTCGTGAGCGTGCGCGGTCACGATCCCTCCCTCGCAACTCGCCGCGCTTCGGTGTCCGAACCAGCCAGCAACTCACGGAGGGCGGCAACCGTGTTGTGCATGCGGGACTTCACCGTTCCGACGGGGATGCCGAGCAACTCCGAGATCTCCGCGTACGGCCGCTGCTGGTACACGGCCAGCTCGAAGACGATGCGGTGCGGCTCGGTGAGGCGCTCGAGCGCGGCTCGCAACCGCTCCTTCTCCTCCTGCTCCGATGCGCGTTCCACTGGGGAGGGTGCCGCAGCAGCAGGTTCGAGCGCGGGCCCGAGGATCGCCTGGTCGATCGAGTAGAGGCGGGGCTGGGGGCGCTGGGCGCGGTAGTGGTCGATCCAGAGGTTGGTCGCCACGCGATAGACGTAGGTACTGAGACGCCCCTCGGGCCGGTAGCGCCGGCTCGCCTGCATGAGCTTGAGGAACAGCTCCTGTGTCAGGTCCTCGGCCCGGTCGCGGTCCCAGCAGAGGCGGAAGAAGAAGTGGAGCATCCGCTCCTGCCACGCCTGTACCAACTGGCGGAATGCCGTTGGGTCCCCGTCGCGGTACCGGACCAGCAGGTCGGTCTCGTCCAGGGGGTCAGGCGGTGTGCTTGCGGGTCTCATGGACTTCCGGGAACGGGCGCGCGGACTCGCGTGCCAACGGCGGGAACTGGGTGCCGGTTCACCGGCCGCCGTCACCACTCTCCAGGATTGTCGGCAGTTCCCCGAGCCATGGGCAACTCCCACCCACCGGTGCCCGGATCGTTGCGCTCCTGCCGCCGCCCGGTGCAGGCGCAAGGGTCACCCAGAGTACGTCCGGCGGCAGCAGGTGGGCGACCCGGTCCGCCCACTCGATCGCCACGACCGAAGCGGGGTCGAACAGGTAGTCGGCTCCCCCTTCCTCCAGGAACCCTTCCAGCTTCGCCGGGAGGTAGGCATCGGCGTGGCGCAGCGGGACCCGACCCGGGTGCTCCAGAACGAGGAGGTAGGTCGGGCTGGCGACGGCATCGACGTCGTGGACCCCGAGGCCTGCCGCAAGGCCACGCACCAGACAGGTCTTGCCGGCACCGAGGTCCCCGCGCAGGGCGAGCACTTGCCCCGGCCGCAGTCGCTCGCCGAGCAGCCGGCCAAAGTGCTCCGTCGCCCCCGGGTCGGGCAGGTGCACCACGACCTCGCTCTTCACCTCAGACCTCATGCTGCCATCCTTCGGGGGCGAGCGGGAGGCGGCTCCCGTTGGGCAGGCGCAGCCACAGCCCGGGTTCGCGGGTCACCCTGCCGATGGGACGTCGTGCGACCGCACGCAGCGGACCGCCCGGGGGGAGCGAACCGCCCCGGTGCAGCGTGAACAACAGCACGTGGTCCTCGCCGTCCGAGAGGGCGTGGCGCAACGCTCGCGCCCGGTCCCCTCGCGCAGTCCGCCGGGCAGCCGGCGAGACAGGCACCGCTGCAGCGTCCAGTTCCGCCCCCAGCCCGCCAGAGGCCGCCAGGAGGGTGGCAAGGTCCAGCAGCAGACCGTCGCTCACGTCCATCGCTGCACCGATCTTGGGCACCCGCGTGGCGAGCCACTGGCCCTCGGCGAGGTGGGGCCGGAACCGGAGGTGGGCACCGAGCCGCGAACCGCCGAGCGGACCCGTGACGTGGATCGAGTCGCCCGTCCGCGCCGCGCGGCGCTCGAGCGCACGACCACGGAGATGACCCACTGCCGTGACCGTGACCACCAGCGGGCCACGCGTCGCGGAAACGTCACCACCCACCACCGCGGCTCCCCCCGCCCGGGCGGCGGCACGGATGCCGCGCATCAGCGCGTCCCGCCGTGCCGCACCGGTACCGTGTGGCAGGAGCAGGGACACCAGCAGCCAGTCGGGCACTGCCCCCATGGCCGCCAGGTCCGACAGGTTGCGATTCACTGCCTTGCGCCCCACGAGCGAAGGGTTGTCCTCGGCGGTGAAGTGCACGCCCTCGACCACCGGGTCCACGCACAGCACCGAACGGGGGCCGCGGTTGCGCACCACTGCGGCATCGTCACCGATCGGCACCTCGACGCCGGAACCGGCCGCGAAGAAACGGGCGAGCCCAGCGGTCCAGGCGCGCTCGGACATGGGTCTCGACCTCACCGCGGGACCTCAGCTGCGGTGTCCGGTGGGAAGACGACGAGCACGGCACCGCGGTAGCAGTCGGCGGCCAGCAGCCCAAGGGCCCGGCTGTCGGGCAGCAGGCTCTCCTTGCGGTCGTTCTCCACCCAGAGCCTGCCGTCCGGCTCGACCCGAGCGAGCCGGGTCAGCAGGGTGCCGCCCTGCGGCAGGTCCACCATCACGACGATGCCCTCCCGCGCCGAGGACCGCCGCCGGTCGAGCAGGAGCGTCGAACCGGGGGCGATGTCGGGCACCGTGTCCATGCCCTGCGGCACCCGGGTGAGTTCCAGAGCCCAGAGCAGCGCGAGGGTCCCCAGCAACGCGAGCGGCAGGGCCGCCCGCCGAACCCACGCGGCAAGCCGGTCCGGGCGCAAACCGGCAACAGCACGGGCGGGAAGGGCAGCGGACATGACCCCAGTGATACCCGCCGGCATGCCCGGGGACCATCCAGCCACTTCTCCGAACCCTCGCACAAGGCTCATGGAGTCTTGTTGGAGTCTTCACACAGCCCGGGAGAGTGTCCGCCGCACCGAGAACCAGTCCAAGGAACACGATGATGAAGTACACCAACCTCCTCCGCCTCGGGATCCTCTCCCTCGGCGTCCTGTTCGCCCAACCCACCGTCGCCCAGGACAAGGGCACCGCGGAAGCCACTGCGAAGGCCCCGGCCGTCGCGCTGGACGCGAAGATCCCCAGCTACAAGCCCGCCACGGGTGTGTCCGGCACGGCAAAGAGCATCGGCTCGGACACCATGAACAACCTGTTCGCCCTGTGGTCCGAGGGCTTCCGCAAGATCTACCCCAACGTGCAGACCGAGATCGAGGGCAAGGGCTCGGCCACCGCACCGGCCGCGCTGATCGCGGGCACGGCGCAGTTCGGCCCCATGAGCCGGCCGATGAAGCAGAAGGAGATCGACGACTTCGAGAAGGCGTTTGGCTACAAGCCCACCGAGATCGCCACCAGCATCGACATGCTCGCGGTCTACGTCCACAAGGACAACCCGATCCAGTCGCTCACGCTGCAGCAGGTCGACGCGATCTTCAGCAAGACCCGCAAGGGCAACTACGCCAAGGACATCACCACCTGGGGTGACCTCGGTCTCACGGGCGAGTGGGCGAACAAGCCCATCAGCATGTACGGCCGCAACGCAGCCTCCGGCACCTACGGGTACTTCAAGGAGCACGCCCTGTTCAAGGGTGACTTCAAGGACAGCGTGAAGGAGCAGCCGGGCAGCAGCTCGGTGGTCCAGGGCATCGCAGCCGACAAGTTCGCGATCGGGTACTCGGGCATCGGTTACAAGACCTCGGACGTGCGCGCCGTCCCCCTCGCCATGGACGCAAAGAGCACGGCCGTGGACGCCACCCCGGCCAACGCGTACTCCGGTGAGTACCCGCTCGCACGCTTCCTGCTGGTCTACGTCAACCACAAGCCCGGCTCGGAGATCGACCCGCTGCGCCGCGAGTTCCTGCGCTACATGGTGAGCAGGGAAGGCCAGCTGGACGTGATCAAGGACGGCTACTTCCCGCTGACTGCCGAGCTCGCCAAGGAGCAGTTGGCCAAGGTCGGCATCAAGGACTGAGGCACTCTTCCCCGCCGCGCAGCCCGCGGCGGCAAGTGAGACCGGCCGAGAATGAACAGCAACTCGTTCACCGGCAGGTCGAGGCGCAGGTCCACCTCGCGCCTCGTCCTGTTGGTTGACAGGCTCGCAGGAGCCTGCATCCGCATGGGCGGCATCGCCACGATTGGCGCTGTCGCCCTCGTCTGTCTGTTCCTGGTCTGGGTCGTCCTGCCGCTCCTGCGCGGCGGTTCGATCCAGCCCTCGGCGGACTTCGTGAACCCGGGTGCCGGCCCGGCCCGCGTCGTCCACCTCGCAGCAGACGCGTACCTCCGCCACGGCTGGGTGCTGCGGGATGACGGATCGCTGTTGGGCCTCGCGACCGCGGACGGCAGGGAACTGGCACGCGCACAACTCCACCCCCCGGGTGAGGGCCACGTGGTCGCGGTGCACGGCGAGACCGCGCTCGTGGGCTCCCGTACGGGAGCCGTCCACCTTGCCAACATCCGCCTCGATGGGGACGAGGCCAGCGGCCACTCCTTCACCGTGGCCGCCCAACCCACGCTCGAGCTCGGCTCGTCGGCCGTGGTCGCCCTCGACCACTCCGTCGGGGCAGGTGGACCGGTGCTCGCGGTGCTGACCGCGGACCGGAAGCTGCACCTGCGGTCGTTCCGCACCAAGCGCAACCTGCTCACGGGCAAGGAGGACGTGGTTGCACGCGGTGGCACGCTGGACCTGCAGCCCACGGAGCACTCGGCACGGCTGGAACGGGTCCCGGAGCACCTGCTGCTCAGCGGCGCGGGAGACAACGTGTACCTCGTCTGGCAGGACGGGACCTGCCTCCGCGTCGACACCCGCGACCTCGACAACCCTGCGGTGGTCGAGACGGTGGACCTGACTCCCGAGGACGGGACAAGGCTCACCGCAGCGGCCTTCCTCATCGGCAAGACCACGCTTGCCGTGGGCGACGACCGTGGGGCAGTCCACCTCTGGTTCCGCACCAAGCCCGAGGTCGCCCGCGGTTCCGACGGCAGCCAGTTGGAGCGCGCCCGCGTGCTCGACGGCAACGGCAGCCCGGTGCGGTCCATCGCCCCCTCGGAGCGCAGTCGACTCCTGCTCTGCGGCCACGAGGACGGCTCGACCCGACTCCACCACGCCACCAGCGGCCGCGAGGTGGCGGCGTCCCCCGCCACACCGGGCGAGCCCGTCGTGGCTGCAGTGCTCGGACCCAAGGAGGACGGCATCCTCACCATCGGTGCGAGGCGCATCCGACTCTGGGCGCTCGCCCCCGGCCATCCCGAGGTCACCCTTGCCGCCATCAGCAGCCCCGTGTGGTACGAAGGCTACGAGCGAGCAGAACATGTCTGGCAGTCGACCAGCGGAACCGACGACTTCGAGCCCAAGTTCGGTCTGTGGCCGCTGGTGTTCGGAACGCTGAAGGCCACCCTCTACTGCCTGCTCTTCGGCGTGCCGTTGGCGCTGCTCGCGGCGGTCTACACCTCCGAGTTCCTGCACCCTCGCACACGGGGCCGCATCAAGCCGCTCATCGAGCTGATGGCGAGCCTTCCCAGCGTCGTGCTGGGGTTCCTGGCCGCGCTCGTGTTCGCACCCGTGGTGGAACAGAACCTCGCCAGGATCCTCGCCATGGTCGTCGCACTGCCGGTCGCCCTGCTGCTGGGAGCGACCCTGTGGCAGTCGATCCCGCCACAGTGGCGACCCTTTGCCGAGAAGTACCGATTCCCCGCGATGTTCCTCGCCCTGCCCGCCAGCTGGGTCCTCGCGGGCTGGCTGGGCACCTCGGTCGAGTGGTTGGCCGGTGGCGACCTCAAGGCATGGCTTGCCGCCGGGCACGCCGGCCCGGACGAGACCGGTGCTACGGGTCCCGCGTTCGCGGGCTGGTGGTTCGCCTTCCTGCCGCTCGGCGCATTCCTCAGTGCATGGGTGGCAGGCCGGTCCGCCTGGTGCTCGAGCCACCGTGCGGGCGGCGTCGCCCGGATGGCGATCTCGATCGTTCTCGCGCTCGGGACCGCAGCAGTGCTTGCCGGCGTGTTGACCGCGTCGGGAGCAGACCTCCGCGGCGAACTCCTCGGCACCTATGTGCAACGCAACGCACTGGTGGTCGGGTTCGTCATGGGGTTTGCGGTGATCCCCATCATCTACACCATCGCGGAAGACGCACTCTCCGCAGTGCCCGAGCACCTCCGTGCAGCATCCCTTGGCGCTGGTGCCACGCAGTGGCAGACCGCGACGCGGATCATCCTGCCCACGGCCATGAGCGGGATCTTCAGCGCGGTCATGGTCGGACTCGGTCGCGCCGTGGGAGAGACCATGATCGTGCTCATGGCCGCGGGCAACACACCGGTGCTCGAGCTCAACCCCTTCAACGGGTTCCGCACCCTGTCCGCGAACATTGCCGTCGAACTGCCCGAGGCAGTGCGCGACAGCACCCACTACCGGATGCTCTACCTCGCCGCCCTCGTGCTCTTCGCGTTCACCTTCGCACTCAACACCGTCGCGGAACTGGTGCGCCAGCGCTTCCGCAAGAGGGCCTTCCAGCTGTGAGCGAGGCAACCAAGGTTCCTGCCGGCAGCCCCAGCCCGCGTGGGCGACCGCGCTCCACCCTGAAGGTCTCCGCGCTCCACACCCAGCGTGCGCGAGGCGAGCCCATGCTGTGGCTCTGCGGCGGTGCGCTGGCACTGGCACTGCTGATGGTCCTCGGGCTCGTTGCGCTGGTGGCGTTCGAGGGTGGGTCGACGTTCTGGCCGGTGCCCGCCCGCGAGTACCGCATGACCGACGGCCGGGTGCTGCTCGGCGAGGTGACCCGGACCGAGTCGTACCGCCCGTCCGCCGAGGCCCTGCAGCAACTTCCCGAGGCTGTGCGCGAGGGCGCCGCCACCCGCATCGCGGGCACCGACGGCGTCTCCGTGCGCGAGTTGGTGCGCACCGGCAACTACGAGATCACCAGCGAACACTTCCACTGGGTGCCCGACTTCCTCGTGAGCACGAGCAGCGAGCCGGAGTGGGCTCTCGTCGTGGAACGCCAGGCCTGGGGCAGGTTCTACGGCATGCCACGCGCGTTCCTCGACGGCACCGAGGAGGTTGCCACCACTCCCGAGGCTGCGTGGGCGCGCTTCCTCGCCGAGCACGATGCCGCGCGGGCCCGCTTCCACGAGGCAAACGAGTTGCGTGTGTCGGGGATCGGCCGACTCAGCGAACGTGAGGAGGAGGCTCGGCTTGCAGCGAGGAAGGCAGAGATCGAGCACGGCACAGGGTCGGCACGGCACAGCGAGGCCCTGGCTGGTCTCGCGAGAATGCAGGAGGAGACCCGTGGCGAGCGCGAACAGCTGGACGCGAGGATCCAGGAGCTCGACCGTCGCAACCAGTCGCTGCAGCTGTCGTTGGTGACGGCCGATGGCGTCCGCAAGGACCTGCGCCTGGACGACATCGTCCGGGCTTACCCGGCCAACCAGCTCGGGCTCGGCGGCAAGCTCGGCATCTACCTGGACCGCTGGCGCGAGTTCCTCGTCGACGAACCACGCGAGTCCAACAGCGAGGGCGGTGTCTACCCGGCCATCTTCGGCACCGTGCTCATGACCCTCCTGATGTCGATTGCCGTGGTGCCGTTCGGGGTGCTCGCGGCGCTCTACCTGCGGGAGTACGCGAAGGCAGGGCTCGCCATCAGCGCCGTCCGCATCGCCGTGAACAACCTGGCGGGCGTCCCCTCCATCGTCTTCGGAGTCTTTGGCCTCGGGTTCTTCTGCTACATCGTCGGCGGCACCATCGACTCGGTCTTCTACGCCGAGCGACTGCCCAACCCGACCTTCGGCAAGGGGGCGCTGCTCTGGGCCTCGCTCACCCTTGCGCTGCTGACGCTGCCCGTCGTGATCGTGGCGACCGAGGAAGCCCTTGCTGCCGTGCCCCGGTCCATGCGCGAGGGTTCCTACGCATGTGGTGCGTCGAAGTGGCAGACCATCCGCCGCATCGTGCTCCCGAGGGCCATGCCAGGCATCATGACCGGGGCGATCCTTGCCATGGCCCGCGGCGCAGGCGAAGTCGCACCCCTGATGCTGGTCGGAGCCGTGAAGCTCGCACCGGAGCTGCCGATGGACGGTGAGGCCCCGTTCCTGCACCCCTCGCGCTCCTTCATGCACCTCGGATTCCACGTCTACGACCTCGGTTTCCAGAGCCAGAACAGCGAGGCAGCCAAGCCCATGGTGTTCACCACCACGCTGCTGCTCATCGGGATCATCACCACCCTCAACGTCTTCGCGATCTGGCTCCGCAGCCGCCTGCGGCGCCGGTTCCATGGACCTCAGTTCTGAGCCGCGCCATGCTCCTCCCTGCCGACAGGCCAAGACCACCAAGCACCATGGCTACACCCCGTCCACGTCCCATCGACACCGGTCCCGCCCAGGCGCCCGAGCGCACGAATGGTGTGCTTGCCGCCATCCAGCGTGGTGAGAAGGTGCAGCCGATCGTCCACGACGCCGTGCACGCCGAGGAGTCGGTGCTCGAGGTGCGCAACTTCAGCCTCTGGTACGGCACGGCCCGTGCACTGCACGACATCAGCATCCCCGTGCCGCGCGGCAAGGTGACTGCGCTGATCGGTCCCTCTGGCTGCGGCAAGTCCACCCTGCTGCGATCGGTCAACCGGCTCAACGACCTGATCGACAACATCCGCATCGGCGGGGACATGCTCCTCAACGGCGACTCGATCTACAGCCCCAGGGTGGACGTGATCGAGCTGCGCAAGCGCATGGGAATGGTGTTCCAGAAGTCGAACCCGTTCCCGATGAGCATCTACGAGAACGTCGTCTACTCGCTGCGGATCGACGGCGTGCGCGACAAGGCAACACTCGACGAGGTGTGCGAACGGAGCCTTCGCGGCGCCGCCCTTTGGGACGAGGTGAAGGACCGGCTGCACGGCAGTGCGCTGGGCCTCTCCGGCGGACAGCAACAACGCCTCTGCATCGCACGCGCCATCGCGGCCGAGCCCGAGGTGTTGCTCATGGACGAGCCTTGCAGCGCGCTCGACCCGATCGCCACGGGCAAGATCGAGGACCTCATCTGGGAGCTGCGCGGGAGCTACTCCGTGATGATCGTGACGCACAACATGCAGCAGGCGTCCCGCTGCAGCGACAACACGGCGTTCCTCTACCTCGGACGACTGGTGGAGTACGGCCCCACCTCGGACATCTTCACCAACCCCAGGTCGCAGGACACCGAGGACTACGTCTCCGGGCGTTTCGGCTGATCAGAGCCCTGCCGCGTCCAGTGCGGCGAGGATGCGCGTCGTCTCCGCAGCAGGGTCGCGCGCCTTGGAGATCGCGCCGCGCACCGCAACCCCGACCGGACGACTGTCGCCGTCCACGTCCGCGATCGCAGCGATGTGACGGTGGTCGATGCCGCCGAGCCACAGCACGGGCAGCCTTGCGGCACGGGTGAGTGCTGCGGCCTTCTGCACGCCGAGCGGGGTGGCCCCCGGCTTGCTGCCGGTCGCGTGCAGCGGGGAGAGGAGCGCGAAGTCGGCGCCCTGTTCTGCAGCGGCCTCCAGCTGCGCGGCATCGTGCGTCGAGGCCCCAAGCACGAGCTTCCGGCCGGCCAGCTTCCTCGCCTCGGCAACCGGCAACGAGTGGTGTCCCAGCTGGACCCCGTGTGCGTGCCCGGCAAGTGCCACGTCGAGCCGGTCGTTGACGAACAAGAGTCCGCCGACCTCGTCCAGCGCAGGGCGCAATCGCACCGACAGGTCCCTCAGCTGTGCTGCCGTGAGGTCCTTCTCGCGGAGCTGGACGGCTCGGAGCCCGGCAGCAACTGCACGTTCCACCGTCCGGGCGATCCACTCCGGCTTGCCGAGGCCCTCGGTGACGAACAGCAGACGGAGTGCGGCGACCTCATGGGGCTGCATCAGAACCAACCTCTCCTGCGGAAGAAGTACAGCATGCCAAAGGCGATCGTGGCCATGAGGCCCATCACCAACGGGTATGCCCAGGACTCGTCCAGCTCCGGCATGTGGACGAAGTTCATGCCGTAGACACTGGTGACGAAGGTGAGCGGGATGAAGATGGTGGAGATCAGGGTGAGCACCTTCATGACCTCGTTGAGGCGGTTGCTCACCGTGCCCAGGTGGACCTCCATGAGGCTCGCGGCGATCTCGCGCTGGCTCTCCAGCAGGTCGATGAGTTGCACCACGTGGTCGTGGACGTCCCGCAGGTAGTGACTGATGGCACTCGGGAACCGCGGCGACTCACCGCGCGCAAGGGCGGCCGTGAGGTCGCGGAGCGGCCAGAACGCACGCCGGAGCTCGAGCAGGCGCTGACGGAGCACGTGGATCTCCGCCATCGTCTCGTTTCGGGCGTCCTGTGCGAGGATCCTCTGTTCCAGCTCTCCCAGTTGGTCGCCGAGGGACTCGACCGTGGGGAAGCATGCGTCCACCACGGCGTCCAGCACCGCATGGGCAATGTGGGCCGGTCCCGTGGTCCGGATGCGGCTCGTGGGGTCGGTGAGCCGCTTCCGGATCGGGTCGAAGTTGTCACCAGCGTGCTCCTGGAAGGTGACCACGAACGAGTCCCCCACGAACATGCTGAACTGTTCGGTCAGGTGGCCGCCTCCGTGGTCCACCATCCGCAGCACGACGAAGGTGTGGCCGTCGTACTCCTCCACCTTGGCCCGCTGGTGCAGGTGGACCACGTCCGCGAGCGCGAGTCGGTGCAGGGCAAAGCACTCGCCAACCCTGCTGACCAGTTCCGCGTCACCGACCCCGTCCACGTTGACCCAGACATTCGGCCACCTCGCGCGGAACGACGCCACCTCGGCCGCGTCGCGGAGGGTCCTGCTCTCCATCTCGCTTGCGTCCCAGCCAATGCCTTGGATCACGGCAGGAGCTGCCGAGGGGTCACCGACCATCGTGCCCGGGGCGGTTCCCGGCGGGGCACGTCTCGCCTTGCGCCTGCCCACTGGGAGAGGCTGTACGCGACCGGTCTTGTTGCTCATGGGATCCATCTCACGAAGCCGACTTGCCGGCCCACTCCTCGAGACTGTAGAGCACGTTCTGCGGCAGCGGTGCCCTCGCCCTGTCGTTCAGCTCCTGCAGGATCTGCGCGAGGCTGATCCCGTCGGCCAGTCCGGCGAGCACCGTCTCCCGCTCGAGCCGGAACTGGTGCACGTGGTCGCTCTTCACCCGCTTTGCGAATCGGTCGAACACGTGGACGACCTCGTGCAGGTCGTCGCCCGGGAACAGCAAGAGCTCGAAGTCAGGGTTCACGATCACGCTGGAGCGCGTACCGCCAACCTTGCCTGCAGGCTCTGCCTCCAGCAGTTCGGCACCGAGCCTGCTGAGCCGGATCGCCACGGGACGGCCGTCGCGCATGCCGATGTCGACCACGCCCAGCGGGAAGAGCCTCCGCTTGATCCACACCAGCAGGTTGCGCTCGAGCTGCTGCAGGCTCTCGGTCGGTGTGTAACCACCACCCTGGAACCGTGCCGCGAAGAAGTCCTCCGCCCTGTGCGTGTCGAGCTGGCTCAGGTACGCGTTGCGGGCGAGGAACGGCAGGAACTGGATCTCCTGCCACTGTTCCGGCTCGGCGCGGCGGAGCAACCGGAGGAACACGCGGCGCATGCGCGCCTGGTGGAAGTGCTCGCCGGGCAGCCCACGCTCCTCGACTGCGAATGCCAGCATGTCCCGCAACTGTTGCTGCAACTGCGCCCGCTCGAACTCCGCGCCCTGCGGGGTCGGGCGCAGCGAACGTTCTCCCCTGCGATCGATCAGGCGCTTGTGCAGGCAGAACCGGAACAGGAGGTCGAGTACGGCTTCCCCGTTGAGGAGGCCCCCGGGAACCGGGAGCAAGAGGCTTGCGATGCGCTTCTGGCTCGCCTTGAACAGTTCGCCTTCCGTCGTGAACTGGACCTTCGTCCTCGAGAGCTCGCGCAGGAACCGCGCGGCATTCGTGGTGAGGTCGACGCCACAGCAGAGAGCCTCACCGACGACGGGTTGGTGCCTTGCAGCATGGTCCCGCAGCGCAACGAGGATCACCTCGTGGAACACCACGAGGACGCTGGCCTCGGGCTGGATGCCGAACCGTGCGACGTCGAGCCCCGTGACCGTCCCCGTCATGGAGTCCTCGAGGCACTTCTTCAGCAGCTCCGCGTCGGGACGGTCCTCGCTGTCGAGCTCCTTGTCCAGGTCGCCCAGCGGCATGATCCCGCCGTGGTGGAGCAGCGCGGCATCCACGACCTTCCTCACCCTGGGCGGCAGCTTGGCGAGCCGCGCCAGGATCGACCCCTCCATCAAGTACATCTTGTAGATCTTGCGCGCGTGCTCAGCTGCCCGCGCGTCCGCTGCACCACGGTCCCGGAAGTAGCGCGCGTCGAGGAAGCCCTGCAGCGTCACCACGTCCCTCACCGAGGTGTCACGCTGCTGCCGCATGCCGAGTACGCAGTCTGCGAGCTCGCCGGGGACTGCCCAGGAGGGGGCGTCCATCGCCGTCCACTCCCGCCCCTTCGACGGGAAGAGGAATCCCTCGCGCTGCAGCGCGGCAAGGGAGGCCTCGAGGTCGAACCGACTCTTGAAGTTCTTGCCGTGGGACTGGAACAGGGCCTGGACAGTGCGTGCCGACCCGGGCTCCGTCAGGAACGTCTCCAACAGGTCCATGAGCTTGCGTGGCAGCTCCATCAGTCGACGCTCCACCCGTGCAACGTCCTCCATCGCTGCCGTGCACGCACGCAACAGGACGTCCCGCGAGGCCACGTCGGGCGGAGGCTCCTTGCACCACCTGCGCGCGAGTTCCCGCATCGCGGCCTCGCCCGTGCCCTGCAGCAGGGTCCTCAGGGTGATCCGACTCATGCCCGTTCCTCCGTCCGCGCCAACTCCTTGACCTCGCCTGCGCCCAGGATGGCGTAGGAGTAGCCTTGCTCGGTCAGGAAGAGCTGACGCTTGCGGGCGAACTCCTGCTCGCGCGTGTCCGCCGTCACGAGGGAGTAGAAGTGTGCAAGCGCACCGTCTGCCTTGGGCCGCAGGATGCGGCCGAGGCGCTGGGCCTCCTCCTGCCTGCTGCCGAAGGTCCCCGACACCTGGATGGCCACGTTGGCGTCGGGAAGGTCGACCGCGAAGTTGCCAACCTTGCTCACGACCAGCCGTGGCAGCTCACCCTTGCGGAAGGCAGCGTACAGCCGGTCCCGTTCTGCATTGGGCGTCTGGCCGGTGATCAGCGGCAGCTGGAACACCGTCGCCATCTGCTGCAGCTGCTCCAGGTACTGCCCGATCACCAGGACCCGGTCCCGTGCATGGATACGAAGGAGGTCACCGAGCACGTCGAGTTTCCGCTCGTTGTCGCTCGCAACCCGGAACTGGTCCCGCGAGCCAGCACGTGCATAGCGCTGCGCGCGGTCCTCTGACATGCCGACACGCACCTCGCTGCACTGGGCGGTGGCGAGGAATCCGCGCCGCTCCAGCAGCTTCCACTGGACCTCGTGGCGCTTCGGACCGATCAACGAGAAGACCTCGTCCGCGAGGCCGTCCTCGCGAACGAGGGTTGCCGTGAGCCCGAGCCGCCTGCGCGCCTGGATGCCTGCCGTGGCCCGGAACACCGGGGCAGGCAGCAGGTGCACCTCGTCGTAGACGATCACGCCCCAGTCACCGCGGTCGAACAGGTCCAGGTGCGTGAACCCGCCCAGCTTCTCCTTGCGGTGCGTGAGGATCTGGTAGGTGGCCACGGTCACCGGTCGGATCGTCTTCTGCTCCCCGGTGTACTCGCCCACCTGGTCCGGCGTCAGCGTGGTCTTGTCCAGGATCTCCCGGACCCACTGCCGGACCGCGACCGTGTTCGTGGTCAGGACGAGCGCGTTCACCTGCAGCAACTGGATCGCTGCGATCCCGACCACGGTCTTCCCGGCGCCGCAGGGCAACACCACCACGCCGCAGCCGCCCGCATCCGTGCCGCCCGCGTGGAACGAGGCAGCAGCCGCCTGCTGGTAGTCGCGCATCTCGAAGGGCCGCCCCGAGACGGTCTCGCGCCGCCACTCGAACGGAAGCTTCGCGCCCGCACGGTAGCCGGCACGGTCGTCGACGGGGTAACCGAGCCTCACCAGGACCTGCTTGAGCTCACCACGGTCGCCGGCAGCAGCGCTCCACCGCCCCTCGCCGTCCTCCCTGAGCAACCCCTCGAGCTTCGGGTTCTCGGCCAGCTTCGCGAGCGTGTCTGGGTCCGAGCACTCGAGCCGCAACCTGCCGCCGGGGGCAGCCTTGAGCCGGAGCAAACCGTAGCGGCGGAACCACTCGCGCAGCTGCGCGATCACCTGGGGGGCGATCGGGAACCGCGTGTTCCGGACCAACCACGCCTCCACGTCCTCGACGCGTTCACCCAGCGCAGCAGCGTTCCAGACGCTCACGGGCGTGATCCGGTAGAAGTGCACGTACTCGGGCGACTTCTCCAGCTCGGCGAAGCGCGACAAACGGTCCCGTGCAGCCTCGTAGTCGGGGTGCTGCGTCTCCAGCAGCACGGTCCGGTCCGCCTGCACGACCAATGGCGGCTCGTTGGCCATCAGATCCCCTCCATGCTCTTGTCCTCCTGCCTCGAACGCCGAGCGCCCGGGCGCCCGGGCTTCGCTCCGGTGTCCAGGCAGCGGCCGGTGTGCGTGCCGGCTGCGACCAGGTCCGCAGGCGTGCCCTCGGCGACCACCTTCCCACCTTCATCACCTGCCTCGGGACCGAGTTCGACCACGTGGTCCGCCGCGCGGATGACCTCCAGGTGGTGCTCGATCACCACCACGGAGTTGCCGCGGTCGACCAGGCGCTGGAGGACCGTGACAAGCTTCTCCACGTCTGCCATGTGCAGGCCGGTGGTCGGTTCGTCCAGCACGTAGACCGCGTGGTCCCGTGCACGCCCGGTGAGCTCGGCGACCAGCTTGATGCGCTGCGCCTCACCGCCCGAGAACGTCGTCGCGGACTGGCCGAGCCTGAGGTAGCCGAGCCCCACGTCGGCGAGCAGCTGCAGCGGGCGTGCGATCCGGGGGTGGTTCGCGAAGAACGCCAGCGCCTCGTCCACTTCCATGTCCAGGACCTGCGCGATGTTCCGGCTGCGGTACTCGACCTGCAACGTCTCTGCGTTGTAGCGGCGTCCACGACACGTCTCGCACGTCACCCAGACGTCGGCGAGGAAGTGCATCTCGACCTGGATCTGCCCCTTGCCATCGCACGCGCTGCAGCGGCCCTCGGCCACGTTGAACGAGAACCGCCCGGCTCCGAACCCCTTCTGGCGGGCGAGCGGTGCCTGGCTGAAGAGCTCGCGGATCGGCCCGAACACCCCGCTGTACGTCGCCGGGTTGCTCGAAGGCGTGGTGCCGATGGGTTCCTGGCCCACCACCATGAGCCGCAGGTCGCGTGCACGGCCGTCGCGCCACTGCACCGGTGCAGACCCGGACCGCAGCAGCGGGACGAGACCGTCCATCACCAGTGAGGACTTGCCACTGCCGCTCACCCCGGTCACGGCGCAGAACACGCCCAGCGGGACCCGCACCGAGAGGTCGACGAGGTTGTGGACCATGAGCCCGGAGAGCGCGACGTGCCCCAGTGGGCTCCTGCGCTGTGCGGGCTGCGGCACCGAGATCTCGCCCCGGAGCCAGCGAGCCGTGGGGCTGTCCCCGCGGCTGACGGCAGCAACGGTTCCTGCGGCGACCACACGACCACCTCGGGATCCGGCCAGGGGACCCATGTCGACCACGTGGTCGGCGGCGCGCACGAGCCGCTCGTCGTGCTCCACTGCCAGCACGGTGTTCCCGAGGTCGCGCAGGTCGAGCAGCGTGCGCAACAAGCGGTCCGTGTCGCGCGGGTGCAGCCCCACGGTCGGCTCGTCCAGCACGTAGAGCACTCCCATCAGTCGGTTGCCGAGCTGCGTTGCGAGACGGATGCGCTGCGCCTCGCCGCCGGAGAGCGTTGCAGCGGAACGGTCCAGCGTGAGGTAGCCGAGTCCGACGTCGCGCAGGAAGGTGAGCCGGTTGCGGACCTCTTTCAGCACCTCGGACGCAATCTGTTTCTCCGCAGCGGTGAGCCGCATCGACTCCATGCATGAATGTGCGGCAGCAACCGTCATGGAGCAGATCTCCGGCATCCGCACCCCGCCCACCGTGACGAACCGCTGGGCGGGCTGCAGCCGCTCGCCGTCGCAGTCAGGACAACGGCGGATGCGCATCACGTGACGCAGCCGGTCGTCGCCCGAGTGCTCGCCCTCGCGGCCGTGGAACCACTCCTCGACCTGACGGGCAAGGCCCTTCCACGGGACCGACATGCGCCACGTGCGCGACCTGCCGGACTCGTACTTGCGGAACACGACCTCGTAGCGCTCGTCCCCGGTGCCGCGGAGCAACTGGGTCCGTGCACGCTCCGGCAGCGACTGCCAAGGCGTGTCCAGGTCGAAGCCGTGTCGCTCGGCAACCTCGGCCGCCACGTCTGCGTACCAGCCGTCCCGGCGCGTGAGGAACGTCCAGGCGTGGCCGGGGTGGGCAATGGCTCCAGCGAACACCGGCTTCGTCGGGTGGTTCACCATCAGGTCGGGGTCACAGACCACGACCTCGCCCAGCCCCGCACAGGAAGGACACGCACCGGAGTGGTGGTTGAACGAGAAGAACCGCGGGTGCGGCTGCTCGGTCCCGGTGAACCCGCACTCGATGCAGCGCCGCTCCGAGGCGAAGGAGAGTCGTCGGCCTGCGTCCGCGCCGTCGGCCAGGACCACGGCAGACATCGCGACCCCGTCGTGCTCCTTGGACTGGGCATAGGCCTGTTCCACCGCGTCGACGATGCGGTTGCGGTCGGTGACCGAGACGCGGTCCACCACCAGGTCGAGTTGCGCAGGGACGCCCCCGGGCAACTCCTGGTCAAGACGCCGCTCCGCGCCGTCCCAGAGCACCCGCACGAACCCCGACTGGCGCCACTGGTGCACGAGTGCAGCCAGCCAGACCTGCCGTTTCGCGGCATCGACCCGCACCTCGGCAGGAAGGACCATGGGCGCACAGATCCAGACCTTCCTGCCAGGGCAGTGCTCCAGCAGGTGTGCAGCGACCCTGCCAGGGGCCCATGCAACCAGTTCGGTACGGTGCACGGGGCAGTGCGGCCGGCCCACGCGTGCGTACAGCAGGCGGAGGTGGTCGTGGATCTCCGTCGTGGTGGCCACCGTCGAACGAGGGCTGCGCGACCCCTGCTTCTGGTCGATGGCAATCGCCGGCCCGAGCCCGTCGATGCGGTCTGCGGGTGCGCGGTCCATCCGGCCGAGGAACCTGCGCGCGTACGTCGACATGCTCTCGAGGAACCGACGCTGTCCCTCCTGGAAGATGGTGTCGAAGGCCAGGCTGGACTTGCCCGAGCCGGAGACCCCGGTCACCACCGTGAAGCGCCCGTGAGGCACGTCCACGTCCACGCCCTTGAGGTTGTGGGTGCGGGCGCCGCGGACCTCGATCTGCTTCGATGCCTCTGTCCGCAGCGCACGCCCTGCGGTGCTGCGTGCAACGCCGACCTTGGCACGCTTCACGCGGGTCGCGGGCACCACGCCTGCATGCAACAACGCCTCCGCAGTCGCCGAGCCCGGGACCGATGCCACCTGTTCAGGAGTGCCCTTCGCAACCAGGAGGCCGCCGCCGGCCCCACCCTCGGGCCCCAGCTCCAGCACCCAGTCCGCGCAGCGGATCACGTCCACGTTGTGCTCGATCACCAGGACCGTGTTGCCCGCGTCCACAAGTTCCTGCAGGCACTCCAGCAGTCGCTGCACGTCGCTGAAGTGGAGGCCCGTGGTGGGTTCGTCCAGGATGTACAGCGTCTTGCCTGTCGCGGGACGTTGCAGCTCGGCTGCCAGCTTGATCCGTTGCGCCTCGCCGCCGCTGAGCGTGGTCGAGGGCTGGCCCAGCTTCAGGTAGCCGAGCCCCACACGCTGCAGCATCCGCAGCCCGCGGGCGACCTTCGGCAGGTTCGCGAACAGGTTTGCGGCCTCGTCCACCGTCATCTCCAGCACGTCGTGCACGCTGCGGCCCTGGAACCGCACCTGCAGAGTCTCGGCGTGGAACCGGGCACCACCGCACTCCTCGCACACCACCTCCACCGGCGCGAGGAAGTTCATCTCCAGCACCTGGACACCCGCACCCTCGCAGGCCTCGCAACGCCCCCCCGGCACGTTGAACGAGAAACGTCCCTTCTCGTACTGGCGCAGTCGTGACTCTGGGAGCATCGAGTAGAGGTCGCGGACGTGCGTCCAGACGTCGGTGTACGTCGCAGGGTTGCTGCGCGGTGTCCGGCCGATCGGTGCCTGGTCGATCTCCACCACCTTGTCGAGCAGCTCGATCCCCTCCACGCCGTCACAGGCGCCGGGCACCTCGTTCGAGCCGTTGAGCACCCGGCCGAGGGATGGTTTCAGAACGTGGTGCACGAGCGTCGACTTGCCGCTGCCGCTCACCCCGGCAACCGCGACGAAACGTCCCAGCGGGATCTCGACGTCGATCCCCTTGAGGTTGTGGTGCGTGGCGCCACGGACGCGCAGTGCACCCTTGTCGGCGCTGCGGCGGACTGCGGGGGACTCGATGCGGAGTTCTCCCTTGAGGTACTTGCCCGTCGCAGAGGCCTTGCACGCCTTCACCTCGGCGGGTGTGCCGGCCGCCACGATCGTGCCGCCGTGCGTCCCAGCTCCTGGACCGACGTCCACCAGGAAGTCGCTGCGCTCCATCGTCTCCTGGTCGTGCTCCACCACCACCACGGTGTTGCCGCGGTCGCGGAGTGCCTCCAGCGTCCGGAGCAGCCGCTCCTGGTCGCGCGCGTGCAGGCCGATGCTGGGCTCGTCCAGCACGTACAGGATCCCGCGCAGGCCTGCACCCACCTGAGCCGCCAACCGGATGCGCTGCGACTCGCCGCCCGAGAGCGTGTTGGCGCGGCGCTCCAGCGTCAGGTAGGAGAGCCCGACCTCGGCCAGGAAACCGAGTCGCCGCTCCACCTCTGCGAGGATGTCCCTGCCGATGAGCAGCGCATTGCCTTCCAGGCGGACCGCGCGCACCCAGGCGAGTGCGTCGTCCACGGAGAATGCGAGCACCTCGGGAAGTGAGCGCCCCTCGAAGCGCACCGCGCGGGCCTGCGGGCCGAGCCGCGTGCCCTCGCATGCGTCGCAGGGAGTCGCCGAGCGGAAGCGGTCCAGGTGCCGTGCACGGGAGGGCCGGTAACAGGCCTCCAGGTGGCGCAGCACCCCTGGCCATGCGATCCGGTCGCGGCCTGTCGTACGGAAGCTGACTCCCTGCTTCGTCCACCGGAAGTCGTAGAGCCGGTCGCCGGAACCGTGCAGGACCACCTTGCGGGCCTTGGCAGGGAGTTTGTGCCAAGGCGTGTCCAGGTCGAACCCTTCTGCACGCCCGACCTCCGCCAGGTGGTCCAGGGTGAGCTTGCCGTAGACGAGCCGACCGTCGGGCGTGAACGCCTGCAGCGCTCCGTCCCGCAGGGTACGCCGGGGATCGCTCACCACCGCCTCGACCGAGAAGCCGTGCGTCTCGCCGAGCCCGTCGCACTTGGGGCAGGCACCGATCGGGCTGTTGAAGGAGAAGAGGCGAGGCTCCATCTCCGGCAGCGAGCCGTGACCTGCAGGGCAGCTGCGGCGTGCCGAGAACAATCGGTGCCCGTCCTCGCCCCAGGCGATGGCGCACAGACCGTCCCCGAGCGACAAGGCCTGTTCGACCGCCTCTGCGAGTCGGCTCCGCGCGTCGCCCTGCAACGTGAGGCGATCCACCACCAGCTCGATCGTGTGGTAGACGTAGCGGTCGAGCTTGATCTCCTCGTCGAGGCGCCGCACCACGCCGTCGATGCGCGCGCGCACGAAGCCCTTGGCGCGCCAACCGTCGAGTTCCTTCCGGTACTCACCCTTGCGCTCGCGGACCACCGGCGCGAGCACCATCGCCTGCTTGTTCTCGTACTGGACGAGGATCGCATCCGTGATGCGGTCCGCCGACCATGCCTCGATCAAGGCACCGCACTCGGGGCATGCCGGAACCCCGAGGCGGGACCAGAGCAGACGGAGGAAGTCCATCACCTCCGTCAACGTCCCCACCGTGCTGCGCGCAGCGTGACTGGTCGACTTCTGGTCGATGGACACCGTCGGAGAGAGGCCCTCGACGAGGTCCACCTTCGGCTTCTCCATCCGTCCCAGGAACTGCCTCGCGTAGGAACTCAGGCTCTCCAGGAACCGCCGCTGCCCCTCTTGGTAGACCGTGTGGTACGCCAGGCTCGACTTGCCCGAGCCGGACACCCCGGTGAAGGTCGTGAGCGAGTCCCGCGGGAACGCCAGGTCGACGTTCTTCAGGTTGTGTTCCCGGGCGCCCTTGACCACCACGTGGGTGGCCGCGGACACCCCGGACCGGGGCTCGGAGGACTTTGATGCCAAGCGGATAAACCCGTCCAGCATAGCGAGCCCCCTCGGGTCCACCAGCCGCGCCCTGGGTGGCAACGGAACGAACCTCGCTATGCTGCGCGCATGGCGGAGAACCTTCCACAGGACCGTGAAGAACTCGACGACGACGAACCGCAGGAGCAGGACCTGCTGGTCGTCCTCACCCTGAGCAACCGCTCCATGGGCACTGCGTCGGACCGTCTCGCCATCGAGAAACTGTCGGACGAACTCGCAGATGCGGTCGAGACCGCGGGGGTCGGTGAGTTCGACGGCGACGAGACCGGCGGTGGCACCTGCACCCTGTTCTTTGCCGGTCCGGACCCGCGCAAGATCCTGCAGACCATCCAACCCGTCCTCCGCCGCAGCGCCTTCAGCCGCGGGGCCGAAGCCGTGATGGGGTTTGGGGAGGATGGGAGGCCGCTGAGGTTGAAAATCTGATCCAGATGTCCGAACTGGGCTCGGCGTCTGCAAGCTGCTGGGCCGACGCTCTCCGCATTCGCCTCACGCCGCCACGACCCTCCTCCCGCTGACACTCAGCGGGTGCGGGCTGATCCCGCCCCAGTCCTGCCGCCACCTGCACACCTCGCGGTAGCCCATTTGGCGCGGCAACAAGCCCAAGTGCCAAGCTGGTGTGCGGTGCGCGGCCTCTACGTTGGTCCTCCGGCACACGTAGTTGCGATACACCGTCACCATCTGCAGGTGCAGGCCGAGGTACTCGCGCTTCTTGCTCGCGCACCAGCTGCGGCGGTGCAGCCTGGCACTCAGGTCCC
>JBEGVB010000143.1:0-2607 GCA_041178545.1 Planctomycetota bacterium
CGACGACGACCTGGGCTGGCGGCACCTACCCCAACATCCGCATCGACATGGGCTACGCGGCCAGCGACTACCTCGCGGCCTCGGCCACCTTCGCCAGCAACCTGGCCGCAGGTTCGCAGACCGTCCACCAGGGCCCGGTGTCCGTCGGCGGCGGCTCGACGCTTGGCGCAGGCATCGCGGTGCCGTGGAACATCACGATCCCGTTCAGCACCAACTTCCTCTACGACCCGACCAGCGGCACGGACCTGTGCTTCGACGTCTACCTCGACGGCACCGGCTGGACCGGCACTGGGCGTGCGCAAGACGTTGTCTCGGGCCTCACGGGCGTGGGTGGGCCAGCTCTCGGCACGCGCATCTACTTCGCTGGTGATCCCAACACTGCCGTGACCGGCACCATCGGCAACAACCACTCGCTCCTCTGCGAGTTCACCTACATCCCCGCCAACGGGCTGTTCAGCAGCTTCACGGCCAGTGCCACGGGTGGCCCCTCGCCGCTCACGGTCAACTTCACCGACCAGACCTACACCAGCGTGCCCACCGGCGTGACCAGCTGGGCCTGGGACTTCAACGGCGACGCCGTGATCGACTCGACGGTCCAGAACCCGTCGTACATCTACGCCACGTGCGGTGACTTCAACGTGTCGCTCACCACGACCGACGGCGTCAACCCGCCCAGCACGCTCACCCGCACCGCCTACGTGCGCACGGACCGCATCACGGCCAACTTCACCACGCAGGTGATCGCGACCAACACCGTGCAGTTCACCGACACGTCCAACATGCCCGCCACCGCATGGGCCTGGGACCTGGACGGCGACAGCGTGGTGGACAGCACCGCGCAGAACCCGGTGTGGGTCTACCCGAGCACCAGCGCAGTCAACGTGACCCTCACGGCCACCCGCAACTGCAACACCTCGGCTGTCACCAAGTCGGTGGTCCCGCTCCAGCTGCTGACCACCAACCTCGCGGCCAACAACGGCGGCGCATCGCTGTGGACGGTGTACTTCAACCTCAACGTCCTCAACCCGCGCGGCATCGCCCTCGGCTCGATGGACAGCATCACCAGCACCCTGTCCACGGCCTTCACGGTGGACGTGTACGTCAAGAACGGCACCTACTCGGGCTTCGAGTACAACCCAGCTCCTTGGCTGCAGATCGGCACCGCCAGCGGCACCAGCAACGCGGTCGCCAACGTGCCCTCCAACGCCGCCTTCCCGGCGCCGGTGTACCTGCCCCCCGGTAGCTACGGCATGGCCCTGCGCTACACGGGCGTGGCCCCGCGGTACGTGACCCTCGGCGCGGTCACCACCTATGCCAACTCCGAGCTGTCGATCACGGCAGGCTCGGCCGCGGCGACGACGGTGGCTCCGTTCCAGGGCACCACCACCACGGTCAACAGCCCGCGCGGCTGGAGCGGTTCGCTCTACTACGACACCCACAACATCACGGGCCGCGCCGACGTGGGCAGCTTTGCCAAGGGCTGCGCCGGCTCGCAGCCGGTCTCGGCGCTGACGGCCACCCGTCCGGTGCTGGGCTCCGCGTTCAGCGTCACGGCCAACAACCTGCCCTTCAACACGGCCATCATGGCCCTCGGCCTCAGCCGCAGCAGCTCGGTCTTCGGCCCGCTGCCGCTCGACCTGTCGGGGTTCGGCGCCCCGGGCTGCACGGCCTACGTGAGCTCGGATGCCACGAGTGTGTTCGCGGGCACCGCTGGCTCGGCCACCTGGAACCTCACGCTGCCCAACTCGACCTCGGTCGCGGGCATCGTGTTCTACAACCAGGCCTACGTGGTCGACCCGACCGCCAACCTGCTCGGGTTCGTCACCTCGAACTCGATCGGTTCGGTGATCGGCAACTGACCGCGCGCAGGGGCCCGGCCCCTGTGCCTCCTGCGGCCCGCGTGCCCCGTGCATGCGGGCCGCAGTCGTTGGTGGGGCATGACTTGCACCGCGCGCCCCGCCTGCCTCACCCGAACGGACGCAGCAACGTCAGCACGCCCACGGCCAGCAGGGCGCCCAGCAGCAACCCTGCGGCGAGCCAGCACCAGACGAAGCCATGCACCGGCAGCTCGCGCCGCGCCCGGTGCACGGCAGCCACGGCGGTGACCAGCCAGCAGCCTGCGGTGGCAAGCCGCCAACTTTCCGCAGGTGCAGTCCGCAACCAGACGGTCAGGCATGCCACGCCGCCGAGCGTCGCAGCCGTGAGCACTTGCCACGACGTGGTGTCACGGCCCATGGTTCAACGCGCCCCGAGGCCGCGCATCCGCACCATGGCGCCAACCGCGCGGTTGGTGGCCTGCTGCGCGGCACTGCCCGCTGCATTGGTGACCACGAGGAACGCGTGGTGGCGCCCGGGCGCGCCCCACCCCCGGCCGCACTTCATGGTGTTGGAGCCGCGGTGGGTGAGCGCGCGGCCGCCTGCCCATGGCCGCTGTTCCGTGCCCCAGCCCATCGCATACGTGGAGCCCTCGGGTGCCGTGTGCAGCACGGCAAACGTCGCCGGCTGCAGCAGCAGGCCCTGCTCGCCGCGCGCGCCCCGCAGGTGCAGCGCCACGAACCGCGCCCAGTCGCGCAGCGAGGCGTGCACCGTTCCTGCGGGCCCGATGGC
>JBEGVB010000144.1:0-20219 GCA_041178545.1 Planctomycetota bacterium
TGGGCCACGCGCGCCTGGTCCAGCAGTCGGTCTGCCTCGGCATGGGACCAGCCCATGGCGTTGCCGCCGCCACGCGAGTGGAACAGCTCCCACGGGTCCACCCAGCTGCGGTGGCCCTGCATGCGCAGGATCCCGTCCCAGTCGCCACGTTGTTGCGCCTGGGCCAGGAGGGACCACTCGAGTTGCTGCAGCTCCACCTCGACGCCTGCGTCGCGGGCCGCGGACACGAACAACTCCCCCATGCGCCTGCCGGGCTCGAATCCGGCGGGCACCAGCAACCGGATCCGCAGCGGCGCGGCAGGACCGATGCCACAGGCTGCAAGGCTCTCGCGCACGGCAACGGGATCGGGCTGCAGCGTGCGCGGGTCGACTGGGTAGCTTTCCGTGCCCGGCTTGAAGAACGCGAAGGCCGGCCGCGCAGTGCCACGGAACACGTCGCGGGCGATCGCCTCGCGGTCGAACAGCTGGTCGAGTGCCTGCCGCACCCGCGGGTCGGAGAGCTGCGCACGGCGCGTGTTCCAGAGCACGAGGTAGCAGCCGAGCGCCTGGTAGTCGTAGGTCACCTTGCGGTAGTCGTTGAGCAGTTCGGGCCGCTGTGCCAGCACCCGGTCCGGGTCCTGCGCCTGGTACCAGTCGATGCGGCGCTCGACGAGCGCACTGTGGCGGGCAGTCTCGTCGGTGAGGAAGAGCAGCCGGATGCCACCGAGGTTCCAGCGGTCCGGCGCCGCACGCTTGCGCCACGACAACGGGTTCCGCACCAGCTCCAGGTCGAGGTTGCGGCGGAACATCACCCTGCCCTGCGCGTCGACCCCGAGCATGTACGGACCGGTCCCCGGCCCGCTCGCACCCAGGGCGGCAAGCAACTCGCCGAAGCCGGGGTCCGCCACCGACGACGGTGCCGCCAAGCCTCGCGCCACCGCAAGCGCCGCCACCTCGCGCTCGAAGAAGCGCTTCTGCACCACCGTCCACGACTCGCCGACGGCACGTGCGGAGGCAAAGAAGGGCTCGTGCAGCTCGACCCGCAGGACGGCGGGAGAGTTGCCGCGGACGGAGGCCTCGCGCACCAGTCCCATCCCGTCGCGCATCGAGCCGACTGCGTTGCCGACCGCTCGAGCTGCCTGCCAGGTGAACAACACGTCGTCGGGCGTGCAGGCAGTGCCGTCGCTGAACACCACGCCCTCGCGCAACTCGAACTCCAGCGCCCGCCCGTCGTCGACGACGCGGTGTGCGACGGCAAGCGCCGGACGCAGCGCACCCGTTGCCGGGTCACTGTCGAGCAGTGTCTCGTGGGTGAAACCCAGCACGTAGCGGCGCGCGACTCCGCCCTGCAACGTGAACGGGTTGAGGTGTTCCGGCTGTTCGGTGATGCCGCAGTAGACGTGCCCCTGCGGGACCGTTGTCCCGGAAGGATCCGGGGTACCGACCGGCACTGCCGGGCCCTGCCCGCGACCGAGGAAGGCGAGTGCCAACAGGCCTGCACAGCATCCGGCTCCGAGGAAGAGGGAGAGAGCGCGCAAGGGAGGCACCTCAGCCCAGGGCCCGGCCGACGGCGAGGCCCGCCACGAGGGCGAGGATGCCAGCCACGTTGTGGATGGCGACGTTGCCTGCCGCCTGCAACCAGTCACCGCGTTCCGCCATCATCACGGTGTCCCCGGCAAACGTGGAGAAGGTGGTGAACGCACCGAGGAAACCGCTGAACACCGCTGCCGTCAGGACCGGGGAGGCACGGTGCTGCATGGTCCCCCACGCCAGGCCGAACAGCAGGCAACCAACGAGGTTGACCATC
Organism: Planctomycetota bacterium; assembly: GCA_041178545.1. Classification (GTDB taxonomy): domain Bacteria; phylum Planctomycetota; class UBA1135; order UBA1135; family UBA2386; genus JBEATZ01. The sequence continues at coordinate 1,787 of JBEGVB010000144.1, forward strand.
AGCACGCCCCAGGGCGAGGCGATCCCGAGCACCGTGCCACAGAACCACACGCAGAGGAAACGCGACACTGCGCCGAGCGCGCCGGCAATGCCGAGTGCAGCGAGGACAGCGGGGCTCATGGTCACTTCTTGGGATAGGTCTTCAGCACGTGTTCCTTCCACCTCGCGTCGAAGGACTCCGGGTCGAGGCCGTAGAGCTCCTGCAGCAGTTCCAGCTGCCGCGCATGCACCTGCGCGAACGGCAGCGTGCCGCCGGTCGCCGGGAGCGAGAGGGTCTTGAGTCCCTTGACGAGCTTGCCGAACGCAACCTCGTCCTGCTTGCGCAGGAAGTCCACCCGCGACCAGCTCATCAGGTGCGCTGCGTAGTCGAGCCCCTTCGGGTCCTGCACGGCCAGCAGGTCCGCCGCCTTCGGGAAGTGGTCGAACCCGACGCGGGCGCGGATGCGCTGCGGCCAGAGGTGCTGGCGCTGTGCGTCGACCGCCTCGTCCTCGATCGAGATGTTGACGAACTTCGTCGGCACCTTGCGGGCGAACCCGTGTGCGATGCCCTCCAGCAGCCAGCACGGCAGGTCGTAGTAGTAGCCCATGTAGCCGTTGGTGAAGTTCATCGCGAGCGAGTACGCGAAGTGGCTCTGCAGCGCGAGTTCGTTGGCGTCCTCGAAGCCCTCGCGCGCGAGGACAGCCAGCATCTGGGAGCTCTTCTGGTGGTAGTGGCGGTAGGACTTGTCGGCCTTCACGCCGCAGAAGCGGTCCATGTAGCGCGCGAGGTCGGACTGCTTGTCGAACAGCAGGACGAGGAACTTGTCCGGCAGCCCGAGGTACTTGCCGCTGCGCACCGCCTTGCCCTCGCCGAAGTCGGCATCGGTCACACCGGCCATGGCGCACCACTCGGCATACAGGTTCTCGGCGCGCTGCGCGTAGAGGTGCATGCGCAGCCAGGGGTCGAGCTGCCGCGGCTTGTCCTTCACCTTGGGCAGCCGCTCGCGCAGGGCACGGACCTCGGCCTGCAGCGACTTCTTCTCCTCCGCCTCCTCGGGCACCTTGGTGGGACGAAGGTTGGAGCCGATGCGGAAATGCGCGGTCTCCATCCAGAGCATGCGGCTGGACCCGAGCACCTTGTCCACGTCCGTGGTCGACACGCCGTCCGCCCAGGGGAAGGGCCCGTAGGCGACGATGCCGGCGGCCTTCATGGCCTGAGGGTCTGCCTCGGTGTAGGGGTCCTTCGCGACGACAAGTTCGTCGTCGGGCTGCTGCGCGGGCAGCAGCAGTGCGGCAAGCAACGCGGCACCGAGGGCGCGGATCATGGGCCCCAGTGTGCCCGGGGCCGTCCCGCACGCAACCGCAGGCCGCCCGAAGCGGGGCAGTCAACCGCCGGGCCGGGCCCGGCGGCGCACCGGCTCACCGAGCCGCGGGAGCAGGCTGCTGCGACTCCAGTCGCACCTGGGCGCGCAGTTCCTTCTCGCGCGCGGAGATCTTCTCGCGGCGTTTGCGGAGCTGGTCCTGGTCCTCGGCAAGCTTCTTCAGCTTGGGCGACTCGGGGCCGTTCGTCTCGAGTACCTGGTCGACGCGGACCTTGAGTTCCTGCTCCAGGGCATCGACGGTGTCGAAGTCGCTCAACAGGGCGCGCAGCTCCTTGATGCACTTCTTCGCGTCGCCCTCGTAGCACCGCTCGAGGTAACCGAACATCACTTCCCACAGCTGGGACTGCGACTGGTCGCCGGGCAACGGCGACCGGTTGCCGCCATTGGCATCGGCGAAGAACAGGTGCGGGACCGGCTCCCCCTCCTTGGTGCGCTGGAACAGCGCATGGAGCGGGTGCTTCTCGTCGACCACGTTGGGCGGCAGCTTCACGCACCGGAACCAGTGCGTGAGCAGCACCGTCTGCTCGTTGTCGAGACTGCGGTTGAGCAGTGCGTGGTCCGTGCCCTTGCACAGCTCGCACTCGCGCATGACGAGGAGCGGGCGCTTGTCGCCGTCCGCAACCAGCAGCCATGCCTCCTCCGCAGGAAGGGCACGCTCGACCGGCCCGACAACCGTGGTCCCCGGCTTGGCGGGTTCCTTCGGTTCGGCAGGCTTGTGGACCGGGTGGGTCCACTCGATCTCGAGCAGGCGCTTCGAGGACTTGCCGCGGCGCAGGTCGAGGGCGATACCCCCGCCTCGGCGACCCGGGGTCGCGGCCGCAGCCGCTCCCGGGGCCCCGCCTGCACCACCGCGCGCACCGGCACCACCGGCTCCGCCGGCGCCACCTGCACCACCCATCGCGTCAGCTGGGACCCAACTGGGCCCCCGGGCACCCGCTCATCATTGCGGGGCAGCAGGCCGGGCGAGGGTCAAACCGAGCAGAGCACACAGCAGCGGCAGAGCCATCTTGTTCATCGCGGCCTCCTGGGACCGTGCACGGCGGGACGCTCTGTCCAGCCGGCCGGGGAACGATAGCTCCCTTGGCACGGATTCGCCAACCCGTTGCCTGTGCGCTGTTGACGAGGGACAGGCACGGGACAACACTGCCGACCCTTCCTTTCCCAACCCCCACCCGAGAGTCGATCGTGATCAACTGGAACGAAGCCGTTGAAGGCCTCCGTGAGCGTTTCCCCGGCACCAAGGACAGCATCCTCTTCTGCATCCACAAGCTGGAGCAGGACGCAAACCTCGGCCTCAAGGAGATGCGCGACGAGGCAACCGAGGCGGGCATCTCGCTCGCAGGTCGCTCGCTGCACTCGGCAAAGGTCCTGCTGGGCATGGGCGAGCCGGTGACGCGCAAGCCCCGCGCCGCCAAGGCCGAGGCTCCGACCGAGGACGAGGCTCCCGCGCCTGCCGAGGAGGCTCCCAAGAAGCGCCGTGGCCGCCCGAAGGGTTCGGGCAAGAAGGCTGCGGCCCCCCGCGAGAACAAGGGCGGGAACGGATCGTTCCGCTCGATCGAGAGCCAGATGATGGGTGCGATCCGCCAGATCCACGAGGCCGCTGCAAAGCAGAACGATGCCCTCGTGAACGCCGTCGAGGAGGCGATCGCCATCCTCCAGGCCGCCCTGCGCAAGTAGGCCCCGGCCCGGCGCGGACGGACACGCGAGGCAGGCGGCGCTCAGCTCACTTCACGTACTCGTACACCCAGGCGCGTGCGAGTCGCACCGGGTCGCTCCCGGGCCGCGGCCGCAGTTCGACCGTGAAGCTCGCCTTCCCGTCGGTCAGCCTGCGCGGCACCTCGACCTCGAGCTCGCCGCCTTCCTTCCACGGGTAGATGGAGCTGTGGTCGGGACAGTGCAGCAGGCCCGCGTACTGTCCGTCCACCAGCACGTCTGCGCGCACCACCTGGGCACCGCTGCCCATCAACCGGTCGAGACGGAAACCGATGCCGACGGGGCGCGTCAGGCTGCCCTCGGCGGAACGGGCGTAGCGGAACCGCAGGTAGTCGCGCACGTGGCGCACCGTGTCGGTCACGTCCGAGGTGCCGAAGAACTGGTCGCGCAGGAAACCGCCCCGGCGCACGTACCCCACCCACTGGGTGTACTGGACCTGGTGCGGGGCCTCGGCCAACGGGTCGCCGATGTCGATCTCGGCACCCGTGATGCGGGCGGCACCCGGCTCGAGGTAGAGGAATGCGAACAACCCGTAGTCCGCATTGGCTTGGTTCTGGACGCCGTGCTCGAGCACGATGCGGATGCCGTCGACGAAGGCGATCGGGTCGAACACGAAGGCGGACCCCATGAGCCGACGCACGGCCATCTGGCCGGGCTGGGGCAGTGCGAGCGGCAGCGGGCCGGTCTGGAAGGACGTGTCCCCCACGAAGGGCAGGTCGGAGGGGCTCAGGTACCACCCCCACCTGCCGATGGCGGTCTCGCTCGCGTCGAAGGTGTGGTCGTCGCCACGGTTGCCGTTGACCCGCACACACACGTCGCCCTCCAGGTGGGTCGTCGTCTGGTTCGGGATCCTGCCGGTCGTGTCCATCACGTCCTCGAGCCCGAGGAACCGCAACACGCCGCGGCAGTTGCGGAACTCAGGCCCCTGGAACGGCACACCCGTCTGTGTCGTCTCGCCGCGGTACCACCCGGTGAAGTGTCCCCATGGTCCCGGGTGCGCGCCCGGACTGACACAGTGGGTCACGGAGAGCGACACCGGCCATGCGTTGTCGTTGACGAACTCGAGCGTGGCACCCTGTGCGAAGTGCATCGGGTACCAGTTCTGCAGCTTCCGGTCGCCATCGTTGCCCATGAGCAGGGTTGCGACCGGGAACCGGAGCGGTGGCGCGACCATGGCGCCGAGCAGCCGCAGCGGCATGTCGACCGAGGGCACGGGCAGGGAGTCCCAGGTGAACCGGACCCGCAGGCCAGCCCAGTCGTCGTGCGCGCCGGTCACGCAGGTGAGCTCGAGCAGCGTGGCAGGTCCCGTGAGCTGGATCACCCCGGAACCGCCGTTGGCAGGCAGCGACAGCTGCGTCTTGGACGGCACCCGTGCCGCCGAGTGCGGCCACTGGCGGGGCGAGCGACGAATGCGCTCCCAGTTCGCCATGTCGGGCACGACCAGCTCGTTCTCCGGCGAGGCAAGGGTTGCAGCCACGCGGTGGAAACGAGCCGCGTTGCTGAAGGAGTCGTCCCAGAGCCCGAGGCGGAAGGAGTCGTTCCAGCGCAGCTGCGCATGGGTGAAGTGACCGCCAGAGCGGTTGCCGGTGAAGGGCCCGACGAAGGGCCACACCTGGGGCAGCGTGCCGTTGGGGTTGCGGAAGCACTCGTCGAGAACGACGTCGTGGGCAAGCGTGCCGTCGAGCCAGAAGCGCGCGCGGTTGTACTCGCCCGGGTACATCGGCAACCCTGCGTAGCCGCTCCAGAAGTTGCGGAAGAACAGGCCCATGACTCCTGCGCGTCCCTCGACCTGGGCGATCACGGCAAGGTTGTTGCCCTGGTCCGTGGTGCGGTAGAGCTCACACGCATTGGTGCCGGAGAAGCCGTCGTCGTTGCCTTGGGAGGCCGAACTCGGTCGGTCGTCAGGGTCGTAACTCGACTTGACCCAGGTCTTGACGCGGGACGGGAACACGCGGCTGTAGAGGTCGCTCTCCGTGCCCTGGTTGGACGCGCGACCCGGCAGTGTCTGTGCGTCCACCTGCGCGCGCAGGGACTGCGCGCTCCAAGGTGCTGCGATGGCAACGGCGCATGCAAGGCATGCGGCCGAACTTAGGAGCGACACGGGTGGAGGGAGGGGAGCTGCGGTCGTGGGTGCGGTCGCAGGAGTGTAGCCCACCCAGCAAGGGGGTCCAGCCGAGCGCGATGCCTGCGGCGCACCGTAACGCGCACCGAAGGTACGGACGCGGTCGCATGGAACCCGCGCGTGCCTCAGTTCGGGGCGGGAGCTGCGCCGGGGCCGCGCGCCTCGACTCCGTGCTTCAGGAACATTGCCTCCATGTGGTCGAGCACCTTGCGCACGTAGGCCCGCTTCTCGGGGTAGGGCACGGCGTGGAAGCTGCGCTTGAACCCGTAGATCAGCAGGTCCTTGAGCTCGCGGGGCGCGAGGGCAAAGGTCGTGACGGCCTTGTGCACCTCGTCGGTCATGGTGGTGCGGGACACGAGTCGGTTGTCGGTGCAGAGCGTGACCGAGCAACGGTTCTTGCGCATCAGGTGGAACGGGTGCCGTTCGAGACGATCCCGCAGCTCGGGCAGCGTCTGCTGGTTCGAGGTGAGACACACCTCCAGCGTGACCCTCCGGTCGGCCACGTAGCGCACCAGTTCGTCGACGTACGCCCTCTTGTCCGTGATCGAGCGGTCGCGGATGTGCCGCGTGCTGAACAGCCACGTGCCGTGGCCGATGCGGTCGGCATGGCAGTCCGTGATCGCCTGGAAGATGGACTCGGGGCCGTAGTCCTCGCCCGCATGCACCGTCTTGCCGAGGAAGTGCTCGTGAGCGAGCTGGTAGGCGGCCTGGTGGTCCTTGGCCGGGAACCCACGCTCCTGCCCGGCGAGGTCGAACCCCACCACCGGCAGCCCGTCGCCCGCAGCCCGCACTGCGGCGCGGGCAAGTTCGAGCGAAGCGAGTGAGTAGACCTCGCTCGTGGGCGCATGCGGCATCACCTCGAAGAACGCACGGTAGTGCTGGCTGAACTGCGGCAGGAAGAAGCGCAGTGCGCACACGATGATGCCGGCAGCGAAGGGAGGGACCTTGCCGGACCGGCACAGCGGGTCGCGGTTGATCTCCTTGGTGGCGCGCTCGATGCCGCGCGCCACGGCAGCGAGCACGTCGCGGATGCCCAGCGAGGCACTGACGTGCAGCTGCGGCGCGAACCGGATCTCCGCGTAGAACACGTTCTCCCTGCGGCAGTCGATGCACAGCTCGTAGGCGACACGCTCGAGCGACTCTGCGTCCTGCAGGCACGCCACCGTGAACTCGAACCCCTTGAGGTACTCGGGAAGGTTGCGGTAGACGCGCTTGAAGACCGTGTCCAGCAACCCCTCGGGGGTGCGGCTGGGCAGCGCGACACCTCGCGCTCCCGCGAGTTCGACCAGGGTCTCGAGCCGGAGGCTCCCGTCGAGGTGCAGGTGCAGGTCGGACTTCGGCAGGTCTGCGACCAGTTCACGCGTGAGCAGGGGATCGGGACGCGGCATGGCCCGATCATGTTGGCACGGTCGCGGGCGGGCAAGCTCGCAGCGGTTGCGCTGCGGCAGGAGAACGGTGCGGCAGAGGCCCTCGGGCACTAACGTGGCCCCATGACCGGCGAGTGGCACTGGCTCGAGGCGACGGCAGCGGAGCGGGCGGCGGTGCCCACGCTGGCGTCACTGCTCGCGCTGCCGCGCGAGTCCGCCGCGCCACCCAACCGCCTGCGCCGGGTGCACCGGCTGCGCGTGGGCGACACGACCTGCTACCTCAAGGAGTTCCACGGCACACAGTGGAAGAACCGCCTGCGCAACCGGTTCACGTCGCCCGGGGCACACAACGACGCCCAGCGCGAGGCCCTGGTCACCGTCGAGCTGCGCAGTGCCGGGGTGCGCACGCCGAGACCGCTGGGCTGGGGCGAGTCGGGTGGCAGGCAGTACTACCTCTGTGCCGAGCTGGAGGGCGATCCGGTCTCCCGGCTGGTCGGTGCCGCCGTGCCACCGGGAGCAGCGCGTACCCTCGCGCGCTTCGCGGGCAACCTCTTCGCCCAGGGTTTCGCCCTGCCCGACCTCTCGCCCGAGCACGTGTACGCGCGCAGCGGTGCAGACGGGGCCCTGGACCTCGGCGTGCTGGACCTGCACAACGGCACCACGCGCACGCGCACCTGCGACCGGCGCGCGCTGCAGCGCATGCTGCGGCGATGGTTGCCGCTCGCGGCAACGGTGGGGCGAACCACCTCGCTACGGTTCGCGTGGCGGGTCTGCACTGGCGCAGGGCTCCACGGCGCAGGTGCAAGGAACCTGCTCGCGGGCCTGCCCGTGCCGGCGGACGGCAGCCAGTACGAGCGGCCCGGCAAGAGCTCTGCCTACGCGTCGCGCAACCCGTCGCGCACGCGCCGTGAGCTGGAACTCCTGGGAGCCGTCTGGCCGGGTGTCCAAGGGGAGTCCGTGCTCGACGTTCCCTGCGGCGCCGGCAGGCTGTTGCCGTTCCTGCGGCAGCGCGGCGCGACGGTGCTCTGGGCGGATGCGTCCCACGCGATGCTCGCCACGGCCCGGGAACGTGCCGGGGACCCTGCGGTGCCCGCTGTCCGCGCCAACGCCGTCGCACTGCCGTTCGCCGACGGGGCCGTGGACGGGATCGTGATGTTCCGGTTCCTCCACCACCTGCCTCCCCAGGTCGCGCGCACCGCGCTGGCAGAGGCTGCGCGGGTTGCCCGCCGCCACGTGACCGTGAGCTTCTTCCACCCCTGCTCGGTGCACGGGATCGTCCGGGGGCTCCGCGCGGCATCCCTTCGCGGTGACGTCGGTCGCCATGCCGTCTCCCTCGGCAGGTTGCGTGGGTGGATGGAGCAGTGTGGGTACGAGTTGCATGCGGTGCGCGCACAGCTGCCGCTGGTGCGCGACTTCTGGGTGGCATCGTTCGTCCGCCAGCCGGGTGGTGCAGGACCGCTCAGCCGAGCAGGACGGTGAGGATCCCGGCGAGGACGAGCACGATCGCGGGCAACTGGCGGAAGACGCCGCCCTCGCGCAGCACGAAGTGGCTGTAGCAGGCAGCCACCACCAGCTCGACCTGCCCGAGCGCCTTGACATAGGCAACGAGAGCGAGCGAGTAGGCCCAGAACCAGCACAGGCTGCAAGCTGCCGAGGCGGCCCCGAAGCGCACACATTCACCGAGACGGCCGCGCAACGCGGCAAACGCGCCGCGCTCGCGCCACAGCAACCATGCCGTGAGGACCGCCGCCTGCATCCACGCTGCGTGCACGAGCGCGTGGACGGCAGCCTGCAGGTGGCGTGACTCGCCAGCACCGTTTGCTGCGAGGAAACACTCGCATGCCTGCTTGAGGCAGAAGCTGGCGAGGGCCACCCCGAGGCCGGAACCGAGCGCCAGCCATGCACCCCGCTCCAACCGCAGCACGTGGTGCAGGGCGGCACCGGGACGCGCCGCGTTCAGCGCCACTGCACCGGCCGCGCACATGCCGATCCCCAACCAGCCGCTCGCGCTGGGAAACTCGGCAAAGAGCAGCACGCCGAGCAGCGGAGCCATGGCGACCTCGAGCTTGTGCAACACGACCGTCCGCTGGAACGGCAGGTGCCGCAGGGCAGCCACGAAGCAGAGGTGGGCGGTCGTCTGGGTGGCGGCGCAGGCAGCAGTCCAGCCCCAGAACGAGGCGTCGAGGGCGGGCCAGCCCCAGACGAGCGCGAACACGCACAACAGGGTCGCGGTGAAGGGGAGGTTGAAGGTGAACCTCGCCCATGCGTTCAACGCGTGGGGCACGTTGCGGCCGAGCCGCTGCGCGAGTGCGTTGCGCAGCACCTGCAGCGTGCCGGCAGCGAGGGCAAGGACGATCCACACGGGTTGCACGTTACGGGAAGCGGTCTGAGGGGACAGTTCGGCCTTCGGCCTTGCCCACGGTGGACCGAGACCCGATGATCCTCACCTCATGCAGCCCGGATCGCACCACGACCGACTGCCTCTGCGAAGGAGGCGCCGTTGAACCGCGCGCCCCGCCCGGCCGTGTGCCAGGGCTTCGCAACCGGGATGCCGGACGACGGCAGCCCCAGCGCAGGCGCGCTGACGCCGCGCTCTTCCGGGTCCTGCCGTCCTGCTGTGCAGGACCCGCGCCCAGCTTCCTTCGCATCCGATGCCGCATCGGCGGCGATGCGTTTCCCTGTCCTGGACCGCAACATGAAGCACGCCCTGCGACTGTTCCCCCTGCTCGGCCTCCTGGCCGCATGCACTTCCGACTCTCCCGCGCCCAGCCCTGCCGCAGCCCCCACCGTGGTCCGCCTGGGTGCGATCCCCGACTTCAACAAGGGCAAGCTCGACGAGACCGCGAAGCTCCTCTGCGAGCACCTGACGAAGCAGACCGGCATCGAGGTGCGCTACGTCCCCTCCAGTGACTACACGGCCTGCGTGAACGGCCTGGTGGCGAACAAGCTCGACCTGGTGTGGTTCGGCGGCGTGACCTCGGTCGAGGCCGATGCTGCCGCTGGCGGCGATGCGGTGTTCCTGGCCACCCGCGACATCGACCTCAAGTTCAAGACCTACTTCATCGCCAGCAAGAAGGCTGTCGAGAGCGGCAAGCTGACCCCGATGGGCTCGCTGGAGGAACTGACGGCACGGGCGAAGGACGTCACCTTCACCTTCGGCGACAAGAAGTCGACCTCCGGGCACATCATGCCGCGCCACTTCCTGACGCTTGCAGGCATCGATGCAGAGAAGGACTTCGCGAGCCCGGCCTCCTACCGACCGAGCGGTGGCCACGCTGCCACGCTGCAGGCGGTCGTCAACGGCGAGGTCGACCTGGGTGCACTCAACTTCACCTACTACGACAAGGCAAAGCCCGAGGAGAAGGCTGCGGCACCGCTGGTGTTCACCACCCCGGACTACGTGGACTACTGCTGGGTCGCCCACAAGCGACTGGGCGACGCGACCCTCGCCAAGCTGAAGGGCGCACTGCTGGCCCTCGACCCCGCGCAGGCCGAGGACAAGAAGGTGCTGGACGCATGGAGCGCCGGTCGCTTCCTGGCCGCGGACTCGAAGGACTGGGACGGGATCCGCTCGGTGCTGAAGGCCCTGCCGAAGGACTTCCTCAAGTAGTCCCGTGCCGGAACCCGTGGCCAGCACCCAGATTGCCTTCCGATCCGTCTCCCGACGGGTCGAGGGGCGCGACCTGCTCGCAGGGATCGACCTCGACATCGCCGCCGGCGAGAAGGTCGCCCTGATCGGCCCGTCCGGTGCCGGCAAGACCACCCTGCTGCGCATGTGTGCGGGGATCCTCTGGCCCACGAGCGGTTCGGTGCACGTCCTCGGGCTGGAGACCGGCACGTTGCAGGGCCGGCGCCTGTGCCAGCTCCGACGTCAGGTCGGCTTCCTCCACCAGAGCGACAACCTCATCCCCGGCCTGCGCGTGGTGCACAACGTGCTGATGGGCAGGCTCGGCAGTTGGTCGTCGTTCCGCGCCTTGCTCTCCCTGCTGTGGCCGCGGGACCTCGGTGCGGTGAAGTCCGTGCTCGACCGCGTCGAGATGGGCAACCGGATGTGGTCCCTGCCCGGAGAGCTCTCCGGTGGTGAGCAGCAGCGCGTGGCCATCGCCAGGTTGCTGCTCCAGCAGCCGAGGGTCGTCCTCGCGGACGAACCGGTGAGTTCCCTCGACATCCGGCTCGGCAGGGAAGTCGTGAGGATGCTGCTGCAGTTCGCGTCGGAGAACCACTCGACGTTGTTGGTGAGCCTGCACACGCTCGACCTCCTGCGCGAGGGATTCGACCGGGTCATCGCACTGCGCGAGGGCCGCGTCGTGTGGCAGGGCAGGCCTTCCGCACTGGGGCGAGAGGACCTGCGCGCCGTCTACGGCGCCGAGTACCGCGCCCTGCACCTCGACGAAGTCGTGCTCGACGGGAACCGCGCGTGAGCGCGGGCCTCGGACGTCCTGCCGGCCCCTACCTCGCCGCAGGAGCACTGGCCGTGCTGGTCCTCGTCGCCTGCGCCGTCCTCCCGTGGAACCTCGAGGTGTTCTCGAGTGGCGCCACCTTCGCGGAGGCCGTCGAGAGGATGGGGCGCCACCTCGGCTCGTTCACGAGCCCCGACCTCGGCGCGCCGATGCTGGCCCGATGTGCGCGCCTCGCCGTCGAGACGCTTGCCGTCGCACTGCTCGGCACCGGCCTCGGCCTGTTGCTGGCGTACCCGCTGGCCATGGGCGCATGCAGGTCGCTCGTGGTCGGCGAGGACCCCTCACGGGGGCTGCACCGCGTGGCGCTCACGGCGGTCGCAGAGGGTTTCCGGCTGTTGCTGGACGTGCTGCGGGGCGTGCCCGACTTCGCGTGGGCACTGCTGGTGGCAAACGTGCTGGGGCCCAACGCAGTCACCGGTGTGGTGGCGGTCGGCATCAGCATCAGCGGCATCTTCGGCAAGGTCCTCAGCGAGCAGTGGGACAACGTCGACCCCGCGCGGTGGTCCGCCCTGCGCAGTACGGGTGCATCGCGGCTCGAGATCTTCCTGTACGGCATCCAGCCGCTGTCGGCACGGCAGATGCTCTCGTTCGTCCTCATGCGCACCGAGTGCGCGGTGCGCAATGCATCGGTGATCGGTGTCGTGGGCGGCGGCGGCCTCGGTGCCGGTCTCTGGGACGAGTACACCGACGGCAGCTGGGACCGTGTGGCGACGGTCCTGCTGACGATGCTCGCGGTGACCGCTGCTGCCGACATCGCAGCCAACCTGCTCCGCAACCAGCTGCGCGTCGACCCCAACCACCCCCGCCGCGCACGCAACGAGTCGGTGCGGACCACCACGCTGAGGCGGACGCTCGGGCTCGGCGTGGCCACGACGCTGCTCGCGGGCAGCATCTGGGCCCTGTGGGAACCCCTCGAGATCGTGTGGGGGGAACTCGCGACCACCGAGTGGTCCTTTGCCGCCCGCTACGCGAAGGCCATGTTCACCCCGGACCTCGGGCTGGACCTGTTGGCCTCGGCCGCCACCGCATCGGTCGTCCCGCTCGCCATCGGCCTCGTCGCCACGGTTGCCGCGACCCTGCTTGCAGCATGCCTTGCACTCCCTGCATCCCGCGCCTTCCAGCTCGACGCGCACCGGTTCACCGGCGAGCGCGCTGGGCCCTGCACTCGTCTCGCACGGTGGAGCATGGTCGTGACGGCGCGAGGCCTTGCACTCGTGATGCGCGGCGTTCCGGAGGTCGCATGGGTCGTCGTGCTCTCGGTGTTCTTCCGCCAGGGGGTGACGCCATGCGTGCTCGCGGTGGCACTCCACAGTGCAGGGGTGCTGCAGCGCGTGTTCACGGAGACCGTGGACAACCTCTCCTACCGCGGCCTGGAGCGGATCGGCGGTGCATGCAGGCCCGGCATCTACCTCTACGGTGCACTGCCTGCCGCGCTGCCGGACTGGCGGACCTATGCGTTCTTCCAGTTCGAGGTCAACGTTCGCATGGGCGTCGTGCTCGGCTGGGTCGGCGCCGGCGGGCTCGGCGACAAGTTCGACTCCAACCTGAAGTGGGTGCAGCTCCCCCAGGCTGCGACCTACCTTTGGGCCATGGTCGCGCTGACCGTGGTCATCGACCGGACTGCGCGAAGGCTGCAGTTGCAGCGTCGCCGGTGCTGATCAGCGGCTGCCGGGCCGCAGCCAGCCGCGCACCCGTTGCACCAGCCGACTGAACCACCCGAGCGGTGCCGCGGCCTCGACGGGGACTGCTGCGGGACCTGCCGGCTCCTCCGTGGCCGTCGGTCCGGGAGCCTCCTCGTCCAGCGTCAGGCAAGGACGCGCTGCGAACGGCGGCAGGGCAGGCTGCTCCACCACTTCGAGGTCGACCTCGACGGAAGCAAGGGCCTCGGTGCCACCCTGTGGCTCGACCACCCCCTTGCGGGCGAGGCGGACGAGTTCGACACAGGTGTCGAACAGGGGCAACCCAACCGCGGCAGCGACCTGGGCAGCACCCTTGGTCCCGTCGAGTTCCATGGCCACCCGGACCGTGGAGGGTGCGACCGTCTCGTCGGCGACCAGGGTCTCTGCACCGAGCAGGCGACGCACCGGCTTCGACGGGTCAGGGAACACGCGTTGCAACTGCTTCCAGTCGTCGGCGAGCCTGGAACCCTCCAGCAGCGCAGACGTCACGCCGAGACAGAGGTCGAACTGCACGGCATGCAACGGCAGTTCGACGCTGTGGAAGGAGAAACTGCGCGAACCCGCCGCGCGCATCATCGCGAAGAGCGCGTCCTTGCCGCAGACGGCAAGCATGTCGACCAAGTCCTCGCAACGCAGGACCTTCCTGGCGTGCAGGTGCAGCAGCAGCGGCTGGCCGTGCGACGGGCGCTCCCTGCGGGCGGACTCCAACTCCTCGGCGGACAACTGGGTGGCAACGGCAGGGTCGCTGCCCGGGACCTGACGACGTTCGATGCGGAAGGGGTCGAGGAATGCGATGCGTCCGTCGTGGAGCCAGACGTCCACGCGGTCGTCCTCGGTCTCGATCGTGAGGCAGCCCGAGTGCTTGCCCGCGGCAAGCATCTGCAGGACGTCCTCGATGGAGACGAAGTCCGTCCTGCCGGAGAAGCTGCAGTTGCGGGGAGCCATCAGGCCGGCGATGGCACCTCCACCGGGGACCTCCGGCAGTGCACACGGCTCGACGGCCCTCGACGCAAAGTCGCGGATCGACTGGAGCAAGTCGTCGAGGTCCGCCTCCGCACCCGGCCTGTCCACCGTGTTGAAGTCACGCGAGAACTCCTCGACGAGCGCGCGTAGGCGCCGTTCGAGCGTGGTTCGCATGGGTTGCGGGTGGTTCGTGTCCAAGGTCGTGGCTCGGTACCGACCGACCTCATCGGCACTGTGGTCCTACCGGACTGAAGCCGGACCGCGAACCGGCACCGGGCCTCGGTTAGCCTTGCTGGCATGGCGTGGCACTGGACGACAGCTGCAGGACTGGGCGCGTGCCTGCTGGCCGGGCTCGGAGGCCGCGATGACATCGTGGAATCGGCGAACCAGCCGGCGCGAGGCCCCGCCGCAGCAGCGCTCTCGCACGGTGCAGGCCGAACACCAGAGGACTGCGGTGCGTGCCACCGCGAGATCCACGCAGAGTGGGGCGACACTGCCCATGCCAAGGCATTCGTCCACGCCGAGTACCAGGCTGCCCTGGCCACGCGGAAGCGCCCCGAGCTCTGCATGCCGTGCCATGCACCCGCGTCGGTGCTCGACCGGCTCGGCCGCATGCCGGAACTGCGTCAGGAAGACCGCGTGCACGGCATCACGTGTGCTTCCTGCCACAGCCGCGGCGAGACCGTGTGCGGCCCCTACGGCGCATCGACGCCCGCACACCCCACCAGCAAGGATGCTGCGTTCGGTGAGCGCGGATCGATTGCGCTCTGCTCCGGCTGCCACGACCGGCGCATCGCCGACGTGCTGCCGGTTGCCGAGGACTTCGAGCGCGCAGGCTTCGCCGAGCAGGGCATGTCGTGTGTCGGCTGCCACATGCCCGCACGCACACGTGCGATCGCCAACGACCCGGAGAGCGGTGCCGCGAGCGGGCCGGAGCGGGAAGGCCGCAGCCACCGCATCCGGGGCCCGGCTGAGGCGGAGTTCAGCGCACGCGCCTTCTCCCACCGCCTGGTGCGCGACGGGACAAAGGCCACCCTCTTCGTCACCAACGAGGCGGGCCACCGGGTCCCCGGTCTCGCGCGGGGACGCACTTTTGCCATGCGGTTCCGCCAACTGGGCGCAGACGGTCGATCCCTCGGCGAGGCGAGGCTCGACGTCCACGGGGCCAACCCACTGCTGGCAGCGGAGGAACGGGCGGTCGAGTTGGACTGGCACCCGCTCGCGACGCGGCTCGAGGTGCGCGTGGAACACATCCACGGAGACCGTCCACCGCAGCTGGTCGAGACGCGCGAACTCACCCCCGAGCCTCGCAAGTGACGATCTGCCGGCTGGAAAGCCAGTGGCGCATGGCACATGCATGCGATCCCATGGGGACCCGATGACGCACGCACCCGACGAGACCGCGAAGCAGGAGGCCATGCAGGTCCTCGAGGACCTCGGGCTCGAGCCTTGCGAGCCGGTGCGCCAGCGCATGGTCTCCGGCCATGCGTCCTCCCTGCTGCTGCTCGCCGAGGGCAACGGTGGCAGGAAGTTCGTGCTCAAGCACTACCTGCCCACCCCGGACCGGATCTGGCCCGCGGGCGTGCACCCGGACGACTACGCTCGCCGCGAGTGCGGCTTCTACCGCCTGCTCGACGAGATCGACCCGCGGCGCAGGGACTTCCCCGCCCCTCGTACGATGCTCATCGGTCCGGGTGACCCGCCGCGCTGGCTGCTCCTGGAGCACGTGCCGATGGCGCCGGGTCCGACCCAGGAGGTGATCGCGAGCGACCACTGCTTCCAGCTCATCGAGAAGCTCCGGGAGTTCCCCCAGGACCGGCTGGTGGGACGGCGTTCCCTGCCGCTCAACCACTGGAACCCCATCGGCTACATGGAGCGGGTCCGACTCATGTACGAGTCGGTGCTCAACGTGGTCGGCGAGCGCAGGTGGCGGCAGCTGCAGGCGTTCTTCGCGGAGGCGGTGCGCTGGATCGACAGCAGGAAGCCCATGCTGGTGCACGGCGACTTCAGCGAGGAGAACCTCGTCGTCACCGAGGACGACCAGCCATGGCTGGTGGACTTCGAGCGCATCGGCGTCGGCAACGAGGACCACGACATCGCATGGCTCTGGATCCACAGCTCCCGCGACCAGAGCTGGAAGAAGAACCTGATCCTGCGCTGGTTCGGCAACCGGGTCGGTGGCGACCGCGTGCGTTCGGAGTGGGGCATCCGCTCCGCCCTCGCCTACATCGCGGTGCGGCGCCTGCGCTGGGGCTACCTCCGCGAGGGTGAGGACGACCCACGGGTGTCGAGCAACCTCGCCCTGCTCGACGCCACCCTGTCGGGCGGCAGCGACCTGTTCCCCTTCTGACCGGCGGGTGCGGGTTGCTGCAGCGCGAAATTCGCTGCCAAGGGCCTGCGGCAGCAGTGCCTACCGCGGGCGGCACCCGACGCTGCTCACGCCATCTCCCCGATCGCAAGTAACTGCCGCACATCGCGTTGCGAATGCGATCGAACGAAGGTCGGTGGCGGCACGGTTTTTGGTCTCCGTGGCACCATGCCCGACTCGCACCCCGCTGACGACACCCGCTCGGACGAGGACCTCGTTGCCATGCTCGCGAACGGCGAGGCAGACGAGGCCATCGCCGTGATCGACCGCCGGTACGGTCGCAGGCTCTACCACTTCGTGCACGGCATGGTGCGCGACAGCCACCTCGCCCACGACGTGACTCAGGAGGTGCTGGGCAAGGTCCTCAGCAAGCACCAGCTCTACCGGCAGGGAACGAACTTTCGCGCGTGGCTGTTCGAGGTGGCGCGCAACCAGGCGCTCTCCACCCTGCGCTCGCGCCAGCGGATGCCCAAGCCGATGAGCAGCCTGCTGCACATCGACGGCGACGAACCCAGCGCATGGCTGGAGTCGGTGCCGTGCGAGCAGGTGGACCGCAGTCTCGAGGAGCGCGAGTTCATGTCGGCCCTCGCCTCCGCCATCGAGCAACTGCCAGCCCACTACCAGAGTGTGTTCGACCTGTGCGTGCGCCAGGGCAAGCCCTACCAGGAGGCGGGCGCCCTGCTGGGCATCCCCACGGGCACCGTGGCGATCCGCATCATGCGGGCGCGCAAGCGGCTGTTCGGCGCGCTGTCGCGCCACCTCGACCGCCTGCGTCGGCCGCCCGCATGTTTCCAGTGAGCCAGATCGCGGAGGGTGTCAGAGACTGACCCCGAGCGCACGCAGGCCTTTCTCCACCTGTGGCTCCCAGCCACGGTTCGCTGCAGGGCTCGCCGGACTCGGGTGCAGCACCCTGCCGACCCGGATGTCCTTGCCGGCAAGTACCTCGCGGGCACGGCCCTCTGCGAAGGCGCCGAAGCCGATCACCAGGCTTGGCTCGAGCAGCTCGACGACGTCCGCGAGCATCTGGTCACAGAGTCGGAACAGTGGCTCGGTCATGGCCGCGGGGAGCTTGTCCGGGGTCAGGTTCGCGCCGCTCTCGGCCACGAAGGCAAGCGGGCAGTAGTTGTGCACGAAGAACCGGCGGAAGAAGGCCTCGGGCCTGCCAAAGCGGGTTGCCGCCCAGTTCCACACCCGCCTGCCGCTGACCTCGCTGCGTGTGCAGGCGAATCCCTCCACCGGTCGCTTGGGGTGCACGCGCTCGGGGGCACGCACCCTGCCCTCGAGTCCGAGCCAGCCGCGCACGGCAGCGACCTCGCCGAACGGCACGCCCGTCTGCACCATCCCGAACGGCCCCGGGTTCATGCCGACGAAGAGCGCCTCCTTGCGGCCGCTCCCGTAGCGCTCGAGCCATGCACGGTGCACGTCCCAGGCGTAGTCGAGCGGGTTGTAGGTGCACGCGACCGGCGGACCGAAGTGCAGGGTCTCGAGGCGGCGCGATGCCTTCCGAACGACTTCGACGAGGTCCATGCGGCCAGCAATACCGTGCCGTGGCCCGCGATGCAGCCTCAGCCCGGGAGACCGAGCCCGAGCAGGCTGCCGACCTGGTGGATGGCGACGGCCACGAGCCATGCCAGTCCGGTCATGTAGCCGAAGGTGAAGAACGCCCACCGCCACGAGTGGCTCTCCCGCCGGATCGCTGCAAGGGTCGACGAGCACTGGCTGCAGAGGGCGAAGAACGCCATCAGGCCGAGTGCCACGAGCGGTCCCATGACCGGGCGACCTTGTTCGTCCGTCGCGTTGCGGAGTGCGTCGCGCAGCCTCGGGTCTGCCTCGTCCGGGTCCGCCTCGACCTCGCCGAGGCTGTGGAGCGTGCCCAGCGTAGGCACGATCAACTCGCGGGCCGGGAACGCGGCGAGGATGCCAACCGTGATGCGCCAGTCGAAACCAGCCGGTTCGAAGACGGGCTGCACCGACTTGCCGATGCGGGCGAGCCAGCTCTGCTCGAGCTGGGCGCCGGCCTCGCTCGCGTCGATCTCCGCGAGGCGTTGTTCCCGGTCCGCTCCCTCGGGCACGGCGGCACGAGCGGTGGCGAACTGCTCCGCGACCTGCTCGGACCGGGGGAAGTAACCCAGCACCCAGACGACGACGGATGCGGCGAAGATCACCGTGCCTGCCGTGCGCAGGAAGGAAGTCACCGCCGACCACGCCTGACCGGCAACCGCCCCGAGGCTCGGCATCTGGTAGGCAGGCAGTTCCATCGCAAGCATCGACTTGCCGCCGCGCAGCACCGTGCGGCGCAGCAGCCAGGCGACGAGTCCCGCACACACGATGCCGAGCAGGTACATGCCCGCCAGCAGCAGGCCCGCGCGTTCGGCAGGGAAGAAGGCTCCGATGAGGACGA
>JBEGVB010000145.1:0-17394 GCA_041178545.1 Planctomycetota bacterium
AACCTGTTCGACGGCACCAAGGCGAAGACACCGACCATGGGGTGGATGTTCGTGCCGCTCACCGAGTACCACGGCGGCGGCCCGGCGGCGACCATCGAGCCGCTCGACGCCCACCGCGAGCACTACGGCCTCATGCTCGCCTCCAACCTCGCATGGGGAGCCCAGGCATGCTGGCGTGGCCCGCGCCTCCACGACACCGATGCGACGCGCGACCTGGTGAGGCGTTGGGTCGCGTGGTTCAAGCAGCACCGCAGGATCCTCGAGTCCGACGTGGTCCACACGTCCTCGCGCCGCGCCGACGGACGCGACCTCGACTGGGTGCTGCACGTGGACCCGCGCGGCACGGAGCGCGCGATGCTGGTCGTGTTCAACCCGACGGAAACCGCACTCACCCGGACGATCCGCCTCGAACTCGCCCATGCGGGCCTCGCAGGCGAGGTGCGGACCGTCGACACGGACGGCACCGAGAGAGCCCTCCAGGCAGGCCCCGACGGCGTGTTGCGGCTGCCGGTGACCGTCGCACCGCGCGGGGTCGCGTGGCACACGTTCCTGCCCGCCCGCTGAACGCCGGCCCACTGGCTTTCGCTGCCCGCCCGCGGCAGCATCGCACCATGCCTCGTGTGCCCCTGCTGTGCTGCGCCGCACTGCTGCTCGCCAGCAGCTGCGGGACCGTTCGCCACCAGGTGCCCGTCGTGCACGAGCGCCAGGTGCGCATCGACGTGCCGCCGCCCGAGGGCCTCGTGCCCGCGCTCGAGGTCGTGCTGCTCCGTGGGTTCGTGCTCGTCGAGCCCGGCGACCGGCTTTCCGGCTCCGTCGAGGCCTCGGTCACCGCATCCAGCGAGGAGGACGCGGAGCGACATGTTGCGGGACTTGCCCCGCGCGTCGCCCTCGACCCGGCCACGGGCAGGATCGTGCTGAGCCTGTCGCACCCCGAGGGAGCAAGTCTGGCCTCAGTCAGCGCGACCTTCCGGCTGCGGGTGCCCACCACCACGGCACTCACCGTGCGCACCGAGAGCGGCGACGTCGCGTGCCGGGGCTACGGCGGCAACCTCACGGTCGACACCAAGTCGGGCGACGTCGACGTCACGATGGATGGTGGCAGTGCCGAACTGGTCAACCAGCGCGGCCGCATCCGCCTGCGGGGCGAGTTTGCTGCCGCGAGCCTGCGCAACGAGTCGGGCCGTACCGAGGTGGTGGTCCCGGGTGGCGGCAATGCGTTTGTGGACGTCCAACAGGGCAGCGGCCCCCTC
This sequence comes from Planctomycetota bacterium, assembly GCA_041178545.1. GTDB lineage: Bacteria > Planctomycetota > UBA1135 > UBA1135 > UBA2386 > JBEATZ01. The sequence continues at coordinate 1,251 of JBEGVB010000145.1, forward strand.
CTGTTCAGCCTGCGCGAGCTGCAGCGCATGGCTTGCGCCGCGACCGGCGAGGTGCGCGGATGGACGCTCGACCCGGGCGTGGTCGCCGAGTGGACCGAGACGCGCGTCGTGGACGACGTCGACCTACAGGTTGGCACCTTGGGCGACCCGCTGGGCCTGCCTGCGGGCGACCTGCAGGTCCGTGCACTCGGAACGGTGCGCGTTTCCCTCGTACGCCTGCCCACCGCGCTCGCGCCCTGAGACACCCAGGTCCGCCGCTCAGCGCATGGCAGGCTGCAGTGCGGCCGCCAGTGCCCCTGCGTCAATGGCACCCGCGCGCGGCGGCGGCAGCCATACCACGCCGTCCGCTGCCGCAGCACGCAGCTCGGCGACGACTGGCTCGGGAGTCCCCGCAGCTGCCGTGAGGACGAGCACCGTGCCGCGCTGTCGGCACCATGCAGCTGCAGCCGCCACCGTGTCCCGCACGGAACGAGGGTCGGAGCGAGGGGCCTCGGTTGCGGCCCACGGGACCGGTTCCATGCACGACATGGTGTCGAGCGGCAACCCGAAGCCACCGACGTTCTCCAGCACGGCCTGCTGCGCGGCCCACCACTGCGCGCTGCCCCGCACCATGGCGGCCTCGTCGGGACCGGCCACCAGCACGAGCGCGACCAGCGGCTGGTCGGCATGGAACCTGCGGAACATGGTCCACTGCTGCGGCAACCAGCCGTCGACCGTCGGCAGGCTCACCACCTCGACGTCCTTGTTGCCTGCGGCGCGCAACGCGCCCTGCAGCAATGGTTCCAGGTGGTCCTCGTCGCGCAGCGTGCCCCCGGTCAGGGCCAGCGTGCCACCGAGCACGGCCACGCGTGGTGCCACGGTCCGTGCCGGGTGCAGTTCGAACGGACCGCGCAGCATCCCTGCGAGCGCCTCCAGCGGTGCCGCGCCGGCAGCAGGACCGAACACGGCATCCACCAAGGCGGGCTCGCGCAGTCGCAGCCGCGATGCGTCCAGCGACGCCGGCCATGCCGTGGCCAGCAGCGCGGCAACCGCGGCAAGCGACCACACGGCGTACCAGCGGCGGCCGAACCACACGGCAGCCGCGGCGAGCGGTGCGCCGGCGAGGGCCACCGTCCAGAGCACGGTCGCGGCCGGGGTCACGTGTGGCGGCACCGCGCCGAACACGAGGGCGCGCACGAGTTCCGACGTGCCGAGCGCACTGGCTGCAGCGAAGCCGAGCCGGAACCAGCCGACCCGACGCCGAGCCGACACCCAACCCAGCACGAGGCCGGTCAGGATGCAGGCAGCGAACGGGCGCGGCACCTCGGTGCGCCCGACCGGGTCGATGCGCAGGGACCGCAGCAGGCATGGTGCACCGCGCGCGACGAGAACGAGGTCCCCGTGGTCGTCGACCACCTCGAATGGCTCCAGCACGCGCCCCGCCACGTTGGCCGTGAGCGTGGTGCCGCGTGCCTTGACCCACACCGTGGCGGGCGCACCGGCCTCCAGCGGCACACCGCCCGAGGGCGCACCGAACAACGCCTCCTCGCGCGTGAGCCAGGGCCTGCCTGCGGCCAAGGTCGACAACCGCAGCACGGCGAATCGACTGCTGAAGGGCAAGCGCTCCCCGCCACGGATGCGCGGCTCGACGTGGCGCACGGCAAGGTCCAGCTCGGCACCGTCGCCCAGTTCCACCTCGCACTGCAGGTCGAAGTCGCCGTACAGGCCCACGATGCGCAGCCACTGCTCGGGCAGCACCCGGGCCTCCTCGCCAGGCTTGCGGTTGACGACGAAGGGGCTTGTCGCCAGCGACAGCTCCCCGCTGCGCGGCTCCGGCGGCAGTGCGTCGGCAGCACGCCAGCCGGACAGCCCGAGGGCGGCACCGAGCACGAGCGCACCGGCCCATCGTGGGATTCCTGCAGAAGGCCTCGGTCCTGTGGCTTGCACGCGAGGCGAGGGATCATAGGGTTAGGCCGTGCTGCACGAGAACCAGTTGACCGTGGATCGCGCCGTGCTCCCCGCCAAGGTGGTGGCCGGCGTGCGCATCAAGGCCTCGCAGGGCCGCATCGAGTCCGTCGAGGCGGTGACGGGCGCAGGCCCGGACCGCAAGCAGGGCGTGTTGCTGCCCGGCATGGTCGACCTGCAGGTGAACGGTGCTGGCGGCAGGGACTGCGCCGAGGGCACGCCAGCGGCGCTCGACACCGTGGCGGGCACGGTCTGGGAGGGCGGCGCCGTCGCGTTCCTCCCCACCCTCATCACCGCGCCCTGGGACGTCCTGCTCGACCGGCTGCACAAGGTTGGCGAGTGGATCCGCCACTGGAACGGCCGCGGCGCCGAGCCCCTCGGCATCCACCTCGAGGGACCGTTCCTCGAGTCCACCGGCGTCCATGACCCCCGTTGCTTCGCGCTGCCCACGCAGGCGCGCGTCGACCAGGCCGTGGAGGCGGCGCGTGGCACCCTTCGCCTCGTCACGCTCGCGCCGGCGGTCCCCGGGGCCGTCGACGCAGTCCGCCGCTTCCGTGCCGCAGGTGTGGCCGTGGCGCTGGGCCATGCCGAGAGCACCGACCACATGGCCGCGTGCGTCGACGCTGGCGCCACCCTCGTCACCCACCTGTTCAACGCGATGGGGCCCATGCACCACCGCAAGCCCGGCGTGGCAGGCACGGCCCTCGACGAACCACGACTCAGCTGCCCGCTCATCCTCGACGGCGAGCACGTGCACCCCGTGATGGTCCGCAACGCGTGGCGCATCCTCGGTCCCTCGCGCTTCGTGCTCGTCACCGACGCGATGGCTGCTGCCGGCATGCCCGACGGCCGCTACCACCTGGGTCACCACACGTTCGAGTCCCGCAGCGGCATCGTGCGCGACGAACAGGGTCGCCTCGCCGGCTCGGCGCTCACCATGTCTAGCGCCACCCGCAACCTGCTCCAGTTCGTGCCCGACCTCGGCGACTGGGGCCTGGCCCAGGTGGCAGCCGCCAACCCGGCGCGCCTCGTCGGCGCCGACGCACTGGGCGCGATCGCCGTGGGCAGGCGGGCTGCCTTCAGCCTGTTGCAGCCCGACGGCACGGTGCGCGCCATCAGGCTCTGACCGGCACCCTTCAGTCGTCGTCGTCCTCGCCGAAGGCGCGCACGAAGGCGGCGCGTCGCGGGGGCGGCATGGGCGAGTCCGCGCCCTTCACCGACTTCCAGATCACCTCGTTGAACAGGATGTCGTCGGCAGCGTCTTCCTTCGACAGGTCGAACTGCAGCGAGCGCTCCGCACCCCATGCCGTCTTCGCGTTGCGCTCCTGCAAGTCGACGTTGGCAGGCCGGCAGTTGTAGGTTGCCAGGTCGGGCTGGCCCGTGAAGCAGTCCCACATGGGCAGCGCCGCGGCGTCGAACTGGCTCATGGGCGGCAGCCCGAGGACGAGTTCCATCGTGCGCAGCACCGAGCACGTCGAGTACTGCGTCGACACCACCGCACCGCGCTTCACGAAGGGCCCCGCAACCATCGCCACCGCGCGGTGCGCGTCGACGTGGTCGGGACCGTTCTGCGCGTCGTCCTCCACCACGAACACCGCCATCGACGCCCAGAACCGGCTGCGCGACAGGCCGTGCATCACCATGCCGAGCGCGAGGTCGTTGTCGGCCACCATCGCACGCGGCGTCAGCTTGCCCGGTGAGGTCCCGGCAGTGTGGTCGTTGGGGAGGCGCAGCACGATGAGGCGCGGCAGCTCTCCCTTGCGCTCGAACTCGGCCAGCTCCGACAGGAAGCGCTGCGCACGCTTCACGTCCGGGTAGTCGAGGTCGTAGCTGCGGAACCACGGGTCGAAGTTGCCGTCGAGACCCTCGACCTGTGCCGTGCCGGGCCCGTCCGGGTCGGGGTTGTTCTTCACGAACTCGCCGTAGCTTCGGTAGCTGACCCCTGCTGCGCGCGCGAGGTCCCACAGGTAGCCGTTCTTCGGCGTGGCGACCGGGAAGTTGCCTTCCCCGGGGTAGCCGATGTGGAACCGTGACTGCGGCACGTCGTCCTCGTCGGGCACCGTGCGCGCCTTGGTCGGTCGGCCCTTGCCGCCGTAGGTGACGGGCCACGTGCGCTCGACGAAGTCCGACGCATACGCGCCCATCGTCCACTCGTGCCCGTCCGCGGACACCTCGGAGTCGACGTAGCAGTTGTCCAGCAGCACGAACTGTTCCGCGATCGCATGGTGGTTTGGGGTCACCTCGCGCGGGAACAGGCAGAGGTTGGGGTCGCCCTTGCCCTGCGGCAAATCGCCGAACACCTGGTCGTAGGTCCGGTTCTCCTTGATCACGTACACGACGTGGCGGATCGGCGAGGGATCGCCGGGTCGCGCGGGGATCGGCGAGTCCGCAGGCCTTCCTGCGGTGCGTACGCCGGCGCCGGGCAACAGCGGCGAGCACGCGATCGCGCGTGCCGTGAGCCCGCGCAGTTCCTCGGCCTCCGGCAGCACGAACACCGAGAGCGAGCCGCCGTAGAGTCCACCCGTGTAGTCGTCGGGCCGCTTCGCACCCTTGCCGGGAGCCGGTCCGTCCGGGTTGGCGCGGCTGCCGACGCTGCCCTTGCCGTTCGCGACGTACACCGTCTTGCCATCCTTGCCGAAGCGCACGGAGGTCGGGTAGTGGCCGAGCGGGACGAAGCCGAGGCTGCGCGACCGGTGGAGCTCCTCGACCTCGAACAGCACGCAGTCGTTGTTGTCCGCGTTGGCCACCACCAGCACCTCGCCGTCGCCGCTGAGCGCAAGGGAGTTGGGTGTCGACCCGGGCGGTGCGTCGGCGTGCAGCGAGGTGGCCAGCGTCTCTGCCGCCGCGCGCGTCGCCAGGTCCACCACCGTCACCGTGTTCTCGTTGCCGTTGCTCACGAACAACCTTGTCCCCTTCGGGTCCACCAGCATCTCGCTCGGGTGCTGCCCGGCGGCGATCGTCGCGGTGTGTGCGCCGTCGACGAGTGCATGTTCGCGGAGCGAGGCAGCACCCCAAAGCGACACCCACGCCCGAGTGCCGTCCGGGTGCACTGCACACTCGAACGGGTACGAGTCCGCCGGCAGCGCAACGCTCCAGCGGACCGTGCCGTCCGGCGCCATGCGCACCAGCGCCGGGTTGCGCTGCGTGCACACCAGCAGGTCGCCGTCTTCGAGCACGCACATGCCTGCAGGCAGGTTGAGCTTGGCGACGTCGCCCACCGCCAGCTCGCGCGCGGGCTTCACGGCGCCGCTGCCGCCGTCGAACGTGAACACCCGCACCACGTCGTCGGTGCCGCCGCTCACGAACAACTCGCTGCCGTCGCGCGAGAACGCCATCCCGCTCCACGTGCGGCTCAACGGCACCTCACCCACCACCGCGCCGCTCGCAGCCTCGCAGACCGTCAGCTGGTGACGGCGGTAGCCCGCATGCTGCACCACCAGCCACCTGCCGCCGGGGTGCACGAGCATGCGCACCGGCAGGTCGCTCGGCAGCCCAACCTGCGCGCCGTGCGGCATCAACCGCCACCCGTTGGGCAGCAGGATGGCGCCGTCCTCGAGCCTTCCGGGCGTACGGGTGGACCCGGGCTCACCGGCCGGCGGGGCCTGGGTGCAGGCGGCGAGGGCGAGCAGCAACGTCACGCGCAGGATTCGCATCCGCGCACCCTAAACGCAGACGGCCGCGCAGGGGAGCGCGGCCGTCGTCGAGACCCGGGTCCGGTGGGCTCAGCCGCCGGTACCGCCACCCGTCTTCGCGGGCTCGGTGGGCTGCACCGGGGGCACTGGGGCCACCGGGTTCACCGGCAGCGCCGGCGTGTCCACCGCCTGTCCGTCGCCCGTGGGCGAAGCCGCGGCCTCGGGCTTCTTCTCCTGCACCAGGTCCTTGCGGGCCGGACGCAGCTTGGTGAACGACTCGGCGTCGATCACGTAGTACCAGGGCCCGAAGCGCTTGCCGAGGGAGGCAGCCGCCTTCTTGCCGTCCGCAACCTTCTGGTCGTGGTTCTTCCAGTCCGCCGCGGCCACTGCGAACTCGTCCTCGCGCGCCAGCGCGTCCGAGGCAACGTCGGCGCCACCCGCCTCACCGCCCTCGGCCTTGTCCTCGCCGAGGCTCTTCACCACGAAGGTCTCGCCGTTGACGACGTACTGGTAGTCGGCGTCCCAAGGATCCTTCTTCAGCTCCTTCATGGCAGGCTCGACACCCTCGGTGAGGGCGGCAAGCGATGCGGGCAGCTTGTTCTCGTTCTTCGCCTTCCACGCCTCGACCGCCTTCACGATGGCCTCGACCTGCTCGCGCGCGGAACGCCGCTTGTCGAGCACGTCCTGCGCAAGCCTGGGCCCGCGGGGTGCCGGCAGCAGCTTCTCGTCGAAGGCCGCGGTCACCATCAGGAACCGGTGGTTGCCCTCCATGGGCTTGGGGCCCTCGGCCCCTGCCTCCGGCTTCTTGGCCTCCTCTGCGCCCGAGCTCACCGCCAGGCCGCTGCCGTACACGATCTCGCCGAAGCGCAGCGTGTACGTGATGCCCCGCTTGTCGCTGAACACCAGGTCGCCGTCGTTGGAGTAGACCTTGTTGCCGCGCGAGCTGAGGAAGTAGCCCTTGCTCTGCAGCAACAGCTGCAGCTGCCGCCGGACCTGCGGGTCCAGCGTCTGGGCCGCCTCCAGCGCATCGCTCAAGCCGTCGGGCTTCTTGCGCACACCGATGATCTTGAGCTGGTCGAGGGCGTCGACGAACTCCTGCATCCGCGTCCCGTTGACCTCCTCGGTGGCGGCCATGCCGTCCAGGGCCCACTTCGACTGGTCGTCCTTGCGGGCCACGAGCTTCTCGCCGGGGACGATGTCACCGGCCTGCTCGTCGACCTTGTAGTTGTCGATGGTCACCTGGCTCACGTCGAAGCCGGTCGTCTGCAGCAGGTCGCGTTCGATCCAGTCCTCGAACTTGGTCGACAGGTCGGCCTGGAACTTGGCCGTGTACACGCGCTTGTTGCTCGGGACGCGCACGTAGTACACGTCCATCTTGTTCTCGAGCTCCTTGCCCACGATGAGGTCGCCCAGCACCGTGCCGGCCTTGTCCTTGAAGGTGATGCGCTTGCCGCGCCCCTTCAGGTCGAGGCTCTCCTCGCGCGGGTCCACCACGCCGAACTTCGGGTGCAGCTCTGACTCGTCGCTCACCACGTTGTCCTTGCGGAGCCCGATGAGCGAGCTCGCGGCCTTGGCCATCCGCTCCTTGGCGTCCGCGGGGTAGTTGCTGTGCGACTCGATGGTCCACAAGCCCTTGTCGCCCTGGCGCACCTTGAACGGCACCATCTCGCCACGGTCCTCGTCGAACGACCAGACCTCCAGGTCCGTCGCCTGCGAGGGCTCCGTGAACTCCGGGAAGAACAGCTGGCCCTGGTCCGAGAAGAACACGTTCTCCTCGCCGCCGGGGCGGGACACCGTGGCCAGCACGACGAGGGCGGCTGCGCCGCCCGCGAACAACAGCGTCTTCGCGACTTGGTTCACTTGACACCTCCAGCAACTCGGCGGCCCTGCGGCACGATCATCGACTCACGGCTCCGCTTGCGGGTGAACACCCACAAGCCCATCAGCAGCGCCGGGATCGGCGCGAACAGCACCGTCGAGACCTGGTAGCCGTTCTGGACGCGGCGCTGTGCCACGTTCTTCTCGTGCTTCGCGATCTCGATCTTCTTGCGCTTGTCGTCCTCGATCTGCGCCTGGTCCAGCTCCAGCCGGCGCTGCTCCTTGTTGCGCACCGAGTCGATCTGGATCTCCTTGGCCTGCTCGTCCATCTCCGTGTTGTCCTGGATCTTCTTCACCGCCTCGTCGAGGCGGGCCTTGGCCTTGTCCAGCGCCTCCGTGGCCGCCTGCTCGGCGGCATCGCGCTGGTCCAGCCAGCGGGTCTCGAACTGTTCCTGCGCCGCCAGCACCGTGTCGAGCGAGCGCAGCATCGGGCGCCGCTTGCGCAGCTCGATCAGGCTGCTGTCGCCGGTGAGCTGGTCGATGCAGTTGAGCACGAACGTCACGTTGTCGAACCGGAGGTTGTCCTCACTGGCCTGACGGCGCAGCTGGAAGAACGAGTTGCTCAGCATGTCCAGGTCGGCGATCGCGACCAGGTTGACGCCCTTCTGCCCCTCGGCAGCGGGCTTGCCGGCCACCCGCGCAGCCAGCGTGAAGCTGTCCGCGTCGCGCGACGGCCGGTGGATGCGGTTCATGTTCCAGTCGCCCTTGTTGCCGGGGGCGAACGGGTTGAACTGGAAGATGTCCAGCTTCTTGATCGTGCCGTTGGCGTCGCGCGGCGACATGCGCACCGAGCGGACCAGCGGCGTGAAGGTCAGTCCCTCGCGCTCCAGCGGTCGGAACGAGCCCGACAGCAGGAACACGAGCCGCTGCAGGCCGCTCACCGTGTCGTCCTGCCGGTCCATCCCGGCCTGGCCCACGAACAGGTACTCGGGCAACGGGATCGGGAGCAGGCGGAAGGTGCGGAACGACAGGTCCCAAACCACCTCGTCCGTCTTCAGCGACAAGCCGTACTTCGCGAGGAAGCTGCTGATGTCGCCCTTCTCGCCGCCGCCGCCCTGCATCCCCATCATCGGGTTGCGTTGACCGCCCTTCGGGTCCGTGGCAGCGGTACCGGGAGCCGCAAGGGGCTCCGGATCCTCCACCAGCAGGGTCGGGTTGCCGGCATCCACCCACTTCGCAAGCCGGTCCAGCTGTTCCTGGCCCAGCGAGCTGGGCTGGGCCACCACGAGGGCATCGAGGCCCGCAGGGTAGTCCTGGTCCGGGTCGACGTTCTCGACCTTGTACTGCAGCTGCAGCTCCTCGACGATCTGCCAACGCTGCTTCTGCTGCATGGTCTGGAAGTCGAAGCCGCCGAACATCTCGACCTCGGTCTTCAGCACGCCGATCTTGCGGCGCTCGGCGTTGGCGGCCACGCGGATCGAGCGCATCAGCTCGTACTCCACCGACATGCCGGCCTCCACGAACGGCACCACCACCTCCTCGATGCCGCACTGCACGGCAAAGCCGAGGAACACGCCATCGTCGTAGCCGGCACCCTCACCCACCGAGAGCACCCGCGGGAAGATGCCGAAGTTCTTCTCGGCATCGCGTGCGTCCTGCGAGTACGGCTCGGCCACCACGATGCGCTTCTCCACCGCGCTGCCGCCGAGGCTGTCGAACTGGTCCAGCAAGTTGAGCAGCGTGCGCTTCGGCTGCACCAGCGTCTGGGGCACCTCGTCGCTCACGTAGGCCGTGATGCGGACCGGACGCTTCGCGTCGAGCCCTTCCAGCAGCGAGGCCGTCTCCGGGCTCAGCGAGTGGATCCGCTCCACCGTCCCGTCGAGGCGCGGCAGCCGGTACACGGCAAAGGCCGTGAGCGCGACCACTCCCACTGCCAACGACACGAACCGCACCGTGCCGTGGAACCCCTTTGCGTCACCCGCGCGCCAGTGGCGGCGCGAGAGCAGGGCGAGGTTGAGGTAGAGGAAGGCCACCGTCAGGCCTGCGAACAGCAGCAGGCCGGCAGGCGACACCACGCCGCGCGTGAACTCCTCGAACTGCCCGAGCGGGCCGCTGAAGCGCCACGTCATGCCGGCACCCGGCAGCACCAGCTGCAGCAGGTGGCCGAAGTACAGCACTGCGGCCGACAGCAGCGCGCCGAGGATGAACGACACCGTCAGGCTCTCCGTCAGCTGCGAGCCCAGCATCGCCACGCTCAGCAGCATGAGGCCCAGCAGCCAGAAGCCGAGGTAGTTGCAGAGCACCTGCCCCCAGTCCGGGCTGCCGAGGAAGCTGAGGCCGATGGGCAGCGTCAGCGTGAAGAGCAGCGAGGCCGTGTAGACGCCGGCGGCCGCCAGGTACTTGCCCAGCAGCAGGTCGCTGTCCTTCGCAGGCAGGGTGAACAGCAGTTCCTGCGTCCCGTACGAGCGCTCGGTGGCCCACATGCCCATCGTGATCGCGGGCACGAACAGCAGCAGCAGCACCGGGTACCAGGTGTTGAGCGAGTCCAGGTTGGCCAGGTTCTGCTGGAAGAACGTGGGCCAGAACACCAGCGCTGCGGCGGCCAGCACCACGAACAGCACGATGAAGACGTAGCCGGTCGGGTTGCCGAACCAGCTGCCGAGGTCACGGCGGAAGACTGCGCGGACGACGTTCGAGTTCATCTCAGTTGGCTCCCGTGAGTGCGTGGAACGCGCGGTCCATCTGGCCCTCGCCGCGCTGCTTCAGGTCCGTGGGCGTGCCGTCGAAGGCCAGGCGGCCCTCGTTCACCAGGATCACGCGCTGCGCCACCGCCTCCACCTCCTGCATCAGGTGCGTGCTGAGCAGGATTGTGCGCGTCTGGCCGAGCTTGCGGATGTACTCGCGCACGTGCTTGATCTGGTTGGGGTCGAGACCGGTCGTGGGCTCGTCGAGGATCAGCACCTCTGGGTCGTGCAGCAGGGCCTGCGCCATGCCCACGCGCTGCTTCTGGCCCTTCGAGCACTTGCCCAGCGGCTTGTCGAGCAGCTCCTGCAGCGAGCACTCCTCGGTGACCACTGCCAGGCGCTCCTGCAGCCGGGCCGCGCCCATGCCGCGCGCCTCGCCGAAGAAGCGCAACAACTCACGCGCCGTCATCTCGGGGTAGAGCGGGCCGTTCTCGGGCAGGTACCCGAGCTTCTCGGCCGCTGCGATCCGGTTGTCCTGCACGTCGATCCCCGCGATGCGCGCGGTGCCGGACGTGGGCGACAGGTAGCCGGTCAGCAGCTTCATCGTCGTCGACTTGCCGGCCCCGTTGGGGCCGAGGAAGGCGACGACCTCGCCGCGGTGGATCGTGAACGACAGGTGGTCGACTGCTGCGAACGACCGGTAGTGCTTGCACAGGTCGATCGCCTCGATCATCGGGGTTCGGTCGGTCATGGTTCGCTCGTGTGTGTCGATGTCTTCCCCCGGACCGCACGGGTCCGGCGCTTGCCGCGGGACTCGCGGCGGCCGCGCTCGGAGGCCCAGGGGGCGCTACGGGGGCAAATCCCTTACCGGGTGCAGGCCGGAATGCAACCAAACCCGGCCATGGCCGGCACTTCGGTGCACCCCGTCCCACCGGATGCAAGGGGCGCAGGACGGGCATCGGCCGCCAAAACTCCACCCAAGGATACCGATCGCGGAGTTGTGGAGGGGCGCTGGTTGTGGAGGGCTCGGCCAGGAACCGAGTTGCGTGCAGCCCGAAGGGTGTCCGTCCCGGGATCCGAGGCCCGGCATCGGACGCACGACAGAAGTTCTGGGCCGTGGACCCGGCCGTCCCCCGACCGCCGCCCTCCCCGACCCGACGCTTCCCACGCGAGACGACCTCGGGGGAGGGGTGGCGCGCGGGCCCTTGCGGGGGAGCGGTTCCACAACTCCGCGATCAGTCTCCTTGTTCGGTAAGCCGCATCGGCTCGTCACCTCCTCGCGACCTCCTCCCGCCCACAGACCCGCGCTTGCCTGCTAGTTTTCCACACCCCATTCCCTCCCCATGAACTCCTCGATCTCCTCCCGTGTCGGCCAGCGCCTGTCCGCCCTGTGCGCCGCCGTCGTCCTCGCCTCCACTGCATTCGCCCAGGCCCCGGCCAACGACGAGTGCGCAGGCGCCCTCGCGCTGACCAACGGCATCAACGGCCCCTACAACAACTCGACGGCCACCACGTCGACGTTGACGTTCCCGGTGGGCTGCTCCACCTCGGCTCCGGGCAGGGACCTCTGGTTCGCGTACACGCCGGTCGCCAGCGGCACCATCGTCGCCACCACCTGCGGCATCGGCAGCTTTGACAGCGTCGTCGAGGTGTTCGACGGCTCGGCAGGCTGCGGCTCACTGGTGAGCCTCGGCTGCAACGACGACAACTGCACCACGCGCTCGCGCGTCGTCTTCACCGGCGCGGCAGGCACCACCTACTACATCCGCGTCGCAGCCTTCGGCACCGGCGCCGGCGGTGCCTTCAGCCTGGAGATCCAGGCGCCGAAGGTCCTCACCAACCGCTCGCTCGCGTTCAGCGGCTCGACGCTTCCCGGCGGCACCTTCAACGCCAACATCAACCACCCCTCGACCGAGGCAGGCAACATCTTCGCCATGCTCTGGTCGCTGCCCTACAACCCGCCGGTCACGCCCGTCGTCCCGGGCTTCAACGTCAACGGCCAGATCGGCGTCGACCCCACCAACTTCCTCACCGGCGTGACCGGCGTCCTCGCAGCAGGCACCACCACCCCGACCTCGCTGAGCATCCCCAACAACCCGTCGCTCTTCGGCTACCCGCTGTTCGGGCAGTCCGTCGACCTCGACAACGCCACGCCCGACATCTCCTTCTCCGACAACCGCGTCGGCGTGAAGGTCGGTGCGAACGTCGGCAAGGTGGTCGTCTCCCGCGCCACCACCACGTCGTTCATCTCCGGCGACAACGACGTCCAGAACCTCGACGACGGCAAGGTCGGCCTCGCCCAGAGCCAGGGGCTCAACCCCTTCACCTCGCTGCCCACGCGCCCGCGCTCCGGCGAGGGATTCGTCGAGGGCTACCCGGGCACCAACAGCTCGACCTCCTTCGACAGCGACATCGACGCCGAGTCCAGTCGCCGCGTCGGCCGCCGCACCTTCAACGGCGCCTACCAGGGCATCGTGACCCCGTCGGGCAACGACATCAGCATCATCCGCATCAACGGCGCCCAGAACGGCGGCCGTGAGTACGGCATCCTGAGCTACGAGCGCTCGACGGGCATCGCCCGCCGCGTGCCCGGACTCAGCTTCACCGATGCCACCACGACGCTGCTGCCTGCCCAGAACCGCTTCTACATCGCGGTCTCGCGCGACGGCCAGTGGGGCTGCGTGAACTTCCTCGACAGCGTGACGCCCGCGGTCAACCCGCCCAAGGCCTTTGCCTTCCGCACCGACGGCCTCACGGCTGCCGTCGACATCACCCCGCCGACCATGACCAGCGTCGACGCCTTCTTCGACGGTGCCATGCACTTCACGAACGACTTCCTGTTCGTGGCTGGCAGCCAGGGCTGGATGTGGACCTCCGCCACCAACCCGGGCGTGCTGCAGCCGCTCGCGCTGCCGAACACAACGGCCACCAATGCGCCCAACTTGTTCGTCTTCTCGCTCAGCAGCCGCGTCTCGCAGGACGGCTCCAGCTTCTGGATCCCGATCGGCTCCAACGCCACTGCCTCGCGCGGCGAGAACGACATCGTGCGCGTGACCAACGTGGCGGGATCGCCCGTGGCCGCAAACCACAGCCAGTTCGCCGCGGCCACCGGCATCGCCGAGTTCGGCTTCAGCGCCTTCACCCCTGCCACCACCAACAACTCGGCAGCGGGCATCAAGGCAAGCGTGTCGCCGGACGGCACCAAGATGGCCTTCATCACCTGCACGACGACGACGTCGACCTTCAACGGCATCTGCGTCGCCGACGGCACCGCCAACCCGCCGGTCCGCACCGTCGCAGGCGCGGTCTTCTACGGTGACCTGGTGTTCCTCAACAACACCACGGTGCTGTTCTTCGCCGGCACCACCACGGCCCAGGCGCTCTACAGCCTCGACGTGCCGACGGGCAACATCACCCAGCTCAGCACCGCCACGGACATCCGCACCCGCGGTCAGTTCTGGTCGCTCAACAAGAACTGGTGGTACTTCATCCGCTCCAACAGCACCGGCGCCCGCCACGACATCGTCGCGGTCAACGCCGCCACCGGCGCACTCCAGTCGGTCACCGGTACCGAGTTCGGCACCCCCGGCAGCGTGGCCCAGCTGCGCACCGGCGGCATCGACACCGGCACCGAGGCGCTGCCCGCACGCCACTTCTTCATCCGCCGCGCCCCGAGCGGCAACCTCGCCTACTTCCTCGCCCGCGTGGACGTGGGCGCGACGACCTTCCAGGACGCCAACGTCTTCAGGTTCGACATCGAGAACGGCGGCACGGCAACCCAGCTGACCGCCAACTCGGTCACCGGTGCCAGCACCGCCGTGAAGAACCTCGAGTCGCTCACCATCTCGGCCGACGGCAACCACCTCGCCTGGGTCGAGAAGGTCGGCACCACAACGGCCACCGTCGAGAACGTGATGCACCTCAACCTCACGACCAGTGTCGTGACCCAGCTCTCCAACGGCGGTGCCACCTACGCCAACGTGACCGACAGCTCGGTGCGCTTCACCGGCGGCGCCACGCCCACGGGCGTCGTGTGGACCGCGGGCTCGGGCTCGACCACTGCACCGACGACCAACACCTCGGTGTTCTGGGCCCCGCTCGGCAGCACGGTCGCGACGATCCTGATGCCCACCACCACCGACACCAGCACGCGCCTGTACCAGGTCGTCGGCACCAACTGAGCGCCGCGCCTGGCATCGCGCGCCCCGGCGTGCGAGCCCTCCTCCGACGCCTGTCCGCCACCCGGCGGGCAGGCGTCGGTCGTTTCCGGGTCGCACCACCACCCACGGGCCGACCGCCATGGGCACTCGTGCGGTTGCACCCCGCGCGCCCCGGCGCCACGCTGCAAGCACCTCCCGAGGTGGCCCCATGCTCCGTCCCCGACCATCGCTCGCTCTCGTCCTCCTGCTCGCCACCACCACGGCTGCGTGCGGTACCTCCCGCCGCTACGCGCCCCGCGAGAACTGCAATGGCGTCGGCCCGACAGCGGAGCCCGCAGCCGTCTATTCCATTGCCGAGGCCGGTGACCTGCGGCTGTGGTCCGACGGACTCGACACGCGTGAGGTTGCCGACCGTACCGTCACCGTGGTGCGCATCGGCATGGAACTGGAGGCCTTCGGCGCCGCAGAGCTGGAGATCGTGGCCGAGTCGGTGACCCTCATCGACCCCGAGTGGGACACCGAGGTTGCCCCAACCTGGGCAGTGCCCGCAGGCGCCAGCAACACGGGAACCGCCCGCGCGACAGCAAGCGCCTGCGCACGCATGCAGTTCGAGTTCGAGTTGCCCGACGGAGCGCGAGGGACCGACCTGCGGGGCTTCTCCGTGCGGTGGCGCGTGCGCCAGGGCGAGGACGAATGCGAACAGCTCACGCCGTTCCTGCGCTACGTCACCCAGCCCCCGCAGGGGACCTGGCCGCCCATGGTGCTGGGCTTCCAGTACACGTTCTGAACAGGTTCGGTCGCGCCGCCTACTGCCGCACCTTGAGGATGCGCAGCAGCAGGAGTTGGGCGCTCACCGCCTGCCAGTGCTCGGGCGTGAGGCCCTCGCCCATCCAGTGCACCCCATGCCACAGGCCCATGGGCAGATCGGTGCCCACCATGTGCCACGCCAGCGCATCGACCGGTGAGGCCTCGCACCCGATGCCGTACCACCTGCGCGCAACCTCCAGGTTGCGGAGGGAGAGGAGCAGCATGCCGCGGTCCATGTCCTCGGTGCGCAACAGCAGGGCACGCTGGTAGGCCGCGGAGTCGCCCGCTGCCACGCCCAACATCGCGTGCAACAGCGCCTCGCCGCGCAGTCCAGGGTGCTTCGCGGCCTCCTCCCGCAAGCTGGTGATGAAGGGCAGTTCGAGGATCTCCTGCGTCGGCAGCCGGTCGGCCTGCAGCACGCCGTCGAGCTTGCCGTCCAGCAGTTCCTGCACCGCCTTGCGAACCACGCTGCGCTCGGGGCTGCTCGCGGCCACTCGCCCTGCGAACTCGTCCTTGCCAACCTGACGGTCGGTGCGCTGCGCGATCTCGTGCGCGATCGCACTGCCGCGCACCTCGTGCAGGCTCTTGGAGTCGACATCCTTCTGCACGTCCGCGAACGAGTCGACCGTGGGGATCATCGGTCCGGGCAGGGCCTTGCTGGCCCAGGCCATCGCCAGTGCCTCCTCGGGATCCCGCGCGACCGTGCCTGCGGGCGGACGACACAACAGTGCGGCAGCCACGCCAATGGCCTCCGACCTGCCCATGCGCGCGGCATCTAGGATGCGCTGGCACTCGCGCAGACGGTGCTCTGCGCGCGCCTCGGCAGAGTCCACCGCACCAGCGAACGGCATCGGCGCCATGTACGCGGCCTGCAGGTAGTGCTGCACCACGCGGTCGAGGTCGCCTGACACCTTCGCGCCGAGGAAGGCGGCCTTGCATGCGCCTTGCACGTCGCCGAGTGCGGCCGCGCGCTCGAACAACGCGAGCGCCTTCGCCTGCCCGGCTTCACCTGCCTTGGCCTCGATCTCCCCCATCAGGACCAGGCTGGCTGCGCAGCCGCGGTCACCGGCCCACTGCAACAGTGCCATGGCCTCGCGCT
>JBEGVB010000146.1:0-15523 GCA_041178545.1 Planctomycetota bacterium
GACGCTCACGTCGACCCTGCCCACGGGATTCCTCGCCTCGCCCGGCAGCGCTGCCCACAAGGTGGTGTGGCTCGTGGACGGCTCGGCCACGGTCAACCTGCGGGACGTGACCCTGGACGCCAACTTCGCCGCACCGGACACGCCCCCGGCGAGCAACACCGGGAGGTTCTACGGTGCCTACTTCCGCAACGGTGCGGACGGCACGCTGGAGAACGTGGACATCAAGAACGTCCGCTACAACCCCTTCGCGGCCGGAGCCAACCAGGTTGGAGTGCTGGTCCGCGGCGACGGGTCTGGTGACCCGTGCTTGGTCAGCCTGCTCAACTGCAAGGTCACCGAGTTCGGCAAGGGTGGCGTTGTCGGATTCTTCAACGCCGACATCGAGGCCAACGACTCCCAGATCCGGGGCAAGGGAGCGACTTCGCTCATCGCACAGGTCGGGGCCCAGGTGAGCTACGGCGCCAGCGTCGAGCTCAACCGCTGCACCATCACCGACATCTACTACTCGCCTGGCACGGTCGCGGCATCGGGCTTCCTGGCCTACGAGGCCAGCTCCGTGGCCCTCACGGACTGCAGCCTCTCCAACTGCCAGGCCGGCATCTACTTCATCGACCCCACCCCCGGTGCCATCACCGGCAGCGTCACCAACTGCAGCGTGAGCGGTGCCGAGGAGCCCATCACCTTTGACGGCGTCGGCGGCCTGACCATCAGCGGCAACTACTTCGGCAACGTCCTCTCGGGCGGGGCCTGCGCCTACGACGACGGTTCGGGCAACACCTGGTCCGGCAACAGCTTCAGCAACTACTCCGGCAGCGGTCCCTACGTGATCCCGGGCGGCAGCGCCTCGGACACCTCGCCGGCACCGGCGCAACCCGCCGTGGTCGGCACCCCGGTCACCTACTCGATCGCCGGCAACGGTCCGGTCGACCTGGTGGTCGGCAACCTCAACGGCAGCGGTGGCAGCGACTGGGCCACGGTCAACCAGGCCGCGACCCCGAGTCTCTCGATCGGCCTCAACAACGGCTCGGGCTACACCATCAGCACCACCAGCTTCGGCAACCCAAACGGCCAGGCCGTGGCGATCGTGAGCGGTGAGTTCAACGGCAGCGCCGGCCTCGACCTCGCGGTGCTCACCGAGAACGTCCCGCCTGCCACGACCGAGAACAAGGTCTACCTGTTCGCCAACAACGGCAGCGGCGTCTTCTCGCAGATCGCTGCGCTGACCTACGGCACCCCCACGGCAGCCAGTGGCACGGTGGTGCCCCCTGCAGTCCGCGGCAGCGCCGGCATGGCCTACGACAGCACCGCCAACCGGACGGTGCTCTTCGGCGGCTCGGCCCCACTCAACGGCGTGCGCTCTGACACCCAGTTGCTGAACGGCGCCTCGTGGACCCTGCAGTCGCCGGCATCCTCGCCCTCGGCACGCCAGGGCCACACGCTGGCCTACGACAGCCAGAGCAACCAGACCGTGCTGTTCGGCGGCACCGACGGCCTCACGTCCTCCAACCAGACCTGGACCTGGAACGGCTCCAACTGGACCCAGCAGTCCCCCGCCACCTCGCCCGGTGTGCGCTCGGCCCACGGTTCGGCCTACGACAGCACGCGCGACCGCGTGGTGGTGTTCGGCGGCCTCGGCGCCGGGTTCCTCGGTGACACCTGGGAATGGGACGGCACCAACTGGACGGCCGCCGCTCCAGCCACGTCCCCCTCGGCCCGCATGGGCCACGCGATGACCTACCACGGCAGCAGCACGCTGCTGTTCGGCGGGCTCTCCTTCCCCTTCACCTACAGCAACCAGACCTGGACGTGGGACGGCACCAACTGGACCCAGTTGAGCCCCGCGGCCTCGCCCTCGGCCCGTCAGGGCCACGCCATGGCCTCCCGCGGCGCCCGCGCAGTCCTGTTCGGCGGCATCACCGCCGCGGGCTTCAGCAGCGAGACGTGGGAATGGGACGGCACCACCTGGGCGCAGAAGTCGCCGGGCACCGTGCCGCCGGCGCGCTACGGCGCGTCGATGGCCTACGACAGCGCGCGCGGCATGGTCGTGATGTTCGGTGGCGTCAACGCCGCTGGCAACCTGCTGAACGACACCTGGCTCTGGACCGGTTCCAACTGGGTCCAGCCCTCGCCGGTGGTCAACGGCTCGATCTCGCCCAGCGCGCTCGCCGCCGGTGACGTCAACAGCGACGGCCTTGCCGACCTCGCCATCACCGACAACGGTGCAGGCGTCCTCACCGCCGGCAACGCGCGCTTCCTCCTCAACCTCGGCAGCGGCACGAGCTTCCTCGAGGGCGAACTGTTCGCCTCGCCGGCCATCGCCAAGGCCTGCCGCGGTGTCGCCATCGGCGACATCACGTCGGACGGCAAGGCTGACATCGTGGTGACTGAAGGCGATGCCACCACCGGCACCGTGCACCGGTTCACCGGCAGCGGCGGCGGGACGTTCACCTTCGCCGGCAGCGTGTCGGTAGCGGCGAACCCCGGCGAAGCTTTGATCACCGACCTGGACGGCGACGGCGACGGCGACCACCTGGTCACCACGCTGCGCAACCTGCTGGGCACCACGCCTGGCGGTGTGGAGGTCTTCGAGCAGGTGGCCGCAGCCAGCTACCAGCAGAGCTCGTACCTGGTGGACAGGGCACCGCGCGCCCTCGCCACGGGTGACGTGGACGGCGACGGTCTCGTGGACGCGGCCGTGGCCAACCTCGTGGGCGGCTCGGTCAGCATCCTGGGCAGCTACGTGGGCGGCATCGGCTTCGGGTCCGGCGGCATCGCCGTGACCGGTGCCACGCCGACCTCGATCGGCATCGGCCTCTCCAACGCCGACGCCCAGGCCGACATCTACTACACCGACGCCAACCTGCAGCAGGTGGTGGTGCTGGAGAGCCGTCCCACGGCCCTCGTGCAGCCCTACGGCACCGGTTGCCCCGGGACCGCGGCCGCGATCCCCTACCTCGAGGCCAGCGGTGCCTCGGTGCAGCCCAACGCGACGTTCGGCCTGCAGCTGAGCAACGCAGTCGCCTTCACACCTGCGTTCATCGCCTTGGGCACCACCCAGGTGAACGCAGCGTCCTGCCAGTTGCTCATAGGCAACGTGGGCGCCTCGTGGTTCGTCGTCACCAACGGTTCGGGCAGTGCCTACGCCGCCCTGCCGATCCCGAGCTCGCCTTCGCTGGCGGGATTCGAGGTCTTCGGGCAGGCAGGCGTGCTCGACACCGCTGCCACTGGTTCCTTCTTCCCGGGCATTGCCCTCTCCGCGGGTCTCCGTATCCGCATCGGGTTCTGACCGGCAGACCGACTCGTCCGCTTCCTTGCAACCTTCCAGAGAAAACTAGCTTCGTGCCATGCCTCGCGTCCTGCGCCCGTCGCAGGCCGCGGGGACCGCTGTGTATCCAGGAGATCCCATGCAACTTCGCCATCTCGTCCTCGCGCTCGGTTCGCTGGCGGCCACGGCCTCCGCCCAGTGGTACGTGTCCCCCACCGGCAGCAATGCCAACAGCGGCACGTCCGCGGCCTCGCCCTTCCAGACGATCAACCATGCGGCCGGCGTCGCAACCGCCGGTGGGGTGATCTACCTGGCAGCGGGCACCTATGGTGACGAGCAGGGAGTGATCTCGCTCGGCTCCAAGAACCTGAGCTTCGTGGGCGCCGGCATCGGTGCCACGGTGATCCGCACCCACAGCACGCTCACGAGTTCGCTGCCCACGAGTTCGCTCGGTTCCCCGGTTCCTGCCGCCCATGCAACCGCATGGCTTGTGGACGGCTCGGCCACGGTCAACCTGCGCGACGCGACCCTGGACGGCAACTTCCGCGTGCCCGGCTCGGGCCGCGCCATGGGTGCCTACTACCGCAACGGCGCCGACGGCACGCTCGAGAACGTGGCCATCGTGAACGTGCGGGCAAACCCTCTGGACAGCGGCACGGGTACGGCCGGCGTCTGGGTGCGTGGCGACGGCGGTGCCAACCCCTGCCTGGTCCAGTTCGTCAACGGCTCGGTGGCGCAGTGCGGCAAGTCCTGCGTGGCCGTGTTCTTCAACGCCGACTTCACGGCGACCGGCAGCTCCTTCACTGGTGCCGGCCCCACCAATGCCGTCTCCCAGGTGGGCGTGCAGATCGGCTACGGCGCAACGGGCGAGCTCAACACCTGCACGGTGAGCGGGTTCGACTACCTCGGCGGCCTCACCGGTTCGCCCGGCTTCCTCGCCTATGACGCGGTCGCGGTGGACCTCATCAACACTGCCTTCAGCAGCTGTGAGGTGGGCATCGCCTTCACCGGCGCCACGCTCCCCGCGAGCTGCCCCGGCGTGGTCTCCCGCTGCACCGTGACCGGTGCCGAGGATGCCGTGTTCTTTGACCGCATCGGCGGCCAGGCCGTCAGCGGCAGCTACTTCGGCTGCGCCCTCGCCACCGACGCCCCGGTCTACGACGACGGTGCCGGCAACAGCTGGACCAACAACGGCTACAGCAACTACAGCGGCACCGGGCCCTACACGATCCCCGGTGGCGCGTCTTCGGACACGACCCCCAAGCCCGCCGGTCTGCCGATCCTCGGCACCGCGCAGAACTTCGTCCTGCCTGCTGCAGGCCAGATCGACCTCTACGTCGGCGACCTCAACGGAGCCGGCGGCGACGACTTCGTCACGCTGGAGAACGACGCCACGCCGTCCCTGACCGTGGGCCTGAACAACGGCAGCGGCTACACCCTCAACACCGTCCCGTTCGGCAACGCCAACGGCACGGCCGTGGCGATGGCCACGGGTGAGTTCAACGGCAGCACCGGCCGCGACATCGCCGTGGTGACCAAGAGCGTCACCCCGGGCGCCGGTGAGGAGAAGGTCTACGTGTTCGCCAACAACGGCACGGGCGGCCTGAGCCTGCTGACCACCCACACCCTCGGCACGGCACCGATCCTCGGCCCGTCGGCCCGCAGCGGCGCGGCCATGACCTACGACAGCGTGCGCCAGCGCGTGGTGCTGTTCGGCGGCGTCGGCAGCAGCGGCCTGCTCAACGACACCTGGGACTGGAACGGCACGGCATGGACTCAGCGTTCGCCGGCCACCTCGCCCTCGGCCCGCAGCGACGCCGAGATGGTGTTCGACACCAGCCGCGGTGTTGCCGTCCTCGTCGGCGGCAACACGGCGAGCGGCGCCGCGATGGACACGTGGGAGTGGAACGGCACCAACTGGAGCCCCCGCAGCCCCGCGACCGTCCCGCCCGTCCGCACCGGCTACGACATCGCCTTCTACGGCAACGGCAACAAGACGGTTCTGTTCGGCGGCCAGACGGCCTTTGCCGGCCTGAACGACACCTGGTACTGGGACGGCACCAACTGGGCCCAGCAGTCGCCCGCCGCGTCACCCTCGACGCGCAACCACCACGCGATGGCCTACGACAACGGCAACCTGAACGTGGTGCTGTTCGGCGGCATCTCCAGTGGCTTCAAGAGCGACACCTGGACCTGGAACGGCACGACTTGGACGCAGGCTTCCCCCGGCACCTCGCCGCTGGGTCGCGCCTACCACCGGATGGTCGCCCCCTCGCCGGGCATCGGCGGCAGCGTGACCAACTCCGCACTGATGTTCGGCGGGCTCGGCTCCACCTTTGCCTTCCAGAACGACACGTGGCAGTGGTCCGGGTCCAACTGGGTCCAGTCCACAGTGGGCACCGCCCCGACCGCGCGCATCGGCCACGGGATGGCCTACGACAGCACGCGCAACAAGGTGGTCATGTTCGGCGGCTCCACGGCCTCCGGTGCCTACCTCGCCGAGACCTCCGAGTGGGACGCGGACAACGGCTGGATCACCGGCCGCCGCCTCTGGTTGCCCACGGGCATCGCCGCAGGTGACCTGAATGCCGACGGCAAGTCCGACCTCGTGGTGACCGACGCGGGCACCACCGGGTACACGGGCGCAGCACAGGTGTTCAGCAACGGCAGCAACGGCACGGTGTGGACCGCCAGCAACTTGGCCGGTCTCTTCACCACGGGCGTCGCTGCCGCAGCCATCGGCGCCTTCAACGCCGACACCTACGCCGACGTCGCCGTGGCCGAGGGCAGCGCCAGCGTGGGCAACGTGCACCTGTTCCTCGGCAGCTCCACTGGTTCGTGGACCTTCGGCCCCACGGCCCAGCCCATCGACCGCAACCCGGCCCGCATGGCCGCCACGGACCTCGACCTGGACGGCGACCTCGACCTGCTGGTCACCGCCAAGCGCGACGGCCTCGGCCTCGACCCGGGCTCCCTGGTCGTGGGCGTGAACACCAGCGGCACCTTTGCGTACTCCTCCTCCACGGTGGACCGCTCGCCCACGGCCATCGCCGTCGGCGACCTGGACAACGACAGCGATCCCGACACGAGCCGCCTGGACGTGGCCGTTGCCAGCCCGCTCGGCACCTCGGTGACCGTGCAGGGCAGCTTCGTCGAGGGCACCGGCTTCACCTCCGGTGGCCTGGCCGTGGTGGGCGCAAACCCGGTGGGCGTCGGCATCGGCGACCACAACAACGACGGCATCGACGACCTGTACTACGCAGACGGCACGGCCGGCCGCGTGTCGGTGCTCCTGTCGAGCAACCCGTCGGCTCGCGCCGACGCGTACGGTGAAGGCTGCGTGGGCTTCAATGCCCGCACCCCGCGCCTGGCAGCCGTGGGCTCGCCGCTGGCAGCCGTGCAGCCCAACCCCACGTTCGGCCTGTCGGTCGCCAACGGTCGCCCGTTCGCGGTGACGGTGTTCGTGCTCGGCACGGGCTCCAGCGCCACGGTGACGTCCTGCAGCCTGCTGGTCACGGGCATCGGCCCGTCGGCAGTGGCAGTGAACAACGGCAACGGCAGCTGCACCTCGCCCCTGCCGATCCCCGCCTCGCCAAGCCTCTCGGGCTTCGCGATCTTCGCGCAGGCCGGTGTGCTCGACGCTGCGGCAACGACGTCCTCGCTGCCCGGCGTGGCCCTGACCAACGCCCTGAAGATCCGCATCGGACTCTGATCCGGTGCCCACCGACGGCCCGGGGCGCATCCTGCGTCCCGGTGCCGCGCGCAGAGTGTTGGCGCTCGCGCCCCCTGCGCCAGTTCCTGCGGATGCGAGCGAGCCCACTGCGGCTTGCCGCGGAGCGCGCACCCTCTGGAAGACTGCATCGATTGGTTGCAGTGGCTCGGTCGTCGGCATTGATTGCCACCGAGCCGCGACCTCGCTCCACCAAGCGACGGGCCACCAACGAGAAGGGCTCGGTCGCGCATGCGTGACCGAGCCCTAAGTGGTTACCCCGCAAGGATTTGAACCTTGACAAACAGGACCAGAACCTGTTGTGCTACCGTTACACCACGGGGCAGTGAGGACGGGCTCCGGAGCGCCAAGGCGCTCCAGGGTGCAGCTGACTGGTTACCCCGGCAGGACTCGAACCTGCAACCAGAAGGACCAAAACCTTCTGTGCTACCATTACACCACGGGGTAGTTCGGGGCGAACAAGATAGCACGACGGCAGCAGAAGTCTACGACTTGTTCGCCGTGGCCCGGAGCAGGGCCATCCAGACCTCCACCACCGCCCGCTCCCGGATGAATGCGCGCCCCAGGTCGGGGACCCGCAGCGTCCAGGCCCTGAGAGCCCCGCGGTCCCAGCAGGCGAAGCACACCGTTCCCACCGGCTTGTCGGCCGTGCCGCCGCCCGGGCCGGCGATGCCGGTGACCGCACAGGCCAGGTCCGCGCCCATCCGTTCGGCAGCGCCACGGGCCATGGCCCCCGCAACCGGCTCGGACACGGCCCCGTGCGCGGCGAGGAGGGACGGATCAACGCCCAGCAGGGCGGTCTTGGCCTCGTTGGCGTAGGCCACGGCGCTGCCGCGCAGCACCGCCGAAACGCCCGGCACGTCGCCGAGCCTCGACGCGATCAGGCCTGCGGTGCAGGACTCGGCAAGGGCAAGGGTCCGGCCGGCCTCGGCCAACCGGCGGACGACCAGTGCGTTGAGGTCCTCGTTGCGCTCCGCGAACAGCCACTCGGCCACCAGCGGGTGCAACTGGTCCCGCGTCTGGCTGCAGAGTGCGGCAGCGGCCTCCGCGGTGCCAGCGGTTGCCACGACCCGCACGGTCAACAGCCCGTGGCTCGCGGTCACGCCGACCGCCGGGTTGCGGCCAGGGACCATGAAGGACTCGATGCGCTCGCCCAGCAGTGCCTCGGACGGCCCGACGACGCGCATGAGGTGCTGCGCGGTCACGACGCGGCCCGCGTCCCCCACCAGGAAGGGCAGCACGTGCTCGCGGACCATCGGCTGCATCTCGCGCGGCACGCCGGGGAATGCGAAGAACGTGGCGCGGCCGAGCCTCATGCGGAAGCCAGGCGCGGTGCCGTGGCCGTTGGCGAGCGGTTCCGCGCCCTCGGGCAGGAAGGCCTGCCTGCGGTTGCTCTCGGGCACGGGGCGGCCGCGGCTGCGCAACCAGTGCTGCACCTGGTCCCATGAGACGGCGTCGAAGCAGAGCCCGACCCCCGCCACTGCCGCGGCGGCATCCCGCGTCCGGTCGTCCAGGGTTGGACCGAGCCCGCCGGTGGCAACCACCACGTCTGCGCGGGCGCACGCGTCCCGGATCGCCGCCTCCAGCCCCGCCGGGTCGTCGCCCGTGACCGTGAACCGGTGCACGGGGATGCCGTGTGCCTCGAGCTCGCCCGCGACCCACTTGCTGTTGGTGTCCAGCAAGCCGCCGTGCAGCAACTCGTCACCGATGGCGAGGATCTCGGCGCGGCGGGTCATGACCCGGCAGCGGCAGCAGCCGCGTCCCAGTCGGTCTCGTTGCGGCGCCACGTCCACGTGAGCACGAGGCCCAGCACGTAGAGCAGCAGGGTCGGCAGCGCCATCAAGAACATGCTGAAGGGGTCCGGCGGCGTGAACACGGCTGCGGCGACGAAGATGCCCAGCACCATGGCGCGCCAGTGCTTGCGCATGGTCACGTGGCGCACGAGCCCCACCCGCTGCAGTGCCATCATCACCAGCGGCAGCTGGAACACGATGCCCAGGGCCGTGGTGAGCGCGAACAACAGCGAGAAGTACTGGCCGACGGACAGCATGGGCGCCACCTGCCCGCTGTTCATGAGACGGATCAGGAAGCCAAGGCTGTAGGGCACGGCAGCGAAGTAGCCGAACAGGATGCCGCTGCAGAGCAGCACCATCATGAAGGGGAAGAACTTGTAGAAGACCGTGCGCTCGCGCGCGTAGAGACCCGCGGCGATGAATGCCCAGCCCTGCCAGATCACCACGGGCGATGCCATGGCGAGGGCGAAGATGAGGGACGCCAGCATGAACGTCCAGAAGTCCTCGAGGCCCTGCACCGCGACCAGTTCGTAGGGGATGCGGAACCCACTCTTCTCGGGGATCGCGCGGGCGAGGTCCCTTGGCCAGGTGTCGTCCAGGATGCGCTGGAGGTTGGTGGCGCCGGCAGCATTGGCCTCCGAGAGGAAGCGCGCGTAGTCCTGGTAGGTCGGCTCCGTCAGTTCGCCACGGGCGCTGCGCCCGAGCAGGTCCTCGGCGTACTCGCGGAAGTTCTGCTTCCACAGGATGCGGTACGGCCCGATGACGATCTCCTGCACCTCGTCGTGGAAGGGCAGCAACACGGTGATCGCAGCCAGCAGGGCGAACACCGACCGCAGCAGGCGCTTGCGGAGTTCGTCGAGGTGGTCGCCGAACGACATGCGCGCAAGGTCCTCCGTCGGAGGAGCCGCAGCGGGGCCGGTGCCGGGGTTCGCGACCATGGGCGGAGGACTGTAGCCCCGCCGTGCTGCTGCAGAAAGACTGCGGGCCGTCCTGGTGCTCGGCAGCAGGACGGCCCGCAGTTCTTCACGGACTCCGCGAGGAGTCCGTCCGGGTCACAGGCGGATCAGGTCGCGGATCTTGTGGAGCGGGGCGAACTCGACGCCCAGGTTGAGGGCTTCCTTGTAGTCCGCCGTATCGGTGACCGGCTGGAAGCCGTCGCCTTCCTCGGTGATCGAGTCGTTGCCGAGAATCACGAGGTCCACGCCGGGCTCCATCTTGGTGTGCACCTTGTTGCCGAGCGCGGTGAGCAGGTTCTCCAGCTCCGGCTTGTTGTAGGGGTAGCTGAAGCGGCCCATCAGCAGGATGTTGCGGGACACGCCGGGCGAGTAGAGGTCGTTGTAGAGCAGGTCGCCAGGGCGCACCTGGTCTCCGACCGGGTCGACGATGCCACTGACCTCCACCTCCGAACGCTCCTGTTCGACGCGGGTGACCTTGGCATAGGCCTTCACGGCATCGCTGTTGGGGTTCTTGATGCGGAAGATCGTGCCGGGCTGCAGCAGGTCCTTGCGGCCGAGGCCGATGAAGGCCGTGGGCACGTTGCTCTGGGCAGCGATCACCTTGCCGTCGGAGACCGAGGGGGGCTGGACCAGGCTCATCTTCGAGGTCAGGGCCGTGTTCTGCGACAGCAGCTTGCCCATCTCGTTGACGAGGTTCTTCTTCTCGGCGGTGAAGGCCTCCTTGGTCGTCGCCAGCTCCTGCACCTTGTCGCGCAGGTTCTGCTGGAGGGTGTTGACCAGGTTGGTCTTGTCGTTGATCTGCGCGTTGAGGTCGTTGCGCACCTGGCTGAGCTGGTCGCTCAGCTGCTTCTGCGCCGCGGTGTGGGCCTGGGTTGCCTGGGCGAAGCTGGCGTCCACGGCAGCCTTCTCGGAGGCGAGCTTGTCGCGCGTGGCCTCGAGCTCCTTGATGCGGGCGTTCTTGGCCTCCAGCTGGGCGATCACCGCGCCGAACAGCGTGTGGATGCTGTCGTAGCTGGCGGCGCCGGCCTGCTGGGCGAATGCGTCCATCTTCTGCTTCAGGGCATTCTGGTCGATGACCCCGGCGATGCCCTCCAGCGTCTGGTTGCCGTACTCCTCGGCGACGTTGATGTTGCCGCGGGGCTGGTAGTTGCCCGGGTTGTTGACGACCTTGCCGACGTCCTCGGCGTAGTGGGTGAAGAGCAGCGACTTCTGCTCCGCCTTGCGCTGTCCGTCCACCGCGGCGGCAATGCGCGCCTCCAGGTCGGTGTTCTTGGTGAGCGTCACGTAGGCGAAACCCAGGGCCCCGAGGAACAGGACCATGAGGATCAGGAAGAACATGATCGGGACGTGGGCGGCGCCGCGCTGGCGAGAGTGCATGAGGACCGTGCTCCTGTGGGGTCTGTGCGGGTGAGTCGGGTGCTGCAGGGAGGGGGAGAGAAACGCCCTGCAAACCGCCTTCCGATGGGGCTCATCGTGGTGCGGCCCGCCGCCCGGGATGCGTGCATCGTCGGTCGTCGAGGCCGGAAGGGGTCGCGGAAGTCTAGCAATGACCCGGTGCCAAGCCAGCGCATAGTCGCGGTCCCCACGGGCCCTTGCGACCGGCTGGAAGTCCGGACCGGGGTCGGTCAGGATGGCGCCATGGCACCCGACCGGGACCCCGAGGCCCGCTTCCGCCCCACCCCCCCCGTGGTGCTGGGCCTCCTCGGTGGCATCGCCTCGGGCAAGAGCACGGTCGCAGCCCTGTTTGCGCGGCGAGGGTTGGTGCACGTCGACGCCGACCAGGTCGCCCGGGAGGTGTGCGAGGAGCCCGCCGTGCTGGCGGCGGTGCGGGCGGCCCTGGGCCCCGGGTCCCTCGGCCCAGACGGCAGGATGGACCGTGCCGCGGTGGCGAGGATGGTGTTCGCCGACCCGGCCCTGCGGCACCGGCTGGAAGCAGTCACCCACCCCCCGGTCCGGCAGCGCATCCTGGCCCGGCTCACGGAGGCCCGCGCCCAAGGTGACTCCGTGCTGCTGGACGTGCCGCTGCTGCTGGAGGGTGGCCTGGTCGACCACTGCGATGCAGCCGTGTTCGTGGCCACTGACCGTGAGGAGCGGCTGCGCCGGGCCGCGGCGCGCGGCTGGGCCCCGGACGAGCTGGACCGGCGGGAACGGGCCCAGGCCCCGCTCGCCGAGAAGCAGGCGCGCGCCCGATTCACCGTGGACAACGGTGGCAGCCTGGCCGCGACCGAGGCCCAGGTCGGTGCCGTGCTCGCGCAGCTGGCGGGTCGGACGAGGTAACCTGCCCAGAGCCCATGGCCCCACCCACGCAGACGAGTCCTGCCCTCGAGCGCTGGCAACGGCTGCAGGACATGACCCTGTCCCAGCTGCACGGCGAGGCCGCCGAGTGCGGGATCGAGTTGCCGGAGGCAGCGTCCGGGGCGGACCTGCGCATGGCCGTGCTCTGTGCGCGCCTCGCCCGCGGCGAGACGCTGGTGGGAGAGGGCGTGTTGGTGCTCAGCCCGGAGGGACACGGCCTGCTGCGCAGCCCGCAGCGCTCGTACGCGGAGGGCGCCGACGACCTGTACGTGAGCCCGCAACTCCTGCGTGGCACGAGGTTGCGTCCGGGGCAGTGGGTGCGTGGCACCCTGGCCGCGCCCAGGCACCGGGAGAAGTGGCTCGCAGTCACCCACGTGGAATCCGTGTGCGGCACCTCCCCCTCGCGTGCAGCCCATGCCGTCCGCTTCGAGGAAGCGGCTGCCGTGTTGCCCACGGTCCCGCTCTCCCTCGGCACAGCACCCGCATTGGCCGCACTCGACCACCCCGCAGCGCTGCGCCGGGGCCAACGCGTCCTCTGGACGCTGCCGCCGGGTGCGCCGCGCACCGCATGGACGACGTTGCTCGCGGACGCGGTGCTGGCGGCCGGACCCGACCTGGCACTGCACTGCATCCTGCTCGACCAGCCGCCCGAGGCACCGGTTGCAGTGCGCAGGGCGCTTGCGGCCCACGACCCGCTGCGCTGGCAGCTTGCCTCCACCACCTTCGACGAACTCCCGGGGCGCCACGTCGAGGTGGCTTCGGTCGCGCTTCAACACGCCATGCGCACGGCAGAGCAGGGCAAGCACGTCGTGCTCCTCGTCGACTCGCTGCGAGCGCTGGTCCGCGCAGCCAACCAGCACATCCCCCACAGCGGCAAGATCCTCGTCCCTGGCCTCGACTCCCTCGCCTTCGTGCCCGCGCGCAAACTGCTTGCCGCAGCACGCCAGCTCGAGGGCGCCGGCTCGGTCACCGTGCTTGCACTGGAACCCGGTGCGGGCACGGGCCCGGTGGACCAGGCGGTCACCGCCGAGTTCGTCGAGCGCGCGAACTGCATCGTGCAGCTGGTGCCATGTCCCACGACCGAGCTCGGCGCAAGGGTCGACCTCGCACAGACCGTGCTCCGCCCGTGAACCGGGTCCGCGCTCAGTGGTGCTGCGGCAGGTAGCGCACGACCTCGGCGGCCCGGATCGGACGGCTGGAGAGCCCGCGGACGAGACCGCGCAGCTTTGCGACTGCGCATGCAGGCCCGCCCGCGAGCGACAGCGGCCACAGCAACACGTCCCACAGCAGCATTCCCAGCCACTGTGCCGCAGTGCCGTTGCGCCGGACGTAGCGCACCTCGTTGGCGGCCATCAGGAACTTGCGCAGCGGGGAGCGTGCGCCGCCCGAGGAACTGCCTGCCTCGTGGACGACCTGCGCCCAGGGCAGCCAGACCACCTGGCCGCGCACGCGCAGCCTGCGGCAGAGTTCCACGTCCTCCCAGTACATGAAGTAGCCGTCGTCCAGGCCGCCAACCGCCTCGAGGTCCGCGCGTCGGGCGAGGACGCAAGCACCCGGCAGGAAGTCGACCGCCTCGGGCCCCGAGGTGCGCGGTGCCGGCAACCTGCCCTGGGCACGGAGCGTGAGTGCATTGGGGTGGAAGCCGAGCCGCCCGCCCTGCGCCCACACCCTGCCGTCGGGGCGCACGATCGTGGGACCGACTGCGGTAACCCGCGGGTCGTTTGCGAGCACGCGCACCATCGGCGCGAGGAAGTCGGGGGGCAGTCGCAGGTCGTTGTTGAGCAGCAGCACCAGCTGGAGGTCCTGCTGCCTCGCCCACGCGACACCCTCGTTCATGGCCCCGGCGAAACCAAGGTTCTCGGGCAGCTCCAGCAGCTCCACGTCGTGACCGTTGGCACGGTGTGCGGCGACGACGCCGGCAAGTCGCGCTGCCGATCCGTCGCCTGAACCGTTGTCGATCACCAACGTGCGCACGGCAACCCCGGTGACGGCGAGCAGGTCGGCCAGTGCCTGTTCCGTGAGCGCCGGCTTGCGGAAGTTCAGCAGCAGCGCCGCGACCTGGGGCCCGTCAGCCACAGAACCTCCTCACGAGGATCCAGTAACCGCGGAAGAACCCGTCCATGCCGCGGCGCACCGCAGCAGCGAGACCGCGCTCGGCGAGGCCCGGGTTGAGTGTCATGGGCATCGCCACCAGCAGGTCGCGGTCCGGCACGGTGCGACCCGCCTGCGCGGCGCGCCTGCCGCGCACGGCCACGGGCAGCATGCGGAGCAGCATGCCCTTGCCCTGCCACCACTCGCGCATGTGACCGCGCCGGTGACCGAACACCGCGTAGACGGCACCGTAGACGAGCTGGGCTGGCACCGTGAGCGCCAGGGTGCGCCAACGCATGCACTTGAGCAGGACGTACCAGCGGTTGCGGCTGTGCAGCATCGTGCGACGGCCCGGGTACTCGGCCTCCGGGCCGCGCACGCTGAGACCGGCAGTGCCCGCGAGGTGCGTGCACAGTGCGTCGGCAGCGAGCCGGATGGTGTGACCGCGCATGCGGAGCTTGTAGCTGAACTCGTTGTCCTCGTAGAGGATGAACAGGCTCTCGTCGAATCCGCCCACGGACAGGAACACCGACCTGCGGGTCAGGAAGCACAGGGCGATGCCGGCGCCCACGGGGTTGCTCGGTGGAGTTGCCTCCGCGAGCGGGCGGTACCAGTTGTGGAGCACCAGGGTGCCGAGGAAGTGGATGTCCGCGCTGTCGTAGTGCACCACGGAAGGGTCGTCGCCGCAGACCGATCGCGCCTGCACCATCGCGCAGCGAGGGTCTGTTTCGAGTCCTGCGCGCATGCGTGCGAGGGAGCCTGGGTGCAGGACGACGTCGTTGTCCACCAGCAGCACGAGTTCGTTGCGGGCCTCGGCGACGCCGCGGTTGCGCGCGGCACAGGGCCCTGCGTTGGAACCCATCTCGACGATGCGCACCCTGGGGTGACGCTGCCTGGCCAGGGCGATGGAGTCGTCCGTCGACTGGTTGTCGACCAGCAGCACCTCGTCGGGCGGCGGCACCTGTGCAAACAGGGCGTCGAGGCATTCCGCCAGGTAGCCCGCACCGTTCCAGTTGACGACGACTGCGGAGATCAAGCTGCGGACCTACTGCAGGGGCGGGGAGAAGTCGGGGTGCGTGCACACCTTGCGCACGCGAAGGCAACGAGGCAGGTGGCAGAGTGCGGCAAGCGTCGCCTGCACGCAGACCCACCAACCCATCCGGACGCCGCGGATGTTGTCGAACGCACCGATGGTGCCCACGGCGTCGGCGACCGCACCACCGTCCGTGCGAGACTTGCCACCCAGCCCCTTCAGGAGGAACCGCAGCGGCAGCGCCAGCACCTGTGACCACGGCATGTACTTGAACGACCAGATCCAGAAGTTGCGGACGTGGTAGTAGAGGCTGCGCCTGCCGTGGCGCATGCCGAACGGTGCCTTGTGGAACACCTCGAC
>JBEGVB010000147.1:0-33605 GCA_041178545.1 Planctomycetota bacterium
CGACGGAACTCGTGCTGCCGAACAAGGCTGCCTGCAACGCCGTGAGGTCGGGCTGGATCCCTGCGATGCTGATGCCGACCCTCGACATCGTCGCCACGGTCTCTGCAATGCTGCGCCAGACCACCCACACGTCGTTGTGGAGCCGGTCCAGCAGGGCTTCCGGTTGCTGGCTGCCCACCAGTTCACGGACCAGCAGCCTCATCTCACGGATCTGTTCGATGCCGCTGCCCACCAGCTGGTCCTGTGCCGAACCCGCGAGCTTCTGCCCGGCGGGAGCCACGAGTCGCAGCTCGGACCGGATGACGGCCATGCTCTCCACGAGCCGCAGCAGCATTGCATTCGCTTCTGCGAGGACCTTTTCGGAACGTGACGTCACGTCGTCCTTCTCATTGCTCCAGCGCATCGCGTCTGCCTGCATGGAGCGTCCGACCACGAGGTGCTCGACCACGTCGCGGACCGGCTTTCGCATCTCGTCCGTGAGCTCGACCGCCACGAAGAAGCTGTTGAGGTCGACCTCCGGCTCGCTGGCAACCGCACCGGCTTCCCGCAGCCCCTGCAGCACGTCTTGCGTCCGGTTGCCCACCGTGCGGACCTCGTCGGCCACACGGGCCACCGCGAACCTGCGGTTCTCGCGGTCGCGTTCACCCTGCTGGGCACGGTCCTCGAGTCGCCCGATCATGACGAAGAGGCCGATGACGCAGAGGCCCGCACTCACGAGGAGCGCGACCACGAGGCCCCAGATCATCGACGGGATGTTCTGTCCCGCCTGCAGCTGCGGCTCCTCTGCCTGCGGTTCCTCGGCAGGGACCGGGTTGGGTGTCGCGACACTCATCGGGGACGTCCCCCGGCATCGAGCACCTGCAACCGCCCTTCGCTCACGGTCGCGACCCAGACCCCGGGACGGAACTGCCGGTGCTCGGGCACGAGTCCCTTGAAGCTCTCGTGCCGCTGGGCGGCTGCCGTGAGCGCGCTGCGCACGCGCTCGAGCGAGGCATCAGGTCCCAGCTGCCTCAGCTCCTTGAGCAGCAGCTTGCCCGTCAGGTAACCCTCGAGCGCAGCCGGGTCGCCCACGCCGGCATCGAGTTCGTCACGCCACTCGGCAGCAGGGAGTGGCGGCGGCACCACCTGGGTGCAGACGACTCCCTCGGCAACTGCACCGAGTTCGCGCAGCAGCAGTTCTGCGCTCGCAGTGGAGACCGAGTAGAAGTTGCGCACGAGACGCTGGGCCCGCAGCTGGCGCAGCAACTTGGCGGTGATGCCTTGCGGCAGCACGGCCACACAGTCGGCCTGGGTGATCTCCATCCCGAGCAACTCGGTGACCTGCTCGGCCAGGCGGAGACCCTGGACGTCGCAACGGATGTGCCGGATCGTGGCGGCATCGAGGCCGCGCTGGACGAGCGCACGGGACAGGTTGCTGAAGACCTCCTCGCCGAAGGCGTTGCGCTGGGTGCAGACCACCAGGTCCTTCGACCGGCGACGGTCCGAGGCGATGAGGGAGGCAATCGCCTCGACCTCCTCCTCCATGCTGCAACGCAGGTGGTGGACGTTGGGCCTGCCGAAGATCACGGCAGAACCCCAAGCCGGTGCGAACCAGGGCAGGGAAGGGCCGGTCTCCTGCGGCAGGATGGTGTCGTAGGGTGCGCCGTGTCCGCCCACGAGGGCGATCACCTGGTCGCGGTCGCGCAACTTGCGCACCGAGCCGACGACCGAGGAAGGACTCGACCAGTCGCTCTCGACCACGAGTTCGACCTGCTTGCCGTCGATGCGCGCGCCGTAGAGCGCCATGCGGAGGCCGGTGAGGTAGCGGTCACCGAACTCGGACAAGGGGCCCGTGAGGTCGACGCTGAGTCCCAACCGGTACTTGTCGAGCACGGCGGCTGGTTGCGGGGCAGGCTGTTCCGCACCGCGCACACGCACCACCGGGACCGACCCAGCGAGCGCCTGTCGCTCCCCGTGGACGTGCTCGTCCCGCCCACAGGAAGCGAGGAAAGCGAGCACCAGCGAGAGTCCGGCGAGACGCACCCAGTGCTTTTCGGCCAACCGACCTACGCGCGTTGAGCAATCCTGACAGCCCGAACCATGGCGCGGAGAGGGCTGTCGAACCGGGCTGTCGCCACGGTGGCATGGGCCCCTTCGCCTGTAAACATCGTCCGACAAGCCCTCACGGCATCGCCGTCGGCCTCCGGATCCTGTATGGAAACGCACACATGGGACCCTTGGCCGCAGTGCACCGGCTGGTCGTGGCCGTCGTGCTCGCAAGTCTCGCCTCCTGTGACCGGGAGAGCACGTCGCCGCCACCGACGGCCACGTGGGCAGGGTCCGCGTCGTGCGCGGAGTGCCATGCAACCGAGCACCGCGACTGGCAGGGCTCGCACCACGCCATGGCCATGCAGCACGCGACCGAGGCCACGGTGCTGGGCGACTTCGCCGACGCGACCTTCGAGTACGAGGGGACGACCACGCGGTTCCACCGGGACGGCTCGCGGTTCCTCGTGACCACGGACGGTCCAACGGGCGCACTGGCCACGTACGAGGTCGACTTCACCTTCGGTGTCGACCCCCTGCAGCAGTACCTGACGCGGTTCGAGGACGGCCGCATGCAGGCGCTGGACATCGCCTGGGACTCGCGGCCGCGCGAGGCGGGCGGCCAGCGCTGGATCCACCTGCACCCCGACGATGCCGTGCGCGCAGGCGACCCGCTGCACTGGACCGGGCCCAACCTGAACTGGAACTTCATGTGTGCCGACTGCCACTCGACCGGCGTCGCGAAGGGCCACGACCTCGCGTCCGACACCTACCGGACGACGTGGCGCGAGATCAACGTCTCCTGCGAGTCCTGCCACGGGCCGGGGTCCAGCCACGTTGCTTGGGCGCGCGCCCGCAAGGACACGACTTCACGTGCTGCAGCTGGCGACACCATGGGGCTGGTGCAGCGGTTCCCGAAGCGCGGGGTGTTCGCCTTCGCGCCGGGAGAACGGATTGCACGCCGCACCGACCCGCACCCGCACACCGAGCCGGAGTCCTGCGCACAATGCCACTCGCGCCGCACGCCGCTCACGGCAGCGTACGAGGCAGGCAGGCCCGCCCTCGACACGCACCTCGTGAGTCTCCTCGAGGACCCGCTCTACCACGCAGACGGGCAGATCCGCGACGAGGTCTTCGAGTACGGCTCGTGGGTCCAGAGTCGCATGCACCAGGCCGGCGTGACCTGCAGCGACTGCCACCAGCCGCACACCGGCAGGCTGATTGCCGAGGGCAACAACCTCTGCAGCCGCTGCCACGACTCCTCCTACTACGACCAGCCCACCCACCACCACCACGTGCCGGGCGCCCGCGGGTCCTCCTGTGTGGACTGCCACATGCCGGAACGGCACTACATGGTGGTCGACCCGCGCCGCGACCACAGCATGCGCGTACCGCGCCCCGACCTGAGCGTCCGCCACGGGACGCCCAACGCGTGCAACCAGTGCCACACGGACAAGGACGCGACGTGGGCTGCGGGCCACGTCGACCAGTGGCTGCGTTCTGCCGGCAAGGAGCCCCCGGGCCCGCACTGGACCACGGCCGTCGACGCGGGCCGCCGCGGCACGCCCGGAGCGGGAGCGCTGCTCGCCGCCGCCGTGACCAAGGCCGACTGGCCTGGCATCGTGCGCGGGACGGCGGCAGCCATGCTGGTGTCGGCCCCCGGCGCCCCTGCGTCCCAGGCACTGGCAGCAGCTGCCCGCGACGGCGACGCGTTCGTGCGACTCGGTGCCGTGCGCGGCATGGAGGAAAGGTCCGCAGACGAGCGCGTCCGCACGCTTGCACCCTTGCTTCGCGATCCCGTGCGTGCGGTGCGCACGGCCGCTGCAGCGGCCCTTGCCGACGCGACCCAGACCCTCCCTGCAGACGCACGTGCGGACTTCGACCGTGCTGCACGGGAGTACGTGGCCTTCCTGCAGGCCAACGGCGACCGGGACTGGGCGCACGTCAACCTCGGCCTGTTCGAGGCCCGCCAGGGCCGCACCGGCGAGGCAGCATCCGCATACCGCACGGCACTCCGCCTCGACCCGGGCTCGGTGCGCGCTGCCACCAACCTCGCCGACCTGCTCCGCGCACAAGAACGTGACGCCGAGGGCGAGAAGGTGCTGCGCGAAGCGCTCGCACGCGCCTGGGAGAAACCCCCGCTGCAGCACGCGCTCGGGTTGCTGCTGGTCCGCAGGGGCGAGAAGGCGCAGGGACTTGCACTGCTTGCAGAGGCTGCCGCAGGCGCGCCGCGGGTGAGCAGGTACGCGTACGTGCATGCAGTCGGGCTCCATGGCGAGGGCAGGGTGGACGAGGCCATTACCCACCTCACCGAGGCGCGCAAGCACTTCCCCAACGACCGGGACACGTTGCAGGCACTGGTGCTGTGGCAACGCGACCGCCACGGCCCTGCAGCTGCCGTTCCCTGGGCGGAAAAGCTCCTCGCCCTCGACCCCGAGGATGCCGAGGTGCGCGCCCTCCTGCAGCAGCTCCGGTCGGCGCGCTGAGCCGGCCGGGGGTCAGCTTGTCATTTGGGGCAGGGTTCCTATCCTGCTCGCCCCAATGATCGCATTGAACGGCATCAGCAAGCGCCACGGCCACCAGGCGCTCTTCGTCGACGCTTCCATGCAGCTCAATGCGGGCGAGAAGGTCGGCCTCGTCGGCCCCAACGGCTCCGGCAAGTCGACCTTGTTCCGCCTGATCGCCGGGGAGGAGTCGCCCGAGGAAGGCGAGGTCTCGGTGCCCAAGCGGCTCAAGATCGGCTGGTTCAAGCAGGAGGTCGACGACATGCGCGGTCGCTCGGTGCTCGACGAGACGATCGCGGGCAGCGGCCGGCTCGGCGCATTGCACCACGAACTGCACCAGTTGCAGGAGGACATGTCGGACCCAGACAAGGCCGACGACATGGAGAAGATCCTCGAGCGGTTCGGCGAGGTGCAGGCCGAGTACTCTGACCTTGGCGGCTACGAGCTCGAGGCGCGCGCCAAGGAAGTGCTGCACGGCCTCGGCTTCCGCGACGAGCAGATCGAGGGCGACGTGGGCGGGTTGTCGGGTGGCTGGAAGATGCGCGTGGGCATGGCGCGCGTACTGCTCGGCGACTTCGACGTCCTGCTGATGGACGAGCCGACCAACCACCTCGACATCGAGTCGATCCTGTGGCTGGAGAACTACCTGCGCGCCACCAAGGCTGCGCTGCTGATGACCTGCCACGACCGCGACTTCATGAACCGCATCGTGAGCCGCATCATCGACATCGACGACGGCGCACTGGTCAGCTACACGGGCGACTACGACTTCATGGAGCGCGAGCAGAAGCTGCGCGCCCTGCAGCAGGAAGCCGCCTACGAGCGACAGCAGGCCATGCTGGCCAAGATGCAGCGCTTCATCGACCGCTTCGGCACGCACGTGGCCAAGGCGGCGCAGGCGCAGAGCCGCGCCAAGAAGATGGACAAGATCGAGCGGCTGGAGCCGCCGCGGCGGCGCGAGATCGTGCCCTTCGCGTTCCAGCGCCCGCCGCGCATCGGCGAGGACGTGGTGACGCTGCTTGGCATCGACAAGCGCTTCGGGCAGCGCACGATCTACGACGGCTTCGACTTCGAGGTGAAGCGCGGCGAGCGCTGGTGCGTGATGGGCCAGAACGGTGCCGGCAAGAGCACCCTGCTCAAGATGATCGTCGGCGCGCTGCAGCCGGACCAGGGGACCATCAAGGTGGGGCCCAGCGCAAAGGTCGGCTACTTCGCGCAGCAGGCGCTCGACATCCTCGACCCCGACCTGACCGTCTGGGAGATGCTGGACTCGCGGTTCCCGCTGGCCCCCACCGGCACCAAGCGCAACCTGCTCGGCGGCTTCCAGTTCTCGGGCAACGACGTGGAGAAGCGCGTGAGCGTGCTGAGCGGCGGCGAGAAATCGCGCCTCGTGCTCGCCATCATGCTGTTCGACCCGCCCAACTTCCTGGTGCTCGACGAGCCGACCAACCACCTCGACCTCGTCACCAAGGAGATGCTCGTGCAGACCCTGCGCGACTACGAGGGCGCGATGATCTTCGTGTCGCACGACCGCACGTTCCTGCGCGGCCTCGCCAACCGCGTGCTGGACGTGAGCGCGTGCCCGGACGGCGGGGCGCCCTCGATCTACCCAGGCAGCTACCCGGAGTGGGTCGAGAAGACGGGAATGGAAGCGCCCGGCGTCCACGCCTGAGCGGCCGTCAGTCCCGGTCTCGCGCGCGGTCGTCCACCAGCGCCACGATGCGCTCCTCGCCCATCGGCGTCTTGGTGTCCACGCGCATGCTCTCGGCCAGTTCCTGCGCAAAGTCGCGCTGCAGCCGCCAGTTCACCAATGCCGTGACCAACATGGCGATGCACGCGCCTGCCGTCGCGAGTGCCATGTCCTTGTGCGCATCCCATTCGTCGCCCTGCGTGCCCAGGTAACTCTGGCCGACGTCGGCGGCCAGGATCATGGCAACGGCCCACTCCAGCAGCTCGTACAGCGCGCTGAGCGACAGCGTGACGTCGAGCGGCAGCAGGTAGCCCCAGACGCCGCGCACGCGCACGAGCCGGACGAACAGTTCGCGGATCGGGTACGCGCACAACAGGCCGAAGGCGAGGTGCACCAGCCGGTCGTAGTGGTTGCGCTGGAAACCAAGGGTGGACTGGATGCTGAAACCCTCGACGCCCAGCCAGCCGGCCACGGTCCCGAACCACTGCTCGTAGGGGACCTTCTCGTAGGTGTAGTGCGCGCCCACGACGTGCAGGGCCACGAAGCAGAACAGCAGGACATGGCTGAGGTTGGAGAACAGCCGGTGGCGACGGGCCCAGACCAGGAAGACGACCACCAGCACCGTGAGGACGTGCTCCACCACGAAGTCTGCGGGGAACCACGGGTCGACGGCCCACACGGCGAACCAGGCCAGCATGAGCACCAGCAGCACGGCAGGCAGTCGCGGCGACAGCAGGACCCGCAGGGGCACGGGTGCGCGAGCAGTTCGCTGAGGCGCCGAAGGCATGGTGGGTCTCCCGGTACCGGGATCGTCGCAGGCACCTGCCCGGGTGCCATGGGCCGCCCGGGAAACATGGACGGGGCTATAGTGCGGGGCCACCCATGACCCACATCCCCTGCCGTATTGCTCCGGTCTCAATGGCCCTGACCGCACTCGCCCTCACAGGCAGCCTCACGGCCCAGTGGCCCACGGCACCCGCCCCCAACCTCGGCGTGGGGACCGCTGCGAGCGAGCAGGTGCTGCCCAAGATCGCTCCCACCAGGGACGGCGGCTGCTACGTCGGCTGGTTCGACCTCAGCAGCGGCGCCTACACGGTGCGGCTGCAGCGCCTCGATGCGGGCGGCAACCCCCAGTGGGGACCCACCGGCATCCTCGTGAGCAACAACCCGCAGTCGACCTCGCTCGTCGACTGGGACCTGATCTGCGACCGCGACGACCACTGCGTCCTCGCCTTCACCGACACGCGCGCCGGCGGCGACCTCGACGTGTACGCCTACCGCATCGACCCGGCCGGCGGGTTCCGCTGGGGCAGCAACGGCATCGCACTGTCGAACAACGCCGACTACGAGCCGAACCCCCGCATCTGCCAGACCACGGACGGCGACTTCGTGTTCGTGTGGCCCAACACCGGGTTGCGCACCATCCAGCTGCAGAAGATCAACGACCTGAGCGGCCCCCGCTTCGGACCAGCCGGCATCTCCGTTCCGGGCGACACGGGTGCCACCCCGGCATTCTGCTCGGTGGTCGCAGCGGACGCAGGCGGCTTCATCGTCAGCTGGGTGCGCACCACCTCGTTCAGTGGCGCACGGCACCTCCACGCGCAGAAGTTCGACGTGTTCGGCACGGCCCTCTGGAACGGTGGCACCCGCCTGCCCGTGTTCGACCAGACCTCCCTCCCCATCGCCCACGACCCCAAGCTCCTCCCCGACGGGGCAGGTGGCGCCGTGTTCGCATGGCACTACGCGGCAACCACGCAGTTCACCGCCTCTGTCCAACGCATCCTCGCCAACGGCACTGAGGCGTTCTCGCACAACGGCGTCCCGGTTGCAGTGGTGCCGACCAGTTGCTTCGACCCGGCCATCACCTTCAACCCCTCCACCAACGAGATCGTCGCCTTCTGGAACGAACGCGACCTCAACCAGTCCTCGTGGGGCATCTCCGCCCAGCTGATCGACGCCGCGGGCAACCGCATGTGGACCAACACGGGCACCGTGCTGCTGGCGCGCAACAACGTCGTCAAGTTCGCGCCCGTCGCGGTTCGGTTCGGCTCGCGTTCCAGCTGCTTCGTCCTCGAGCAGTCGCTGGGCGGGCTGAACAGCAAGGTGGTCGGGATGCAGGTGGACCGCAGTGGCGCGGTGACGTGGACCAACCCGGTGGACGTGAGCAACGTCGCGAGCGACAAGCTGCGGCTCTCCGCCAAGGTCACGTTCAGCGGCATGGCCCAGGTGGTCTGGACCGACAAGCGTGCCGACGGCGGCGACAACTACGCGATGGCCGTGGGCCTCGACGGCACGCTGGGTCCGGCCCTCGGCAGCGTGACGGCATACGGCTGCGGCGTGAACCCGCCCTTCAGCCTGGTGCTGCGGAACAACGTGGCGGTCGGCACCACGAACAACTTCCTCCTCGACAACCTGCTCGGGACGCAGGGCCAGGGCTCCCTTGCCGTCGTCCTGATCGGGTTCACCCCGCCGGCCAACTACCCGTGCGGCACGCAGGTCCCCGGGTGGGGCATGGCCGGGTTCGGCGCACCGGGTGAGGTGCTGATCGACACCACGGCAGGCGTGGCGACCCTCGTCGGGAACACCTGGAACGGGCCCACCCAGTTCGCGACCGTGCCCTTCACCCTGCCGCTGGCCCTCCAACTCCAGGGGACCCGCTTCTACGCGCAGGGCGCCTTGCTGGACGGCAACCCCACCTCGGTCGCGCCCATCGGCCTGACCAACGCACTCAACCTGGTCATCGGCTACTGAAGCGCGGGCTCAGCCGCGCTTGCGGCGGAGGATGGCCGCGAAGAACCCGTCGGTGCCGTGCACGTCGGGTCGCAGCGACAGCCAGGTGCCGCTCGGGTCGCTGATGGGCCCGGCGACCGCGGCACCCAGTACCTCGGCGAGACGCACCAACTCGAGTCCGGCATCCTCGGCCAGCAGCGAGCGCACCTGCTCCTCGTTCTCGGCACTGCGCAGGGTGCAAGTCGCGTAGACGAGGCGGGCTCCCGGCTGGAGCAGTGCCGCAGAACGGCGCAACAGCTTGGCCTGTGACCGCTGCAACGAGGGGAAGCTGGTCTCACGCATGAGCCAGCGACCCTCCGGTCGCCGCCGCCAGGCCCCCATGCCGCTGCACGGGGCGTCGATGAGGATGCGGTCTGCCTTGCGGGCAAACGCCTCGACCTCCTCGCTCCACGTCTCCTCCTCGACGTGCCGCGCCCGCACGGTGCTCACGCCGGTGCGACGACAGCGCTCGACCAGGCCCTCCAGGCGACCTGCGTGCACGTCGATGGCGAGGATCTCGCCCTTGTTGCCCATCATCGAGGCCAGCGCGAGCGTCTTGCCGCCACTGCCAGCACAGGCGTCGAGGACGCGTCCGCGCGGCGGCGGGGCAACGGCAAGTGCCGCGAGCTGGCTCGCCTCGTCCTGCTGCTCGAACCAGCCCTCGCGGAACGCACTCAGCTCGGTGAGTGCGACCGTGCCGTCGACGTGCAGCCCGTGCGGCGCGAACCGCGTCGGGCGCGTCTGCACGCCGACTGCGGCGAGTCGTGCGGCGAGGTCCTCGCGCGACTTGCACCGCAGGAGGTTCGCTCGCACCGTGCGCGGTGCGGGCTCACCCAGTGCGCGCGCAACGGCCTCGGCAGCCTCGCCTTGTCGTGCCACGAGTTCACTGGCGGCCCAGTCGGGCAGGGAGTGGCGCAGCGCAAGGCGCTGCACGGGGTCCACCACGGCGTCGATGCGCTCGCCCACCGCGGCGAGTTCCGCCCACGGCAGCTCCACCGGCGAGAAACGCGCAAACCGGGTTGCTGCACCGGCGACGTCGAGCGTGCCGGCGAGCACGCGCCAGCCAAGCAGGTCGGCTGCAGCCCTTGCGTCTGCCGTCAGTGCAGACCAGCCCGACGCGGTTGCGAGCGCGAACTCGATGCGCCGCTGCATCGCGATCGCGCCGTAGACCGCCTGCGAGAACTCGGCACGCCGTGCAGGCGACCAGTCCCGCATGCTTGGAGCTGCGGCCACGAGGTCGCGGGGCGGCACCCCGGTGGCGTGGTGCTCGGCAAGGATGCGGACCGCCTGCTCGATCGGGTCCGCGGGCAGGGGCTCTCTCACTGCTTCTTCGTTCCGCCGAAGGGCAGGCCACCGGGCAGCTTCTTCTTCAGCTCGTCCTCGAGCTTCTTCCTCGCGGCCTCCTCGGCCTTCTTCTTCTCCTCCGCCGCCTTCTGCTTGGCCGCCTCGAGCTGCTTGTTCAGCTCCTCCTGCGCCTTCTGCTCGGCAAGCTTCTTCGCCTCCTCGGCAACCTGCTCGGGCGTCTTGGTGCCGTCGATGATGCCCGCAGCAGCATCCGTGACCTGGCTGGGCACCTTGCCCTTGAGCAGTTCACCACTGCGGGAGCGGACCTGGCCGGCCAGTTCCTTGCGACCCGACTGGATGAGCGAGTTGGCCAGCTGGTCGAGGGAGGACCCCAGCTTCGCGTCGTCGATGCGGATGCCCGGCGAGGTGATCGGGCCGCTCAGGTCGATGGGCAGCGGCAGGTTCTGGACCGGCAGCGGCGGGATCCCGGGGATCGTGAGCGTGGTGTCGTGCAGCGTGACCTGCAGGGGCATGGCGATGCGCGGCGTGCCGCCAGCAAGCACCAGGTTGCCGTCCAGTGCCACGTCGACCGTGCCGCCCTGGATCGGCGAGGACTTGAGCTGCGCGGTCACCGTGTCGGTGGGGATGCCTCCGAGCACGAACTTGGTCCCGACCACGCCGTCCTTGCCGCCGAGCCGGAAGTCCGAGCGGAACCTCCCGCTCTTCGACGACAGCGAGAGCGTCGCAGGGGCATCCACCAGCGACGGGTGGGACGAAAGGTTGGTGGCGACCAGCGCAATGGGGTCGCCGGGCAGCTCGGCAGCATCGATCCCGTCGCACCGCACTTCCTTGACCAGGACAGCCGGGACGGCACGGACGAGGTGCGTTGCAACCACGCGCGCCAGCCCGACGTCGGCGATCTCCTTCTCGATGCGCTCGGTGCGCTGTTCCGGCGCCTCTGCCGGCGCAGGCTGCGAGCCCACGCCCAGTTGTTCCAGCAGGTCGGCCACCTCCTGCAGCTTCTGCTTCCACTCTGCTGCCGTGGCCAGGTAGTCCTCGAGGGACTTGGCGCCCTCTGCAGGCGGCTCGACCGGCGGCTCCTCCGCGGGACGGGGGAACTCCACTGCCTTGGTCGTGCGCGGCCTGCCGGTCGAGGCCTCGGAGATGGTCAGCGTCTCGACGACGAACTGCTTGCGCAGCAGGGCGCCCGTGTCGACGCGCAGCTCGAGGTTGGCTGCCCGGAAACGGTCCTTGTCCAGCTCGCCGCGGTCCGCGACCGCCAGTCCCTTGAGCGACACCTCACCGGTGCCGAGGTCCAGTACCGCGGAATCCATGTCGACCGTCGCGCGGTTCCAGTACTCCATCGCGTCGACCGTGGACTTCTGCAGCGCCGGGCTCACCAGCCACCCGTGCGCGAACCATCCTGCACCGACCAGCAGCCCGACGAACACCACGCCGCTGACGCGGATGGGGTTGAGGCTGCGCTTCTGCAGCAGGTCGGCGTAGCTCTCCTTGGCCTTGCCGCCGAGGAAGATCCAGCTCACGAACCGGACCCAGCCCTTGCCTGCAAAGGCGGCAAACGCGGGCGAAGCCGTGTCGAGCGTCGCCATCGTCTTGCGGAACGTGCTCACGAGCTTCCAGAACACGTGACCCGTCACCAGGCCGAGGACGGCGCCCACCACCACGCCGCCCGAGGTGGCGTAGTACTCGAGTCCGCACCATGCCAGCACCGGGGACTCCACCAG
This sequence comes from Planctomycetota bacterium, assembly GCA_041178545.1. Lineage (GTDB taxonomy): Bacteria > Planctomycetota > UBA1135 > UBA1135 > UBA2386 > JBEATZ01. Next base: position 12,018 of record JBEGVB010000147.1, read on the forward strand.
TCCGGCCATGGTCTGCTGCATCGGACCCTCCAGCATCCATCGGCCCACGGCAAAGGACACCGGCAGCGCGAGGATCGAGAGCAGCTTGGCGAGCGCCGTCACCAGGCCGAACAACGCGAAGTTCGCGTTGAGGACGAGCGCGAGCGAGAACAGCCCGAGGATCAGCGCAGGCGACTGGCGGAAGCCCCCGCCGAGGTCGCCGGCGAGGAAGAACCCCGGCACGAAGCCGAGCATCCCGCCGAGCAGGCAAGCGAGGTAGACCTGGGGCGCGGAGACGTTGCCACGGAGCAGCTTCCCGATCTTGCGGGTCAAGAACATGCAGGGGTTATAGGCGGCGACACCACGTGCGCTCCAGACCGCCGACCAGGAACACACGCGGGCGGCGCCCGGCTGGACACCGCCCGCGCAACCCACCGCTCACGTTGGGTCACCGGATCTCGACCGTGGCCACGTTGGTGGTGCAGAACTCCCAGACACCGGGCACTGGGCTCGGCACCAGGTTCTGCAGGATCACCTGCGCGTAGTACACGTGCGGCAGGGGGACGTCGGGGATCCGCACCTTGTGGTGCAGTTGCCCGTTGGCATTCGTGATGCCGATCGGGGCAGCCAGCCATGGGATGCCGATGCCGACGTCGACGCAGATGTTGAGGTCGACCCAGATCACCGTCCGCGTCGCGATCTGGCTGATGCCGAGGATGGCGAGCGTGTCGGGCGGGGCATTGTTGACCTTGAACTGCAACTCGGAACCGAGCGAGCCACTGCCGTTCACGGCAAGGGCGGCGCCGCAGTTCTGGGCGGGCAGCAGGGAGGCGAGCGCGAACATCGCGCCCACGGCGAACACACGATTGGGTTTCATGGGATCCTCCGGTGGCGGAGCCTGGATTGGCTCCGCGACCACTGCGGGGCTCGCAGTGGACACAGCCGTCAGGGAATGTGGTCCCGACGACGAACGTGCACGTGCACGGGATCGTTTCCGCTCCGCAGGGTTGCGGCTGCAACTGCGAACAACACCCCGGGAGCTGGGCCCGGCCCCGCGCGGGACGCGACTAGCGCGACTTGCCGGTGCGGAGCCACGGCGCAACAAGCGCGAGCAGCAAACCGAGACCGCCCAGCACCTTGGACCAGAGGTCGAACTGGTCGAGCACCTCCGGCGGCAGCTCTGCCATGGCGAGGGCGAGCTTGCTGTCGCGGGACTGGAAGGCGAACGTGGCACGGCCCAGCTCACGCCACAGGAAGAACGTGTTGTCGACCTCGGCGCGCGCGTGGTGCGCGAGCGCGACCTGGGCCTGCAGCACCAGCCCGGCGCCGAACAGGGCACCGCCGGCGAGACCCAGCAGCCACTTCCAGATCCTGTGCATGCTCGGCACTGCTTGTACCCGCACCCGGGCGCGGTGCGAAGCTCGCGACACAGGCTGCTAGGATCCGCCCATGCTCTCCTGGTCCGCCACACGGGTCGCTGCGCTCCTGCTGCCGTGCCTCGCGCTCGTTGCACAGCAGCCAGTGCAACCGCCGGTCACGGTCGCGACCCACTACTTCTACTGGTACAAGTGGCCCACCGAGCACTTCAACCAGGATGGTGCGCCTGGCATGGAGGGGCATGCGCGCCACTTCGCGGCTCCCGAGGCCGTCGACTACGAGAGTGCGGACTGGCACGAGGCCAACTTCCGCGCCATGGCGAGGTGCGGCATCGACGTGGCACTGCCGGTCTACTGGGGTGCGCCCGGCCTGTACGACAAGCCGAGCGTGCGGTTCTCCCGGGCTGGCCTCCCGCACATGGTGGCGGCACTCGAGGCCATCCGCGCCGGCGGTGACGCGGGTGTGAAGCTGGGACTGTTCTACGACACCTCGACCCTAGCCAACGACGTACGAGGCGTCGAGCCGCGCGGTGGCCGCACGGACCTCGTCCTGCCCGAGGGCAAGGAGTACTTCTGCCGCACCGTCGTGGAGTACTTCGCCACGATCCCGCGCGAGCACTGGGCGCTCCACCGTGGCGGCGCACTCGTGGTGCTCTACGTGAGCGGTTTCGCGTCGCGCTGGAACCCCTCGCTGGGCCCAACCCTGCGCAAGGCGTTTGCAGCTGCATTCGACGGCGCCCCGGTCTGCCTCGTGGCCGACGTCTCGTGGGGCAACATCGGGCAGGACCTCACCACGGCATGGGGCACCGCGCTGCACGGACCGCGCACCTTCCCGGGCGTGGCACAGATCGGTCCCGGCTACGACGACCGTCAGGTGCCCGGCAGGCGCACTCCCGTGCGCGAGCGCGAGGACGGCAGGTTCTACGACCACTCTTGGCAGGTGGTCCTCCGCACGCGTCCCGAGCTCGTGCTGCTGGAGACGTGGAACGAGATGCACGAGGGCACTGAGATCTGCAGCACCCTCGAGCTCGGCGACCGCTACGAACAGGCCACCCGTCGCTGGGTGGAGCAGCTGCGCAGCGGTGCCGACCCCGGCGAGACCATCCGCCTGCAGTGGACCGAACCGCGGTACCAGGACGACCTGGGCTGGGGGGCGGAGGCAAGGGGCTCCGACTCCGTGCGCGTGGACTTCGGCACACAACCACCGGGGTCCACGGGTCTGCGACCCTGCGAGTGGGAGGACGGGCGGCTGCGATTCACCGACGGCTGCCTCGGTCCCGCAGGTGGCCCCCCCGGCTCGGTGCAGTACCTGTACTTCCAGGTGAGCGACCACTTCGCCTTCGACGTCGACGCCGACCACGAGTTGCTGGTCACCCGCCGCAAGGGCAGGCCGTACGAGCTCCAGTACGACTCACGCGACCGATTCTCGGTCCTCGACGGCAGCTACAAGTCCCTTGCCCCGGTCATGCTCTCGGAGGACGCCGAGTGGGTCGTGGACCGCTACGTGCTGCACCGGTCGCGGTTCGCCAACCGGCAGAACGGTGGCAGCGACTTCCGTCTCGTGGCGCCGCACGACAGCCCGGGCATCCGGTCGGTCGAGCTGCGTCGCACCCAGCGCAAGCGGGTCTAGCCGCTCAGCGCGCGAGCAACGCGCGGGCACCGGCGACCATCGCGCGCACCCCGCCGCGCAGCGACTCCCCCGCATCGGGCTGGTAGCGCGAGGTGTGCAGCTGGCCCGGCATCTCGCCCTTCGCACGCAGCTCTGCGAGCCGGTCCGCGCGCGTGGTGCCCAGGCGGAACATGCACAGCGGCACGCCCTGCTCGCGGAAGTACCCGAAGTCCTCGGCGATCATCTGCTGCTCGGCCTCGACGACCTCCTTCTCCCCCATCGCCGCGACGAGCGCCTCGCGCACACGGTTCGTGATCGTCGCATCGTTCACCAGCGGCCCGGTCGGCTCGGAGAACTCGACCTTCGGCTCCGGGGCACCGGCAGCCTCGGCAAGTGCCTTCGCCTTGCGCACGATCTGCTCCTTCATGCGTGCGCGCACCCCCTCGTCGTAGCTGCGCACGGTGAGCTGCAACTCGACGCGATCGGGGATGATGTTGTGCTTGGAGCCGGCGTGGATGGAGCCGACGGTGATCACCGCCGGCTGCACCGGGTCGATCTCGCGGCTCACGATGGTCTGCAGGGCCAGCACGTACTGGGCGGCAAGGACGATGGGATCGACGGTGAGGTGCGGACGTGCGCCGTGGCCACCCTTGCCGAAGATCGTCACGTCGACGGAGTCGACAGCCGCCATCAGCGGCCCGCTCCGCACGCCCGCCGTCCCTGCAGGCACGTTCGGGTCGCAGTGCAGCGCCAGCGCCCATGCCGGCTTGGGGAAGCGCTCGAACAGACCCGCCTTCACCATCGCGCGCGCACCGCCCGCACGCTCCTCGGCAGGCTGGCCGATGAACACGAGCGTCCCGCGCCACTGGTCGCGGTGCCCGGCGAACCAGCGCGCGGCGCCGAGCAACGAAGTCATGTGCACGTCGTGGCCGCACGCGTGCATCACGCCGATGGCCTGGCCCCCGGACGCCTCCGCACGGACCGTGGACGCATAGGGCAGCCCGGTCTCCTCGGCGATGGGCAGTGCGTCCATGTCGGCACGCAGCAGGCCCGTGGGACCCTCACCGTTTGCCAGCACGGCCACCACGCCCGTGCCGCCCACGTTGCGCGTGACGGTGCAGCCTGCCTGCTCCAGCAACTCCGCCAACCGTGCCGACGTCTTGCGTTCGGCAAACGACAGCTCGGGCTCGCGGTGGAAGCCCCGGTAGACCTCGACGAGGCCCGGCAACTGCTGGTCGAGCCACTCCGGCGTCGGCCCCTGGGCGAGCAGCAGGACCGGTGAGCAGGCGAGCAGGCAGAAGAAGGTGCGGATCATGCCTGCAGCATCGCCTCCGGGCAGGCATGCCGCCACCCGCTTGCCACGGTTGCGAGCAGCGCGTGCCCAAGAGCACGAGCCGCCATGCGCAACCCCCGCGAACGCCTGCTGGACGAGTTCGACATCGGGACCGGCTTCGGCCTCGGACCCACTGCCGGCAATGCGCGGCACCTCGGCCTGGTGGGGCACGTTGCCACGACGGGCAGCTTCGAGACGCGCTGGCCGCACTTCGTTGCGGGTTGGCGCCCTGCGCCCTCACGCACGGGTCCGCAATACGCACACGGGCTCCAACGACTGGTTCGTGCGAGCCATGACCGGTGCCGCCACAACCACGGGTGCGAGCTGGGTCCGTGCGCGTAGGCTTGGGACGTCCACCCTGTGCCGCGACCGAGCGCACCATGAACTGGCACCTCACCTCGACGACGGAGACGCTCGAGCTGCTCGCCACGCGGGCCACCGGGCTCACGCAGCAGGAGGCCGACCGCCGGCGCCAAGGCCACCCGGCGAACCGGCTGCCCGAACCGCCCCACGTGACGGGCCTGCAGGTGGTGTTGCGGCAGTTCCGCGACGTGATGATCCTGACCCTGCTCGGCGCAGCCGTGCTCGCCGGCGTGGTCGGCGACGTCAAGGACACGGTCGTGATCTCGTTGTTGGTGGTGGTGAACGCCGGTGTCGGTGCCTTCCAGGAGCACCGCGCCGAACGCGCGATGGCAGCACTCCGCAAGACGCTGGGCGCGCAGGCACGCGTGCTGCGCAAGGGCGTGGCGACAGTCGTGCCCGCCGAGCTGTTGTTCCCCGGCGAGGTCGTGCAGTTGGAGCCGGGTGACATCGTCCCGGCCGACCTGCGGTTGCTGGAGGTGCAGGGGCTACGCACCGAGGAGTCGTCGCTCACCGGTGAGTCGGCACCCGTGGACAAGACCACGGCAGAACTCTCGGGCGAGGACATGCCAACCGGCGACCGCACCAACATGGCCTTCAAGGGCACGGTTGCCGTCGCCGGCAGGGGCACGGGCGTCGTGGTGGCGACCGGGACCGACACGGTGGTCGGCGGGATCGCGAGGATGCTCGGCGGGGAACAGGCCCCCACCGCACTGGAAGTCCGCATGGCGGGCCTCGTGCGCCAGCTCTCCATGGTGGTGGTCGCCCTCGGCGGCGTGCTGATGGTGACCGGCATCGTGCAGGGCCAGCACTGGGCGACGATGCTGCTGCTCGCCATCTCGCTCGCGGTCGCGGCGATCCCCGAGGCACTGCCGGCAGTGACCACCATCGCGCTGTCCCTCGGCGCACGCCGGATGGCGGCACAGAATGCCCTGGTCCGCAAGCTGGGTGCAGTGGAGACGCTGGGGTCGGTCACGTTCGTGTGCACCGACAAGACCGGGACCCTCACCCAGGACCGGATGCGGGTGGCCGAGACGCACCCGACGGGCACGGATGCGGGTGGCCTGCTCGCCCTGCACCGGGCCATGGCCCTCAACCACAACGTGGCGGTGCAGCCCGACGGCACGATGCAGGGAGACCCGACCGAGGTCGCGTTGCTGCAGCACGCATTGCGCAGCGAACTGCCCTCGAAGCTCGCCGACCTGCCGGCCCGCATCCGCGAGATCCCGTTCGACTCGGCGACCAAGCGCATGGTCACGGTGCACGGGGTGGATGCCGACCACGCACTCGTGGTGGTGAAGGGGGCTGCAGAGGCAGTTGCTGCACTCTGCCGTCCGGGCACCCTGGCTGCGGTGCAGGAGCGGATCGAGCACATGGCGTCGCAGGGCATGCGCGTGATCGCCCACGCCACCCGCACGGTGCCGCTCGCCGAGGCCACGGCCGCACGCATCGACCTCGAGCACGACCTCGAGCTGGTCGGCATCTCGGGCCTGGTCGACCCGCCCCGCGAAGGCGCCCGCGAGGCAGTGGCCGAGTGCCTTGCTGCCGGCATCGTCCCCGTGATGATCACGGGCGACCACCCCACCACCGCACGGACGATCGCGCGGGAGCTGGGGATCCTCGCCGACCCCAGCCACCTGGTGGTGACCGGGAGGGAGCTCGGGGCGATGGACGATGCCGAGCTCTCCGGCTGCATCGAGCGGATCCGCGTCCATGCCCGCGTCTCCCCCGAGCAGAAGCTGCGCATCGTCAGGGCGCTGCAGGACCGTGGCCACTTCGTGGCGATGACCGGCGACGGGGTGAACGATGCGCCTGCGATCCGTCGCGCGAACATCGGCATCGCCATGGGGGTCCAGGGCACCGACGTGAGCCGCGAGGCAGCGCACATGGTGCTGCTGGACGACGACTTCTCCACCATCGTGAAGGCCGTGCGCGAGGGACGCCGGATCTACGACAACATCCGCAAGTTCATCCGCTTCGTCCTCACCGGCAACACTGCAGAGGTCCTGTTGCTGGTGCTGGCGCCGCTGCTCGGGATGCCGATCCCGCTGCTCGCGATCCAGTTGCTGTGGGTCAACCTCGTGACCGACGGACTGCCGGGCCTCGCGTTCGGGGTGGAGCGGGCGGAAGCAGGCGTCATGCGGCGACGGCCACGGCCCTCGAGCGAGCACGTGTTCGCGAACGGGCTCGGGGCACACGTGGTCTGGGTGGGGATCCTCATGGCAGGCATGTGCCTGGTCACCCAGGCATGGTGCCTGCACCACGAGGTGCCGCAGGCCCAGAGCCTCGTGTTCACCATGCTCTGCTTCTGCCAGATGGGTCATGCGCTCGCGGTGCGCAGCGAGGGCGAGTTGTTGTGGCGACTCGGCTTCCTCAGCAACCCTGCCCTGCTGGGCGCCGTGGCCCTGACCACGGCGATGCAGGCCGCAGTGCTCTACGTCCCCGCGCTCGCAGGGGTCTTCGAGGTGGAGCCGCTCACGGCGGGCCAGTTCGCCCTCGCTGCCGGCGCGGGCGTCGTGGTGTTCCACGCCGTGGAGGTGGAGAAGTGGTTCCGCAACCGCCACTGAGGCGGTGCCCTGCCCGGCACGAACGCCAACTCCCGGTCCGACGGCGACTTGGTGCACGCAGGACCGCAGGCCCCGGACCGCTGCGGGGTGGGGCCACCCGGTGACCGCAGGCGCAGGGCGAGCTATCCTGCCGGCATGAAGACCGCGTTCCTGTCCCTGTTCCTGCTCGCCACGCTCGTCTCCTGCGGCTCCGAGACGGCCCAGGCCATGGGCTCGGAGGCCAAGGAGGGGTGCTGTGGCGGCTGCGCTGCCGAGGCTCCCGTTGCCGCTGCCACCGAGAAGGAAGCCTGCTGCGAGGGCGAGGCCAAGGCCGAGAAGTCGTGCTGCAGCGAGGCCAAGGAAGGCTGCGGCGCGTGCGCACCTGCACCGGAAGCCGTCAAGCCAGCTGAGCCCGCGAAGCAGTGAGCTCGCGGGAGTCCCTGCTGCACCGTTGAGTTGCGAACACTCAGGCGGTGAGCGGGCGAGAGGCGAGCACCCGGCGGGCGGTGCGCCTCAGCGCGGACGGCCCTGGTCGGGACGGGCGACGTTCTGGCGCGGGTCGCCGCCTGCCGTGCGCCAGCCCCACATCCAGTCACCGCTGGCCGCAGCCTCGGCCTCGACGATCGTGCGCTGCATGGCGAGCGCCTGCGCGTCCGAGGGGTCGTGGGAGAGGATCTTGTTCACCCACTCCATGGCGCCCTTGTAGTCGGACTGCATGGTGAGCGAGGTCGATGCCTGCAGGGCGGCACGCTTGGCGCCCTCGACCACGTGGTGCGAGAGGTCCTGCAGCTCGGTGTTGGCCTCCTCGCTGCCGGCATGCTTGTTGAGCAGCACCTCGATCTCCTTCCAGGCCTGCTTGTACCTGGCGATCGCGGCCTCGTAGTGCTTCACCGCGGTGACGGTCTTGCGGGCGTTCTGCAGCCCGGTGCGGAACTCCTTGTCGGCTGCGTCCAGCAGCTTCTTCAGGCTGGCGCGCTCGGCGTCGGCAAGCGGGCTCGACTTCGGGTCGGCAGGCTTGGCGCGGCGACCGGCAGCCACGGCCTGGAGCCGTTCGTCCATCTCGGCGAGCTTCTGTTCGCTGACCTGGTCGGCGAGGCGACCGCTCAGGATGTCGAGGACCTGGCGCGCGGTGGCCACGTGACCGGCTGCGAGCAACTGCTCGAACTTGGCCTCGAGCATGCCTGCCGCCCACTGCTTGACCTGGTTGGTCTTCTCGACCTCCTCGGGCTTGCCCATCACCGACTTCACCGCGAGGCGGGCGTGCACACCGGTGAGTTCCATCTCGCCGAGCTGGGCAGCATGCCTTGCGATCGCGAACTGGCCATCGAAGTCGTCGAGCCGGCAGACCGAGGACTCGATGGCAATCTGCGAGGCAGGCGCGAAGTCCGCAAGCTTGCGGCGGAAGTCGGTCTCGTTGCCGAAGACGATCGTCTTCATCTGCACGCGACCGTCCTTGAGCCCCACCACGTAGCCCTTGACCGTGGCACCGTTGGCGAGGTGGAACTCGCGCGGGGTCTTGTCCTGCGCGAGGCCAGGGAGTGAGAGGAGGAGCGCTGCCGCGACGGAGGTGAAGGGGTTCATGGCTTGGTGGCGCGCGAGGATACCGCGCGAGGCCACCGTCTCGACCGTCCAGCGGGCATTCCGGACCCCGCGCACGCGGAACCGACCAGGGGGGCCCGATCAACAGGTCGCGATCAGAAGGTCAGCGTCGAGCCCAGCAGCACGAAGGAGCCGAAGGCCTCGGTCTCGCCAGGGTGGCCGAACCCTGCCACGCCGCCGCCCAGGTCCACGGTCCAGCCGTGACCGACCTGCACACCGAATGCGAAGCGGATGTAGCCAGCTGCATTGACGCTCCAGTCGGGGTCGAAGCCGCCCGGGCTGTCGAAGGCAGCGCCGAGGCCGGCACCGGCGATGGCGAACACGTTGCCTCCCACTTCCTCGATCGGGACGCGGATGTCCGCGTCCAGGTAGACCGAGTGGAGGTCGATGTCGCCCTCGTCACCGTCGAGCGAGAAACCCTGGTAGCAGAGCCCGAGGCTCTGGTCGGCGTTGCCGATGGCGTAGCGGCCCATCCAGCCGAACCCCTCGGTGCGCGTCTTGATCTCCTCGTCGCCGCCAGCGGGGTCGTCCTGCTCGAACTGCATCCACGCGGCAGGCAGCGCTGCAGCCTCGACGATCTTGCGGTCGCCCCACTTGCCGCCGCCGCGCTTGTGGCCGCCGGGGTCCCGCACCTGGGCGCCCTCGACTCCCCGCTGCGGGTCCTGGGGCGCACGCACCGCGCACGCGGCGAGCGGGAGCACCAGCAGGAGGACGCGGGAGACGTGCAGGAACGTGGACTGCATGCCCCGTGTGTATCAGAAGACGAGCGTCGCACCGAGCAGGAAGAACCCGCCGTAGCCCGTGGTGTCCCCAGGATGTCCGTAGGCCACGAGGCCGCCGCCGAAGCCGAGCGAGCACCAGTTGGCGACGTCGAGGTCGAGCGACAACCGGAGCTGCCCCGAGAGTTCGGCGTCCCAGCCGGGGTCGAAGTCGTCCGGGTCGGTCAGCACCGCACCGATGCCGGCAGCGGCGGTGAGGAACATGTTCTTGCCGCCGTCCTCCAGCGGCACCCGCACGTCGCCGTCGAAGTGGAACGAGTGCAGCCCCAGCGTCCCGCGGTCCCCGTCGAGTGCCGCACCCTGGTAGGAGAACCCGAGACTCTGGTCGCGGTTGCCGCCTGCGAGCCGCAGCAACCAGCCGGGGCCGTCGCACCACGTCCCAGTTCCTGCATCCACCTCGGCCTCGTCCTGCTGCACCTCGACGAAGACCATCGGCAGCGCTGCCGCCTGCACGAGGAACCGCTCCCCCCACTCGCCCTGGCCCGGGTCCTTGCGACGGGGAGCCATGAGTTCGGCGTAGCTGGGCACGACGAACGGCTCCTGCGGCGGCGGGTCCTGCGGCACGGCCTTGCCGCGCGGCTCCTGTGGCGCCTGCGCGTCCGGGGGCGCAGCAGCGCACCCGCATGCGAGCACTGCAGCTGCCGCCAGCCCGATGCAGTGCGAAAGGGTTGGCACCGGTCCTCGCGCTGCGGTCAGGGGCATGGGAGAACCATACCCGGCCTCACTGGGGCGGGGGCGCGACCTCGCGGACCACGGCCCCGCGGTCCTCGCTCAGGACGAGCACCGCGTAGCGGTCGGCACCAACCGTCGCGGACTCGCTCACCGATGCGTAGTCGAACCGACCGCGCAAGTCGGTGTAGCCGTCCTTGTGGAAGAGGGCCGTGCCATTGGGCCCGCGCGCGTAGACCTTCACGTACACCTTCGGCAATGGCTTGCCGGTCGCCTTGTCCGTGGCCACGAGTTGGCCGTAGGACTCGACGAACTGCACCGACATGGCGGTGGCAAGGACGGTCTGCCTGCGCACGATGCCTCCGCCCTGCACCTCGAGCAGCAGGTTCTGGTTGCGGAACTCCTCGGGCACCGGGACCTCCGACTGGGTCGCGCCCTGTGCGACCGCGACGACCATGCGGCGTTGCGGCTGCACCCACGAGTGGTTCCCCGCACCGTCCTGCACGAACGGGTTGGTCGAGAACGCGAACTCGGCATCGGTGCGGTGGAACCGCAGCTCGAAGGACTCGAGGTTGCGGTGGCGCACGACGAGTTGCGTGCCCTCCACGGCCAGTTCCAGCATCGGCGCCGCTGCTGCGAGTTCGCCCTGCCGCTGTTCGCGGTCGCGGGCCTCGGTTGCCGCGGCACCCTTGCCCTCTGCCTCGTCGAGCTGGGCGAGCACGGTGCGGAACAACGTGCGCCAGCGTTCGACCGGGTGGTCGCGGTGCAGCTCGGCAACCGCACGGGCACGTGCAGGATCGTCCGTGGAGAACGCGAGGTGGCAGGAGAGGTAGTCGTACTGCAGCTTCGCGGCAACGGCATCGCGCCGCACCCGGTCGAAGGCAGTGCGTGCGTCGGCCACCCTGTCCTGCAGCGCCAGGTAGGAGGAGGCCAGCAACCAGTGCTCGTCACCGAGCACGGGCACGTGGCACAGGTACTCCAGCAGCCTGCCGTACTGCCCGGCGAGGTCGCGGTTGAGGATCTCACGGCGCTTGCCGAACTGGTGCGCGCGCGCGTGGAACAGCGGCGAGTAGTCGACGAGCTGCCACCACCTCGTCTCGACCGGGTCGATGTCGAGGAGGGTGCTGCGGAGTGCAGGACCGCACCGGGCCACGAACGACTCCTGGTGCCGCAGCCACTCGCGTGCCTCGGGCGCGGCACCGTGGAGCAGCGCGTACGACCAAATGACGTCGTGGTAGACCTGCCGCGAACGGAGCAAGGCGGTGGCGCGCTCGAAGAACGAGCGGTCGCGCATGCGCCAGAGCATGCGGTCGAGCTGGAGCAGCTGCAGGTTGGCCTGCTGGAGGAACTCAAGCACCTCCTCGGGGCTCGCGTCCTGGGAGACTCGCTCCCATGACTTCGCGTCGACCTCCGTGGCGACGGCCACCACCTGCATCGTCGCTGGCTGCACGACGGCCTCGGCCACGAGCACACCGTCCTTGCTCACGTGCGCCGGGTAGTGGGCGAAGGTCCCGGGAGCGGGGAAGTAGAACGCGTACTCGACGCGCACCGTCGCGTAGGGCTCCAGCACGACGGGCATGCCCTTCGTCAGCTGGCCGCCCTGCAGGGCGATGGATCCCTGCGGGACCTGCAGCAGCAGGTCGAGCTTGCGCCGTGCCGAGGTGGGGTTGGTGAGCACCACCTGGCTGCCGTACGCGATGTCCGCGACGAACTCCCCGGTGACGAAACGGTCGAGCTGCTCGCCGTCCACCACCCGGTAGCGGTCGTCGAGCCGGAAGAAGTTCTGGCTGAGCAGCACCTCGTTCGCCCCGGTCGGCGGGCGGGCCGGCAGCACGTCCTGCCGCACCAGCAGCAGGGGTGTCGATGCCGTCAGGGTGACGCGGTTGCCCTCGCGCAGGGCCCTTGGCGCCTCGGCGCGCACCGGCAGGTCGAGGACGGCGAGCGCGAACATCATCTCGGGGAAGCTGTTGGTCGCCGCAGCGAAGTGACGCGATGCGAAGGGCTTGCCGTCCTCGCGCGCCGCATAGTCTGCCCAGAACGCGTTGACCGTGACGAGGTCGGCATTCGTGTCGGCGACCCGGCGCTGCCAGTAGTCGCTCTCCGCATACCGCTTGGTGACGTCAGGGGCCCGGTACTGCGCCTTCACCTGCGCGCGCCGTGCGAGTTGCTCGCGCTCGGCCAAGTCCTTGTCGCGGGTGGCGCCGAGGAAGAACTCGTCCTTCCCGGTCTCGGCACCGCGCTCCTCTGCGTCCTGGAGCACCTCGCCGGCCTTGGCCTTGGCGCGCTCCATGTTCTTGCGCGCCGAGACCCGGTCCTGTTCCGGCTCCGGCGCCGGGGCTGCACCTGCCGCGGGGGGAGGTGGCGCGCCGGGCGCCATGATGCGGCCGGGCTTGGCGTCATCGCCCTTCTCCTCCAGCTTCTTCTCCATCGTCTCCACCTCGGCACGGAGCCCGCGGTCCTGGTCCAGTCCCGCACTCCGCAGTGCCGCGAGGAACGTGCGGTCCTCGCGCTCGACGTCGGGCGGCAGGGTGGCAAGGCGCTCGCGCACCAGCCGGGCCGCGTCCGCACGCCGCCCGACGCGCTGCAGCAACAGGACCTGCTCCACGACGTTGAGTCGGCTGAAGGCCCACGGCTCCAGGTGCGCCGACAGGTCCTCGCCCAGCAGCCACTGGTCCATGAACTTCTTGTGCAGCTTGTTGGCGAGGTACGGCTTCACCACGGAACCGAAGAACTCGGGGTCCTTCTGGTGCAGGAAGAAGTGCAGCTCGTGGCACGCGTGCGCGGCGTAGAGCCGTTGCTTGTCCGCGGGCGACAGGGTGGGCCAGTCGAGGACGAATGCGAACCGGGCGAGGTTCTCGTCCTTGCCCAGGGCGGTGAAGAGCCGGAACACGTCGGCAAGCGAGGCAAAGACCTCCCACTGCGTCGTGGTGACGTCCTCGACCACCGCAGTGCCACCACCGGCCACGAACTCGATGCGGCGTTGCTGGGCGAGGTCGGCACCGGGGTCCATGCCCTTGCGCAGCTCGCGCGGACGGGGCGTCATCGGACGCTCCGGGAGCCCCACTGAGCGGTACGCCATGTCGACGTCGTCGACGACCATGACGTGCACGAAGCGCGCGTCGCCGAGCTGGGCGATCGGCACGGCAACCGTGCCGTCGGCCCCCACGGCGAGGTTCGCGACCATGCGCGCACCCTCTGGCAGGAAGTCGAGGTTTGCGACCGTGCCCGGGTTGCCCGACCACGCGCCGCCGTCGCGGGCACCTGCCGGCCCACCACTGCCCCTGCGGCCGCCGCCGCGGCTGCCGTAGCCGCCGCCACCACCGCCCTGAGGCGCAACCTCCCCACGCGCCTCCTCCAGTGCCCACGGGTTGAGCACGAGACCGGGCCGGGCCAGCATGTTGCCGGGGAACTTCTGGGCGTACCTGCGCTCGAGGATGTAGCGGTACTCGTCACCCAGCACGCGACCGGACTGGAAGTCCGAGACCACCGGCTCGAGACCGAGTGCCCCGAGTGGCCTGCCCACGGGCAGTTCCAGCCCCTGCGGCGACCATGCATGTGCGTAGCGCGTGGCCCACACGTGGACGCGCGTGCGCTGGTTCGGGTCGCCGACGCGGACCCGCAGGTCCGAGCCGTCGACGGCCACGGATGCGAGGTGCACGCCACGCTGCTCGGGTGCCTGCAGCCAACGCCCGCTGCCGATGCCCCAGCCCTGCTTGGCGGCACCTGCGGCCACCCGGATGTCCACCATGTCGCCGGTCTCCTTCAGGTGGAGGACGTGGTCGCCGGCAACGAGCCCCTCGACCACGACGGCCCCGCCTGCGATGCGCACGCGCTCGATCTCGTCGCGCGCCGGCACGCCACCGCGCAGCTCGAAGAGCGAGAACACCGTGCGGGAGGCCTGCCGTGCCGCGCCGCCGTAGGGGATGCGGACCGCCATGCCCTCGACCGCGTGCACCAAGCGCGGCACCCGCACGTGCGAGAGCGCGAGCGGCCAGCTGCCGGAGACGCCGGGAACGCCAACCACCTCCAGTGCCGTCACCGGCGCCAGCTCCCCGAGCTGCACACGCCCCTGCTCGTCGGTCTGCAGCGGGACGTCGAGCGCGTCCACGTGGTCGCGCAGCGTCAGCCGAACGAGGACCGGACGGTCTGCCTTGGGCTCGCCGTTGCGGCCCCGGAGGTCGAGGTACCACCCGCGCTCGTTGCGCCCGAGGAACTGGGCACTGACCTGCGCCGTGGCATCGATGCCGTTCACGTTGAAGCTGGCGGTCGGGGACCTCAGCTCGACGACGGTGCCGAGCGCCATGTTGCGCACCTTGCCGCGCACCACCGCGCGCACGGCAGCCAGCCGCTGCGGGACCTGCAGCGTCTCCACGTGCTCCGCACCCGGGGTGAGCACCAACGTCGTCGTACGCGTTGCCGGCACGCCGTCGCGGTCCAGTGCCGTCACCTCCAGCTCAGGGGACTCCAGCAGTGCGAGCGGGACGGGCTGGCCGTTGAGCAGCAACGAAGGGCGCACCAGCAGCCTTGCCTGGGCACCGTCCACGAGGGACTCGCGGTCCACGTACATGCCGGCTGCGAGCTGGTAGGCCTCTGCGTCCTGCTGGAGCTGGCGCACCGACGACACGGTGCCGCTGCGCAGCACGACGGGGCCCGTGCGGACCTGCGCCGCGTAGGGCAGGTGCACGGTGCCGTCCTGGTCGGCAACGTGTTCAGCCTGTGCGAACCACACCGTGGCGCCCGCGACCGGGTTGCCGGCCTCGTCCCGCACGGTCAGGGCGTGCCCGGCGGCATCGCGCACCTCGGTGAAGTCGAGCGAACCCTTGGTGACGACGGCACGACTGCTCATGCCGTTGCCGAGGAACTCGACCACGTAGGTGCCCGGCCCGGACAACTCGGGGAACTCGAACGTCCGGCGCACACGGCGGATCGGCGCCTCGCCGTACTCGAAGGTCGACTCACGGTTGGCGATCAGTCCGTCGAGCGGGATCGAGGCATCGACCTCCTTGCCGGTGTCGCGCTGGTACGCGTACGCGTCCACGACGAACACCTTCACCAGCAGCTTGGGGACGTTCTTGACGTCCACGGTGAGGGCCACGGCCTCGTCGCGTGCGAACACGCGCCGCTGCGTGGGCAGGAAGGCGATCTCGACACGGTCCTTGACCTGCTGCAGCAGGCCCGGGTCGTCGAGCATCGAGTAGAGCTGTTCCGGGTCGCCCGCACCCGCGAGCAGCTTCTGTTCCGCGTAGACCTGCTTGAGCCAGCGCTCCACGAAGAACTCGCGCCAGGCGTCGATGCCCGACTCGTCGGCAAGGAAGTGCTCGAGGCACGTGCGCACGAGACCTGTGTCGTCGACGGTCGGTCCCAGCCCGGTCGGGAAGTCCTCGCCGAAGCGGCACAGCTGCCCCTCCCGCGTCCACCGCTCCCACACCACCTGCGGTGCGTAGCCGATGGCACGAGGCAGCCGCAGGTAGCTGCGGAAACGCTCGCGGTCGAGGGTGCCCTCGGCCAGGTCGTGGGCCAGGCGGTGTTGCAACACGTGCACCTTGAACCCGACCTGGCTGGCGGGAAGCCGCTGTGCGAACTGCCACAGCCGGTCGAGGAATGCCGCGCGCTCGGCCGGGGAGGACTGCAGCGAGACGTCTGCAGGTGGCATCAGGCGCCGCACGTAGTGGCCCACGAAACCGCTGTCTCCCAGCAGCTCGGGGGCCTGGCGCGCGAGTTCCTCCAGCTGGTCCAGCAGCAGCACCCCGTGTACGGCGAGGGAACCGAACCCCCCGGAGTTGGGTAACCGCATGTGGCGCAGCAACAGCGTCGTGAGGCCGGGCAGGTCAGGCTGGCGCGCGGCCTGCATGAAGCTCACCAGTTCGGCGTCGGTGAGCGCGAGTGTCGCCAGTGCGTCGTGGGCAGACGGGCGGAAGCCGTCGACCGAGTTGGGGTGCAGGCTGCGCGCACGCGCGTCCAACGCACCTCGCTCCAGCAACGCCGGGTCGAGGGATGTGGGCAGCTGCGGCTTGGTGCCAGGGGTCGTCCGCTGCGCGTCGAACCTGGAGCCGAACTGGCGCCGCAGGAACTCGAAGGTCGCGGCCGGGTCCCGTTCGTGGGTGAGCAGCGCCTGGCGCAACTCGATCTCGTCCACCTGCTGGGTGCGACCGTGCCGCTCGACCCAGGTGGTGAGCAGCCGGGGCACCGCCCCGAAGTCACCGCGGTGCTGCGCGTCGAGGCAGTGGTGGTAGTAGAACTCTGCGGTGCCGGGAACGAGCTGCTCCAGCGCCTTGGTACGGGCCGCCGCGTCGCGGGCCAGCGCATAGGTCTCCTCGAAGCCGACCGGGACCCCCTGTGCCGGCAGGAGGTCGGCGAGGCCGACGAGGAGGGCGGGAAGGGCGGCAAACGGGCGGTTCAGGTTCATGTGGGCCTCGGTCCCGGGGCGGAACAGGCAGTCGGAAGGGCAGGATCGTCGCGCTGTGCCGCAAGGGCTGCAACGCTCCAGAGTGCGAAGGGTTCCGCCTGTTCCGGGAAATCCTGCGACGGTCTCGCGCTGCCCTCTCCCCGGCCCCGTCCACGTCCTATGCTTCCGTGGCACCATGCGATCCCACTTCCTGCTCACGCTGGCAGCCTGCGCGGCAGCACACGCCCAGGCACCCAGCGGCTATTACGCCTCCGTCGACACGTCCAGCCCGGCCCTGCTCCGGAGCACCCTGCATGCCGTGATCGACGACCACCTCCGCATCCCCTACACGGCCACCACGCAGGACACGTGGGACGTGCTCGAGTTGGCGGACCAGCACCCCACCGATGCCTCGCTGATCCTCGACGTCTACCGCAACGCGGCGTACGCCAAGGTGGGCGGCGGCAACACCCTCTACGACCGCGAGCACAGCTGGCCCAAGTCGTTCGGCTACCCCAACGACGTGGTTGCCAACTACCCCTACACCGACTGCCACGCGCTGTTCCTCTGCGATGCCCCGTACAACAGCTCGCGCAGCAACAAGCCCTATGACAACGGCGTCAGCAGCTGGACCGAGAAGGTCACCCTGCTGACCGCGGGCGCAGGCGGCGGCAGCGGCGTGTTCCCCGGCAACTCCAACTGGACCGAGGGGACCTCGTTGCTGGGCGCCTGGCAGACGTGGAACAGCCGCAAGGGCGACGTGGCGCGTGCGCTGCTCTACCTCGACGTGCGCTACGAGGGTGGCACCCACTCGGTGACCAACGCGGCGGAACCGAACCTCATCCTCACCGACGACCTCAACCTGATCGCAGCGAGCAACACCGGTGCCAACATCTCGGTCGGCTACATGGGCAAGCTGAGCACGCTGCTGCAGTGGCACGCACAGGACCCGGTGGACGCACGCGAGACGGCGCGCAACAACGCAGTGTTCGCGGCGCAGGGCAACCGCAACCCGTTCATCGACAACCCCTCGTGGGTCGACTGCCTGTACGGCAACCTCTGCCAGCCCAAGACCCCCACCGTCGTGCCCTGGGTCAACGAGATCCACTACGACAACAACGGCAAGGACCGCAACGAACGGGTCGAGGTCGCAGGCGCCGGCGGCACCAGCCTCGTCGGCTGGAAGCTCGTCGGCTACGACGGCGGCACCGGCCGCACCTACGCGACCATCAACCTGAGCGGCACCTTCCCGAGCCAGCAGAACGGGCTCGGGACCCTGGCTTTCAACTTCACCGGCCTGCAGGACGGCGCACCCGACGGCATCGCGCTCGTGAACGCGTCCAACCAGGTGGTGCAGTTCCTGAGCTACGAGGGTGTGTTCACGGCCACCAACGGTCCCGCGAGCGGCCGCACCTCGGTGAACATCGGGGTCAGCGAGTCCCCCACGTCTGCCCTGGGCCTCTCGCTGCAGCTCGGCGGCATCGGCCGCGACTATGCCCAGTTCACCTGGCAGACCGCGCGCACCTCGACGTGGGGCGCCGTGAACAGCAACCAGACGCTGCAGTGACCGGCGGATGCGCGAGCCGCTGACCACCTACCTCGCGGTCGCGGCACTCGCCGTGTTCGTCGCGTGGCACTGGGTCGCCCCGTCGGAACAGCCCGTCGCGCCGCCCGGCGCGGACGCGACGGCAGTGGTGGCCGTCCCCGTGGAGCCCGAGGTGCCGGACCGCAGGACCGCCTCGGACGCGGT
The DNA here is from genome assembly GCA_041178545.1 of Planctomycetota bacterium. GTDB lineage: Bacteria > Planctomycetota > UBA1135 > UBA1135 > UBA2386 > JBEATZ01. The sequence continues at coordinate 30,403 of JBEGVB010000147.1, forward strand.
GCCGGCCCAGCGCACCGAACCGGGCACGGGACTGGGCTCGGTCCGCGGACGCATCGTCGACCAGCTGCTGCAGCCGATTGCCGGTGCACGTGCACAACTGGTGCTCGGCGAGCAGACCGAGGGCCTGCCCTCGGCGCAGACCGACGGCGACGGCAGGTTCCTGGTCGTGGGCGTGCCGCTGACGGTCTGCGCGCTGCGGGCCGAGGCTCCCGGCAGGATGCCCGTGCAACTGGGCGACCTCCACCCCGAGAACCTGCCGGACCACGACGTGGACGCGGGCACGTTCGTGCTCGCGCCCGCCACCAGCCACCACGGACAGGTTCGCTCGCGCGGCAGGGGACTGCCCGGCGCCCGTGTCGTGCTGGCGCCCGAGCTGGGGCCGCCCGGACGGCCCGTGCCCGTCGTCCAGGTGACGAACACGGACGAGGAAGGTCACTTCCACTTCGCGGTCGCGCCCATGCCGCCCAGCTACCTGCGGGCAACCGCTGCCGGGCACCGCGAGGCCCCGGTGCAGAAGGTCACGGACCCGCAGCAGCCGATCGTGGTCGAACTCACACCGCTGGCACGTTGCAACGGTCGCGTGGTCGACCGCGCCACCGGCGCACCGCTCCCGTCGGCCCGCGTCTGGGCCTTTGGCGCCGATGCCTTTGCGGACGCGCGCTTGCTGCCGCGGCCGGACCTCGATCCCTCGTCCGGCACCGCAGTGGCCGCGGACGGCAGCTTTGCGCTCGAGCTCCCCGATGCCAGGCGCGCGTACCTCCAGGTCGACGCGCCCGGCCACTGTACGGCGTTCCACGGGCCCTTCGAGGCAAGCACCGACATTGCAGGAGTGGTGGTCACGCTCCAGCAGGGGGCCATGGTGCGCGGCACCGTGACCTTCCGCGGCGAGCCGGTTGCAGCGCGCGCGAGCCTGCGCCCGGTGGACGCGCCCGACGAAGTTGCCTTCGTGCACACGGTGGGAGCCGACGGCATCCTGCACATCGCGCCCGTGGCGAGCGGCAGCTGGGTCCTGCGGGTGGATGGGGATGCGGGAGCTCGCTTCGAGCAACGTGTCGAGGTCAACGCACCCGAGCCGCTTTCCGTCGACGTGACCCTGGCCGAGGGCACCCGGCTCACCGGCATGGCGCGCCGCACCCGCGACGTCACCACCACCGTCGTCTGCACGCACGCGTCCGGCCTGCAGCGCCGCGCACTCGTCCGCCTCGACGGCAGCTACGAGGTGGAAGGACTCTTCCCCGGCCGCTGGCAGGCGCGACTCGAGCAGGAAACGTCCCTTGCGGGGCGCATCGACAGCCTGCTCGTGGACCTGCTGGTCGACGAGGCATTCGAGGTCGGCACTGCGCCGTTGCAGCGCCACGACGTGGCCGCCAACGAGTTCCGCCTCGGCCGCATCCGCGGCACCGTGGACCCTGCCCTCGCCGGCAGCCGCATCCGGCTGGTGCCGGCCACGGCAGTGCAGGAGCGGGTGCCCGCAGTCCTGCTGTCGACGTCCGTGGGAGCCGACGGCGCGTTCGCCCTGGATCCCGTGTTGCCGGGGAGTTGGCGCGTGGCACTGGAGCAGACGGGTGCACGCGTACTCGAGACGGCGGTCGAGGTCCGCGCCGGCACCGAGACCACGTGCGCGTTTGCACAGTGAGCAGGGACGGACAAGGAATCGCGACCCGGGGAGCCGCGGCCCGACTCGCACTCGCCGTCCCTCCCCTCCCACCGCGGCCACGCCACCATGCGCCATGCCAGCCAACGCCCGCCTCCACACCCTGACTTGACGCTGCCGATCTTTGGACGTAGTCTAACTTCATCGCGATCGTGCCATGCAGCCCAGCTCAAGCCAGACCCTGATCGAGCGCCTCGAACGCCACGACATTCGCCCCTCGGCGCAGCGCCTCGCCATCGCTGGCTACGTGCTGGACACCCACGACCATCCCTCGGCCGACGCCGTGTGGAACGAGGTGAAGAAGAACTTCCCCATGGTGTCGCGCGCCACGGTCTACAACACGCTGCAGCTCTTCACGGAGAAGGGCCTGCTGCGGCAGCTGGTCCTGGCCGAGGGCAAGGTGGTGTTCGACCCCAAGATCGAGCCCCACCACCACTTCGTCGACGACACCACGGGCGCGATCGAGGACATCCCGTGGAACTCGATCCGCGTCGGCTCCCTCGACAAGCTCGAGGGCATCGACGTGAACGACTACATGGTGGTCGTGCGCGGCACGCGCCGCGGGGGCAAGCGCCGCTGACCCACCCCTGACCCTTGCGGGCCGCGTCGCGTCCCCGATTTGGACTTTGTCCAGCTTTCTACGTCGTACACATCCCATCCAGCCAACGAGAGAACCATGATCACGCCAGGACTCCGCCTCCCTCCCTTCCGCCTGCAGGCGACCGTGTCCCTCGAGCCCGGCAAGCAGTTTGCCGAGGTCACCGACCAGTCGTACCCCGGCAAGTGGCTCGTGCTCTTCGCGTGGCCGCTCGACTTCACCTTCGTGTGCCCGACGGAGATCGCCGAGTTCGGCAGACGCAACGCGGATTTCGCCGGCCGCGGTGCCCAGGTGCTGGGCATGTCGTGCGACAGCACGTACGTGCACCTCGCATGGCGCGAGAACCACCCGGGTCTCAGGGACCTGCCGTTCCCCATGCTGTCCGACCTCAAGCGCGAGTTCTGCCAGCAGCTCGGCATCCTGCACCCCGTCGACGGCGTGCCCCTGCGCGCAACGTTCGTCGTCGATCCCACGGGCATCATCCGCTTCGCGTCGGTGCACGACCTGGACGTCGGCCGCAACGTGGACGAGGTGCTGCGCACGCTCGATGCCTTCCAGACCGGCGAGATGTGCCCGTGCAACTGGAAGCAGGGCGACCGGACCCTGTCGGTGCAGTGATGGCGGCGGCCCTACGCAGCGCCGCAGGCGATGCGCGGACGGCAGGGTCGGCGGCGCACACGGCGATGGAAGACGTCCACCACTGGTTGCGCCACGCGACCATGGAGAACTGACCAGGGGCTCACGCACCCGGAGCACGGCCGACAAGGATGGCACCCAAGGCATCTGTGTCGTGCACCGTGCCCTGACCGTCGAGGACCAGCCGGGGCAGCCCCCCCGCGCACGCGGATGCGGTGGTAGGGAGCGTCCACCAGTGGGCGCCCCGGGAGGTCGAGCTTCCCTTCGATCCACCCTGCGTCGACGAAGTCCGCTGGCGCAAGTTGCACGGTCCGA
>JBEGVB010000148.1:0-6989 GCA_041178545.1 Planctomycetota bacterium
ACGCACGGGACCATCGAGTGCTCGCGCGACCACGTCAGGGCCTACCACGGGCTCGACCGCAGCGCGCCCGACGCGCCCGAGCTGCTTGCCCCGCCGCGGGAGGGCGAGGTGCGGCTACCGCGCAACCGCAGCCACATCGCCGACTTCCTCGATGCGATCCGCGAGGGCCGCGATCCCGTGTGCACGGCCGAGGTCGGCCATCGCACGGCCACGGTGTGCCAGCTGGCCGTGATCGGCTACCAGTTGGGCAAGCCGCTCACGTGGGACCCGGTGGCCGAGGCCTTCGTGGGCGAGCATGCGGACGAGGCCAACGCACTGCGGTCGCTGCCGGTGCGGAGGCACGGATGAGGTCGGCAACCTCCGCGCTGCACGCGTTGTCCATCGTCCTCGCGCTCGCCGCGAGTGCCGTTGCGCAGGCCGAGGGTGGCGCGGGCAAGAAGTCACAGCCTGCGGCGGAGCCGCCGGTTGCCGCCCCGCCCGCAGGCAGTGCCAACGGCCCCGTGCGGTTCACCACGTTCCCGGTGCCCGAGGCCGACCCGCTCGACGTGGCAGCTGCGACGCGCGACGCAGTGGCGGCGATGCTCGAGCTGCAGGAGGGGCCCGGTGACGACCAGTGGCCCTACGAGGGCGTGTACCGCGAGGACCGCGGCCAGCTACCGGTCGGTTACCGCGTCGGTGGCACGGCCATCGCCTGCATGGGCCTGCTGGCAGCGCCCGGCTGGGAGCAGGACGAGGCGAGAAGGGCTGCCGTTGCCAAAGGCGTGCACTTCGTCCTGCAGACGCTCGACCACCCGCGCATGTCCCACTCGTTCCTCGGCACCTACGACGTGCGAGGGTGGGGCCATGTCTACGCGCTGCAGCTGTTCCTGCACCTCGTCGAACGGCGTGTGCTCGACGGCGAGACCCTTGCTGCCGTGGAGAAGCGCATCCCGTGGCTCGTGCAGGCGCTCGTCGACTCCGCCATCCCGCGCAGCGGCGGCTGGAACTACTCGCTGCGGCGCGGCTTCCGCAACCCCGGCAACGCGGCATCGACCTTCATGACGGCACCCGCGCTGCAGGCGCTGTTCCACGCACGCACCCGTGGCCATGCGGTCCCGGACCAGACGGTGATGGAGGCACTGGACGCCCTCGAGCGGTCCCGCGCGAAGCCCGGCGGCTACGCCTACGGCGCCTCCGGGCACAACCAGAACGAGGTCGAGGAAGCACAGCTCGGGATGATGAACCGCACGCCCAGCTCCGCGGCGCGTGCGACCCTTTGCGAGGTCACGCTGCGGCTCGCAGGCCGTGGTGACCCGGTGCGGCTGGAGCGCGCCGTCGAGCTGTTCTTCGCGGAATGGGACGCCCTTGCCGTCCGCAAGAGCCAGACCGGCACCCATGTCGAGCCGTACGGCATCGCGCCCTACTACTTCCTGTTCGGCCACACGGCGTGTGCCCAGGCCATCGAACAGGTGACCGAACCAGCGCGTCGCGAGCAGTTGCGCGACCGGCTGCACCGCGTGTTGGCCCGTTCGCGCGACGCGGACGGGACCTGGAACGACCGTCAGTTCCCCCGGTCCGCCGGCTACGGGACCGCCATGGCGCTGCTCGCGCTGCACATGAAGGACTGGCCCGCGCCCGTCACATGGCAGCCGGCCACCAAGGGCGACTGAGCCCGGGGGATTGCGGGAGTTCGGCCCGGCGGGGACGTTCTCGCGCCATGCAGGTCGCCCTCACGTTCGCCCGTGCCCTGTTCGCCCCGCTGCTGCTCGCCACGGCCCTCGCCGCCCAGTCGGCGCCCAGCCACGTCTGGTTCACGTGGACCGGGGACACGGGCACCACGCTGTGCGTCAACTTCATGACCCACGGCGAGAAGTCGGTCGAGCCGAGGGTCTGGTGGGACACCGAACCGCGGGCTGCCCGGGTGGCCGAGTACCGCAACCAGGCCAGGGGCGAGCGCATGCGCATCGACGGCCTCGCCGACCGCTGGATCCACCGCGTCGAGCTGAAGGACCTCGTGCCCGGTGCCCGCATCCACCTCGTGGCCGGTGACCCTGTGCACGGTCTCTCGCGCGAACACGTGGTCCGCACGATCCCGCATGACGACAGCCCGCTGCGCTTCGTGACCGGCGGCGACATGGGGCCGGGCGCGGAGACGCGCCACCTGCTGCGCGAGGCCGCCCGCCTGGATCCCGACTTCGCGATCATCGGGGGCGACATCGCCTATGCGGACGGCAACCTCGCCAACGTGGGCAGGTGGGACTCGTGGTTCACCTACTGGCAGGAGGAGATGGTCACGCGCGACGGCCGCTCGGTGCCCATGGTGCTCGCCATCGGCAACCACGAGGTGCGCGGCAGCTTCCTCAAGACCCCGAACGAGGCGCCGTTCTGGTACGGGTTCTTCCCGCAGGGCGGCTCCTCGTACTTCGTGCGGCGGTTCGGGGCCAACCTCGCCACCTGGATCCTCGACACCTCGCACACGGCGCCCCACGAGGGCGCACAGACGCAGTGGCTCGACGCGACGCTCGGCGAGCACGCGCTCGTGCCGCACAAGGTCGCCGTCTACCACGTGCCCTTCTGGCCCAGCAACCGCGACTTCGAGGGCACGTATTCCGTTGCCGGCAGGAAGCACTGGATGCCGTTGTTCGAGAAGCACGGCATCGACCTCGCCTTCGAGAACCACGACCACACCTTCAAGCGCACGCACCCCTTGCGCGACGGCAAGGTCGACCCGACGGGCATCGTGTACCTCGGCGACGGCTGCTTCGGCAGGCCGCCGCGTCCCGTCACCTACGGCGGGCGCTGGTACCTCGCGCGCCAGGGTTCGGTGCTGCACTTCTGGTCGGTGGAGGTCGATGCGCAGGGGATGGTCGCGCGCGCCGTGGACGACCGCGGCAAGGTGTTCGACATCCACCCCGAGAGCCATCCCGAGTTCCTGGGCATCGCGTGCGAGCTGGGCGAGCGCCCCGTGCTGTACACGATGCCCAAGGACAGCATCATCGTGTCCGGACTCGCGGTGCCCGGTGCGGAGTGGGCCGGCGGCATGTTCGAGTTCCGCTTCACCAACCCGTTCGCGCACACGGTGCAGTTCTCGGCCACGGTCGACGAACTGCCCGAGGGCGTGAGCGCCGTGGCCGACCAGCTCAATGCCGTTCCAGGCGGCGACCGTCCTGCCGCCGTGCGCCCCGGCGCCGACCTTGTGTTCCGCGTGACCCTGGTGACCACGAAGCCCGTGCCTGCGGACAAGGTGAAGGCGCGCGTGCGGTGCGAGGTGCAGTTCAACGAGAGGCCACCCGGCCGCGCAGCGAGGTCGAACGTCAACGTGTCCGTGCCGGTGAGCAGGGGCAACTGATCGCGTCTGCGGGCAGTTCGTTCAGAACCCGCGCAGCGGCAGGTGCGGGCGCTGCAGCCAGTTGTCGTCGAGGTAGCGCGCGGCACCGTCGATCACGTGCAGCGTGTAGGCGTGGCGCGGCTTGTCGCTGCGGTTTGGGCCTGACAGGTGGGGCATCGCACCGTCCAGCAGGATGAGGGTGCCGCGCGGCGCCTCCAGCGGCACCAAGCCCTCGGTGGGGTAGGGTGCGGGGTCGAACACGTCGGTGACCGTGGCCGCGCGCGTGGCATCGAGCCTGCTGCGCGAGCGCACCGGCAGGCGGTGGCCGCCGGGCAGTGCCCACATGCAGCCGTTCTCGGTGGTGGCGTCGTCGATGGCGAACCAGAAGCCAACCACGCTGCGCGGTTCGGTCCACAGGTAGGTGTGGTCGGTGTGGCACACGACCTCGCCGCCGATGCGCGGCTGCTTGAAGATGTACATCGACTGCAGCAACTGGGGCCGCACCATGCCGAGGCTCGCGCCCAGCGACTGCAGCGCAGGCGTCCTGCTGAAGGCATCGAACACGGGGTCGAGGTCGTGCATGGCGTGCCCCAGCTTGTTGAGGCACTCGTGGGGCTCGCCGGTCAGGCGACCGTCTGCGTCGAAGGCGCCCTGCTCGAAGAACGCACGGATGGCCCCGCCGCTGGACAGGAAGTGGTCATGGCTCGTGTGGGGGCTCTGGCCGTCCGCGCGGAACACCACGGCACCGGTGTCCTGTGCCGTCAGCTGGCGGGCGAGTGCGACGGCGCGCTCGCGCAGCCTCGTGCACTCGCGCTCCGGCACGAAGCCCGGCAGCACGAGGTAGCCCTGCTCGCGGAACGCAGCGCGTTGTGCGGCATCGAGTCCCATGGTCAGTCGAGGATCCCGACCAGCAGGCCGTTGGACGAGGCAATGCCGAACGGCGCGCCCGCATCGGCGAAGAACGCCTGGAAGTGGACGCGCAGTCCGCCGAGGGCGAGGTTGGGCAGCGGCAGCGGATACGTGGTGCCTGTCGTCACCGTGCCGACGACGACGGCACCTTGCGGGTCCAGCAGGACGCTGGCGCCGCCCAGCGACGTCGTGGCGGCACCGAAGCTGGCCACCAGCAGGCCCGGCGCGATGGGGGCACCCCACTGCTCGAGGTGCAGGCCGAAGCTGCCGTTGCCCACGCGCGGCAGCCCGCCGGGGCTCGGCGCCGTGCGCCAGCGCGTCACTGCGAACCCGTCGGTCCCGGTGCCGTAGCTGCGTGGCGAGGGCTGCACGGCAAGGCCCGTGGGCAGGCCGCTCGCCTGTGCGACGAGGATCGTGTGCACGCCGGTCGCACGCTCGCTCCAGAACACGGTGCCGTTGGGCGCGTAGGCATCCGTGGTGACCCCCAGCGGATCGTCGGTCGCGGGTTCGACCACGATGCAGTTGGGCAGTGCGTTGAGCGTCGACCCCACCGCCGACAGGGCGCCCGTGGCCGGGTCGGTGACCACTACGTACGTGTTGTCGTTGTGCACGAGCCTGCCCTGCGAGTCGACGGCCAGTGAGTTGACGGCAGTCGAGTCGCGCACGGTGCGCAGGTTGCCGAGCACGTCGAGGGCGTGGATGCGGTCTCGTGCGCCTGCTGGCGTGTTGGGAGTGAAGACCGTGAAGTAGGTGGTCTCGAGGCGCGGGTCGAAGGCGACGGCGCTGCTGCGGCCGCTCAGGCCCGGCGTCGCGAGCGGTTGCACGGCGCCCGTGCGCGGGTCCCAGGTGCCGAGCACTGCGTTGCCCAGGGGGCCCGACGGGTCGAGGTTGGCCATCGAGAACACCACCGTGCCGTCGTTGCGCTGCGCGAGCTGCGTCACGCCGCCGGTCGCTGCGCCTGCAGCCACCGTGCCGACGAGGGCCGTGCCCACGACGCTTGCGGCAGCGCCGTTGAGCGCGAGGCGACGCAGTTCGACGACAGTGCCCGCAGGGCCAGCCTCGCCCACGAGCAGGTCGCCCGAGTCCCGCTCGACGAGGATGCAGTTCGCACCTGCATGCGGCACGCCGGGTTGCACGAGGTCGCTGGGCAGTCCCGTCACCGCGGTCAACGGGCCCCAGGTGACGGTGCGCGGGTGCTTGAACCAGATGCCGCCTTGGAAACCTGCGGCACTGGTGCTGGAGCAGTAGGCGATCCAGCCGTCCGGCACCTGCGCGCACACGGGCGCTGCGAGGGTCGCGGCGACCATGAAGAGGTCGCGCAGGATGAGTGCCGGGAACTTCATGTCCGGAAGCCTAACCGAACCTCCGGACTTGGACAGTCGGCGCGAGGCGCCGTGAGGCTCAGGCCTTGATGTGCTTCGAGACGAGCTTGGTCATCTCGAACATCGTGACCTTGGCCTTGCCGCCGAAGATCACCTTGAGCTTGTCGTCGGCGTTGATCTGCGTGCGGACCTTCTTGTCCTGCAGGCCGTTCTTCTTGATGTAGTCCCAGATCTTCTTGGTGATCTGGCCGCGCGGCAGCGGCTTGTTGCCGGTGATCGTCGCGAGGACGTCATCGGGCTGGACGGGCTTCATGAGGGCGGGGTTGGGCTTGCGCTTGGCTTTCTTCTTTGCGGCCATGATCGTGAGAATGTGGGAGAAAGAGCCCGTTCCCCGAACGTGGGGAGACGCGGCTTCGATGGATGATGCAGCGAGTTCGGGCATCTGCAAGCACTCAGATGCCCGAATTCGGCCTTTTGCCGAGGGCGTTCCCTCGTGTGGCAAGCATCCGGTTGCCGCGCCGAGGCACGGCAACCGGACGGTGCAGGCTACTTGCCCGGGGTCGCGGGGACTGCTGCAGCGCGCGACTTGGTGCGGTTCTCGTAGAACCAGACGAAGGGTGTGCGCACGGGCTTGGGCTCGCCCTTCGGGTCGGCTGCCTTCGTCTCGCCCGCTGGCTTCGACCACGAGTAGGCGCCCACGACCATGTCCAGGTCGCCGTCGCCGTCCACGTCCGCGAGGTCCATGTACAGCCCTGCATCAGGGCGTGTTGCCTCGGCCGTCAGTTGCTTCTGGCTCGCGGGCACCAGGTCCACGCCGGCTGCGAACTCGGGTGCTCCTGCCTTGCCCCGGTTGCGGAACCAGTGCACGCCGCCGCCTGCAGCCGTGCCGTAGCTGTCCCCCATGCTGCCGGCCACGAGGTCCAGCATGCCGTCGCCGTCGAGGTCGACCATGCGCGGAGTCGCCATCTTGCCCACGTGCAGCGGCTTGCCGCCTGCCATCACCACCTCGTTGGTGGTCGCGAAGGCGGGTGCGCCTGCCTTGCCCTCGTTGCGGCGCAGGTAGAGGTGGCCCCCGTCGTAGTCGCCCAGGAGCAGGTCGAGGTCGCCGTCGGCGTCCCAGTCCCATGCCCAGGCCGAGGTCAGGTGGCCCTTGGGCAGTGCATGGTCCTTCGGGTCGCACCGCTTGGTCTCGTCCCACTTCGCGGGCTTCGCCTCGGTGTTCCAGAACTGGTTGAGCACGATCCGCTGGCCCTCCTTGTCGAGGATCCACACGGGCTCGGCCCAGCCCTTCTCGCCGGCGAGCGCCACGTGGGGCGATCCGTCGAAGGTGCCTGCCAGCACGTCGAGCTTCCCGTCACCGTTGAAGTCCACGAACTGTGGACTCATGCCGATGCATCACCAGTTGTTGAACTTGAGCTCGCCGCCCGAGGCCGCGAGCAGCTTCTTCTCCG
>JBEGVB010000149.1:0-9599 GCA_041178545.1 Planctomycetota bacterium
GCTCGGGCTGGCGCTGTTGGGCACGGCGGTCGCGAGCCTGCTGCGCGAGCGCACGTTCCGTCTCGAGGCTGCGTCCTCGCCGGTGTTGCTGGTCGCAGCCGCCGTCCGCGACGCCACGGCACCCCACGAACTCGTTGCCGTGCGCTCTGCCAAGCTCGCGCACGATGCGTTCTGGGACCGGCCCAACAACCACGAGGACCCGATCGTGCTGTACCACGCGCGACGGAAGGGCTGGGTGCTGCCCAGGGACGGCTGGCACCCGGACCGGTTGGGGGAACTGCGGACCCGGGGCTGCCGGGTGCTCGTCGACCAGGCGGTCTGGGACCCCGCAATGCAGGTGCGCGAGTGGCTGGGCACCCATGCCAGCGAGGTCTGGGCCTCGGAGCAGGCCTCGGTCCACCGCCTCCGTCCGTGAGGTCGGCGCGCTGTCTCCCCGGGCGGCGCACGTCCGCAGGGCGAGGTACCCTTCCGCGTCGGGTTCTGCCGGATCCAAGTTGGAAGAAGGTGCCGGTGCCGCTCGACTCTCGCCCCCCAGCCTTCCCTCGCATGCGTCGACTGCGGTTGTTGTATCCATGGTACGGCACCACCTCCGGCATCTCCGGGTGTGCGACCCACTTCCTCGACGCCCTCGAGGCCAACCCCGAGCTGCGCGCGAGGTTTGCACCGGAACACTGGCTCACCACTGCGAATCCTGCGGTCCGCCGAGCCTACCAGCGCCAGCTCTACCCGCATGTGTTCGGGAAGGTCTTGCACCGGGTCGCGACGCAGCGATGGCTCAGCACGCACGTCGTCCGGCGGTACGCGCGCTCGGCACGGTCTGGCGACGTGGCTTGGCTGTTCCCCTCGGTGGAGGCGCCCGTGTACCGCGAGATGCGCGAACGCGGCTGCTTCGTCGTGAAGGAACTCATCAACACGGCGTTGGGCGCCCACCGCGATTCCCTCGTGCGGGCACACGAGGTGCTCGGCTGGGAGCCAGGGGTGCTGCCCCCGTTCCCCAACATCGAGGAGGAGCGCCAACAGCTGCCGCACGCCCACGTGTTCTTCAGCTGCAGCCCGCAGGTCACGCGCACGTTCGTGGAGGCCGGTGCAGACCCTGCCCGCATGGTGGAGACCAGCTACGCGTGGTCGCCCGAGGAGTTCCGTCCGCGGCGCACCCCGCACGAGGGATTCCGGTTCCTGTTCGTTGCCGCGGGCAGCGTGCGCAAGGGGCTGCCACACCTGCTGCTCGCCTGGGAGCGCGCTCGCGTCGACGCGACCCTCGTCGTGGTCGGCAGGCTCGACACGGTGGTGGAACAACGCTGTGGTGCCCTGCTGCGCGGCCCGAGGATCGAGTACCACCCCTGGACGCGCGACCTCGCCGGCGTCTACTCCGGTGCCGATGCGTTCGTGTTGCCGAGCTTCGAGGAGGGCAGTCCGCTGGTCTCCTACCTGGCCCTTGCCGCAGGGTTGCCCTGCCTCATGACGCCTGAGTCCGCGGGCTGGGTGGTGCGCGACGGCATCGAGGGGCTGCATGCTCCCGCTGGCGACACCGAGGCCTGGGCACAGCTGTTGCGCCGCTGCGTCGAGGACCGCGAACTGGTGCAACGCCTCGCCGCCAACGCGGCACCGCGTGCCGCCGAGTACACCTGGGCCAAGGTGATGGAGCGCCGATGCAAGGCGTTGCTGGAGCGGCTGGCCGCGGCAGGTCAGTAGGACCGGTACTCGAGTGAGCCGACCAGGGCCCGCACCACGTGTTGGCGCGTGGCGCCCTGCTCCCGCAGCGCCTTCACGAAGGCCTCGCGTTCGGCGTCGACCGGGTCGCGGGCCAGGAACCGCCGGAAGCACTCGGTGACGCAGGTTGCCGGGTCCACTCCCTCCTCCGCACCCTGCGGCAGCTTGGCCTGGCCGGAGTCCAGCACGACCTTGGCCAGCACCGAGCGCAGCGGGGCCGGGTCGGCCATGGACTGCATCGCGTTGCGCAGGTTGCGCATCTCGTCGGGGCCCGGGGTCCGTTCCAGCAGGTCCTGCCACATGCCGCGCAGGAACTGGCGCTCGTTCTTGGTGCGCGGGGTCGCCAGCATGGCCACGTAGGCGGGGGACACGAGCCAGTCGGTCAGCACGTCCCAGAACCGCTTCGGGTCGCCATGGACCACCGCGACCTCGGGTGCGTCCGCGGGCAGCGGTGCACCCAGCAGGCGCTGGTGGTGGCGGGAGAGGAGGTGGCGGGTGCAGTCGACGTGCTCCAGCACGATGCGGATCAGGTCGGCCTGGGTCTGTGCGTCGGCGCCCAGGAACCGGTCCTTCCTGCCGTCGTAGACGCGCTTGCCCGCGGCGAGGACCGGCTTGACCCGTGCGTCCTGGACCCGGTAGCCCAGGCACTGCTCGAGCACCACGGTCACGAAGGTGTCGTTGCCCGGGTTGCGCAGCGAGAACCCCGTCGAGAGCAGGATCTCGCCGAGCACCCCCCGGACGTCCATCTCGCCCTGCTGGAGCCGCGCCGGGATGCGTTCGACGGCGTCGCCACGCGGCCTGAAGTTGTCGAGCAGGAGGAAGTAGTACAACTCCTCCTCGAACCAGGCGGACATGGCCTCGCGGGAGCGGACCAACCGCTCGACCACCTGCCTCGGCTCCGCCCCGGTCAGGTTGCGCAACTCCGCCGCCGTGGGGCTCCGTTGCACCACGTCGAAGCACAGGCGGTGGAGGTGGCGGAGGCTCACCGGTTCGGCGCGCATGGTCGGAGGATACCAGCCCATGCCACCGCGCCCACCGCGTGCCTCCACACGCTGGACCCCGGCGAAGGTGTCGCTAGACTCTTTCGCCGCCGAAGTCGACCCCTCGCACCGATCCGGCGGCAAGGCGACGTTCCTGCCATGTTGCTAGCGGCCCTCCAGACCACCGAATCCACACCGTCCACGCCCTACGGGGCATGGCTCAGCGTGGTCGTGGTCGGGGCCCTCGCCCTGGCCGTGGTGGGCGGTGCGCTCTCCATCGTCCGCATCGTGACCCGGGTGCTCGACCGCATCCAGGGCACCGAGACGCGCCTCAGCACGTACGAGTGCGGTGAGGAGCCGGTGGGGTCCGCCTGGTTCCGGTTCAACAACCGGTTCACGACCGTGGCCCTCACCTTCCTCGTGTTCGACGTCGAACTCGCGCTCATGCTGCCCATCCTCCCGCGTTGCCTGGAGTGGATCGGGCAGGGTCGCGGCTGGGTGGTGTTCCTCGAGGTGCTCGCCTTCGCCGGGACCCTCGGCCTCGGCCTCGCCTGGGTGGCACGGGTGGGCGGCTTCCAGTGGGACCGCGTCGTCGAACAGGTGACCCCGGACCAGGAACCAGCAGGAGGCACCCGTGACTGACCTTCCCGGCAACCCCAACCCGCCTTCCCCCGGCCCCTGCAAGCCCGGCAACCGGCAGGACGAGCAGGTCCACCTCACGGCAGTGGACGAGTTCCTCGCATGGGGCAAGGAGAACTCGCTCTTCTACCTCTTGTTCGCGACGGCTTGCTGCGGCATCGAGCTGATGCAGGCCGGCGGGCCCCGCTACGACGTGGACCGCCTCGGCATGATCCCGCGTGCGACCCCGCGCCAGTCCGACCTGATGATCGTGGCCGGCACCATCACCCACAAGATGGCAGAGCGCGTGCGCATGCTCTACGACCAGATGACGGAGCCGCGCTGGGTGGTGAGCATGGGCTCCTGCGCCAACAGCGGCGGGCCGTTCAGCAAGTGGAGCTACTCGGTGCTCAACGGCATCGACAAGCACGTGCCCGTGGACGTCTACATCCCCGGCTGCCCGCCGCGGCCCGAGGCGCTCATCGACGGCGTGATGGCGTTGCGCGAGCGCGTGCGCAGGTACCGGACGCTCGGCATCCGCGACACCGTGCCGCACGTGGTGGCCGGCGCGGGCTGCGACTTCGGTTCGCACCCTGGCAAGAGCGCGATCGAGATCGCCCGCCAACTGCCCCCGGAGGGCAAGACGTGAGCGCACTTGCGCCCGATGCCATTGCTGCCCGGGTGCAGGCCGTCTTCCCGAACGTGATCCCGTTCCGCAGCGAGAACGGCGAGCCTTGGCTCGCGGTTGCCCCTGCCGACCTGCCCGGCGTCGCCGCGCTCCTGCGCAACGACGCTGCGCTTGCCTGCGACTGCCTCATGGACCTCACCGGCTGGGACCTGAAGGGCTACCCCGCGGTCCCGCCGTCCGACGACATCGCGGTGGTGCTGCTGCTGTTCAGCATGGCCCACCGTCACCGCGTCCAACTCGAGGTGCGTGCCCCGCGTGCGGCCTGCGAGGTGCCGAGCGTGAGTGGCCTCTGGCCCGCAGCCCTCTACTTCGAGCGCGAGGTGTTCGACCTGTTCGGCGTGACCTTCCGCGGCCACCCCTCGCTGCGCCGGATCATGACGCCCGACGACTGGGTGGGGCACCCGCTGCGCAAGGACTACGTCTACCCCTCGGAGTACCACGGCGTCGCCCACCTGCGCGAGGGCCAGCGCTTCGAGGGTGGTCCCAACCGCGGCAGTGCTGGTGCAGCAGGAGGCACGGCGTGACCGTCGAGGCCACGACGCCTGCCGGCGAGCTGATGAAGCTCAGCATGGGGCCGCAGCACCCTGCGACCCACGGCGTGCTGCGCATCGTCATCGAGAGCGACGGCGAGGTCGTAGCCAACTGCACGCCGGACCACGGCTACCTGCACCGTTCGATCGAGAAGATCGGCGAGTGCGTCGAGTGGGCGATGTTCGTGCCCTACACGGACCGCGTCGACTACGTGTGCGCGATGAACGCGAACCTCGCCTACTGCGTGGCCGCCGAGCGCATCCTCGCTGCCGACCCCGGTGCGCCCAAGGTGCCGTTCCGCGCCGAGTGCATCCGCGTGCTCGTGGCAGAGCTCAACCGCATCTCCTCGCACATGCTGGCAGTGGGTGCGATGGCGATGGACGTGGGGGCCTACACGCCGTTCCTCCACGGCATCGCCCAGCGCGAGCAGGTCAACGACATCTTCGAGCGGTTGTGCGGCCAGCGCCTCACCTACAACTACGTGACGGTCGGCGGCGTGGCGTTCGACCTGCACCCGAGCGCACCGCAGGAGGTGCGTGCGTTCCTCGACCAGCTGGAGCGCGAGTTCGTGCGCTTCAACAAGCTCATCACCACCAACACCATCTTCCGCGACCGTTGTGCCGCAGTGGCGCCGGTCAGCGCGAAGGAAGCAGTGGCATGGGGGCTGGTCGGTCCCAACCTGCGCGGCAGCGGCGTCGACTGGGACCTGCGCCGCGACGAGCCCTACGGCATCTACGGCCAACTCGACGTGCGCGTGCCGACGGGCCAGGCGTATGCCGGCCGCAAGGGCGTGGTGGGTGACTGCTACGACCGGTACGTCGTGCGGCTGCTCGAGGTGCGCGAGTCGATCCGCCTGTGCCGCAAGGTGCTGGACCTGCTGCCGCCTGCTGCCGACAAGCCCAACGACCCGGTTGGGGGGCACCAGGCCGACGTGTCCAAGCTGTTGCGCAAGCCGCCCAAGGGTCGCGTGCACGTCCGCACCGAGGCCCCGCGCGGCGAGATGGGCTACTTCATCGTGTCCAACGGCACCAAGGACCCTTGGCGCGTGCGCGTGCGCACTGGTTCGTTCACGGCCTCGGGCATCTTCCACAAGGTGATGCGCGGCATCTTCCTCGCCGACGTGGTCGCGGTGATCGGCTCGTTCGACGTCGTCGTCCCGGAGATCGACCGATGAACGGCCTCGGCCACGGCGTCGACGCCCTCGCACGCTGGTTCTCCGGCTCGGACACGCCCGGTGGTCTCGCCACGGTCGCAGCAGTGCTGCTCCTGTGGGTGGCACCGATGCTGCTGATCGTGTTCCCGATCGCCTCGGTGGCACAGATCGTGGAGCGCAAGGTGGCGGCGGCGATCCAGCGCCGCGTCGGCCCCAACTCCGCCGGCTTCGACGGGCCGTTGCGGTTCGCCTTCCGCATGGCGCTGTTCTTCCTGCCGCGCGCGACCCAGGACCGCTGCTTCGAGGGATTCACGCGGCTGCCGGTCGTCCGCAGCGGGCTCGAGTTCGCGCGCAGGCTCGGCCTCGGGCAACTCGCAGCCGACGGCATCAAGATGCTCGGCAAGGAGGACATCGTGCCGAGCGGTGCGGACGGGGCGGTGTTCCGCCTCGCGCCCTACCTCGCGATGCTCGGCGCCTTCCTGCCGTTCTGTGCAGTGCCCTTCTCGCAGCACGTGGTGATGCTGGAGATCCCGGTCGGCGCCGTCTACGCGGTTGCCGTGGCCGGCATCTCGGTCATGGCCCTGCTGATGGCCGGCTGGGGCTCGGGCAGCAAGTGGTCGTTGCTGGGCGGCATGCGCGCCGTGGCCCAGATGGTCAGCTACGAGGTCCCCGTCGGCCTCGCGATCGCGGGTGTCGTCCTCTGGTCCGGCACCATGGACCTGCACGCGATCGTTGGCGGCCAGTACCAGCCCGGCGTGTTCAGCTTCGCCGGCTGGAACCTGCTGCAGAGCCCGTTCCTCGCACTGCTGGGCGGAATCTTCCTGTTCGCCGGGCTCGCAGAGTGCCAGCGCACCCCCTTCGACATGGCCGAGGCGGAGAGCGAGCTCGTGAGCGGCTTCAACACCGAGTACTCGGGACTGCGGTGGGGCATGTTCGCGCTGGCCGAGTACAGCGAGATGATCCTCATCGGTGCGCTGTTCACCACGCTGTTCCTCGGCGGCTACCAGAGCCCCTTCCTCGAGGAGTGGGTGGTCGGCCTGCACCCGCTCTTGGAGACGCTCGTGCACGTGACCGTGTTCACGCTCAAGTGCCTGCTCATCCTGTTCTGCATGATCTGGGTGCGCTGGACGCTGCCCCGCTTCCGTGTCGACCAGGTGATGCGCCTGTGCTGGCTCACCCTCGTGCCGCTCTGCCTCGTGTCGCTGCTCGGCGTGGCCGTGACCATGCTCGCGGTGGGCGCGGTGGAGCCCGGCGTGGCCTACGGCAGGCTGCCGGCCCAGCCGGGCCTCGCCACCGGGTTCCTCGGCACCCTGCTCGCGTGGGTCGTACCCGTGGTTCCCGGCGTGTTCGTGGTGGTGGCTGCGCGGCGCAGGTACGGCCGCATGCACCCCGCGCTGCAGGAACTCAGCGGAGGTGGCTCGTGATCCTCGCATGGGTCAACGACATCGTGGAGGGCGTGAGTGCCTTCCTGACCGGCATGCGCACGACGGGCCGGTTCCTCGTCGAGAACCTGCGTGACGAGGGCGGCGCAGCCAACATCACGCGCCAGTACCCCGAGCACCCGCCGGAGGTGGTCGGCGACCGCGTGCGCGGCCACCTCGTCAACGACGCCGACATCTGCATCGTGTGCCATGCATGCGACAAGGTGTGCCCGGTCGACTGCTTCACGATGGACGGTGAGCGCGACGAGAACAACAAGATGCGCGCGTCGCGCTTCGACATCGACCTGTCGAAGTGCATCTACTGCGGGCTGTGCGTGCGCGCCTGTCCCACCGACTCGCTCTCGATGTCCACGCACTTCCAGGTGGACCCGCGCGAGCAGGAGCTGGGAAGGTTCCTCTTCCGTCGCAACTCGTCCCAGCTGGACCAGCGCCTCGACGCCGCAGAGATGGAACAGTTGCGGAAGCTGGCCAACCTGCCCACCGACCAGCTCGGCGCCGAGGACCGCGCATGGGTGGAGTCCCACGTCGACCCCACCGGGCCGCACCTCATCGGCATCTACGGCCTCGGCTACTACTCGCCCGAGGAGAAGGCGCGCGTGGACGCGGAGCGTGAGGCCAAGAAGAAGGCAAAGGACGCCGCCGCCGCGGCCGCCAAGGCCAAGGCTGCGGCAGCAGCTGCTGCGGCGGCACAGGCCACGGCTCCTGCACCAGCAGCGGGCCAGCAGCCTGCGAACCCGCCTGCAGGCGAGGCTCCCACGGGAGGCGCTGCGTCGTGATCGAGCACGGACTCTTCTGGGGGTGCTGCCTGCTCGCCGCCCTAAGCGCGGTCGGCGCAGCCACGGTGCGCAACCTCTTCCACGCCGCACTGCTCCTCGGTCTCTGCCTGCTCGGCGTGGCCGGCCTCTACCTGTTCCTGCAGGCGTGGTACCTCGCTTGCATCCAGGTCGTCGTCTACCTGGGCGGCATCCTCGTGCTGGTGCTGTTCGCAACCCTGTTCAGCTCGGACATCCTCGGCCAGCGGCAGGTTCCCTCCCGCGCACAGCAGGTGGGCGGCGTGCTCGCCGCCGGTCTCGGCACCGCTGCGGGCCTGCACCTGCTCGTCGTCACCCTCGACCACGGCCTCCGGCTCGAGCAGCAGCGCGGTCCCGTGCACCTGGCAGACACCGGGGTGGGCACGGCGGGTGGCATCGGCGACTTGCTGGTCGGGTCCTGGTTCGCTCCTTTCCTCGTCGCAGGCGTGCTGCTCACGGTCGCCCTCGTGGGTGCCGTGGCGACGGTGAAGCGCTACCGCAGGCCGGCGGGAGGCTCGCCGTGAGCAGCCTGCACGCCGACTCGCTCACGGCCTACTTGGTCGTGGCCACCGTCTTGTTCGCCAGCGGGCTCCTTGCCATCGCCACGCGTCGCACCGCCATCGGGGTCCTCATCGGCATCGAGCTGTTGCTCAACTCCGCTGCCCTCCAGTTCGCCGCCTACGGTCGCTTTCGCGCCGGTGCCGTCGACGTGCAGGGCCAGTCCTCCAGCCTCTTCGTGGTGGTGGTGGCCGCAGCCGAGGCAGCCGTCGTGCTCGCCCTCTTCTTCGCCGTGTACCGGACCTCGAGGGACGTCGACCTCGAGCAGACGAGGGAGCTGCGCTCGTGACGCCTGCCGACCTCCAGGCCTGGGTGCTGCTCCTGCCGCTGGCAGCCGCCGCGCTGCTGGCCCTGCTGCCCTGGTCGCGTGCGATGCTCGCGCACCGCGTGGGGGCCCTGGCCATGGCCCTTGCCACGGTCCTCGCTGCCCAACTCGCCTTTGCTGCAGTCCAGGCAGGACGCGGCGCGGTGCTCCCCGGTCACCACCTGACGTGGGTCGATGCCGGCAACCTCGCCTTCGGGATCGGGACCATGGCCGACCCGATGGGGGCCGTGATGAGTTTGGTCGTTTGCCTGCTCGGCACGCTCGTGCTGGTGTTCAACGGCTGGTACATGCACGACGACCCGCGCGCCGCGCGGTTCCCGTGGCAGTTCTGCTTCTTCCTCTTCGCCATGCTGGGCGTGGTGCTCAGCGACAACCTGCTGCAGACCTTTGTCTTCTGGGAACTCGTCGGTCTCGGCAGTTACCTGCTGATCGGTTTCTGGAACGACAAGCCAGCTGCCGCCGAGGACCCCGGGTACCAGTCGCTCAAGAACCCGCGCGCCCGCGGCGTGTGGGAGCAGTGGCTGAGTCCATCGCACGCGCAGCTCAAGGCATTCGTGGTCAACCGCTTCGGTGACGCCGGGTTCCTCGTGGGCATCGGTGCGCTGCTGGCCGCCGCTGCCGCCAGTGGCGCCACGGGCGAGGTGCTCGCCTGGGACAGCCTCCGGACCATGAGCCGCGAGGACACCCTCCCCGGCACGCTGTTCGGCCTATCCGGCACCGACCTGCTGACGCTCGCGGCCCTCGGCATCTTCTGTGGCGCCGTGGGCAAGAGTGCCCAGTTCCCGCTGCACACGTGGCTGCCC
>JBEGVB010000150.1:0-28508 GCA_041178545.1 Planctomycetota bacterium
CCAGCTGGGCCGTCTCCGGCATGGCGGGGATGCGTTGCTCGCCGGCGAGGATCGCCCGAGCGAGCACCATCTGCGGCGTGTCCGCGTAGGTCGCGAGGCGCCTGAGCTCGAACAGTGCCTCCTGGCCGCGCCCTTCCTCGGCAAGGCGGTCTGCGCGCCACCGCCACAGGCCCAGTGAGTGCGGCATCGCCCGCTGCAGCTTCTCCACCTCCACCAGCGCCTCTCCAGAGCCGAAGCGTGCCAGCAACAACTCGAGGGAACGCATCATGGGCGCGTTCCCCTCGAGTCCGTCCGCACACCGTGCAAGGTGGCCCGCGAGCAGGGCCCGGGCGCGGACGTCGGGCAGCTTGCGTTCACTGTCGGAGTCCTTGGCCCGTTCGTGCTCCTCGAAGAGGAAGTGCACTGCTGGTCCCATCGGGCCCTGGGCCGCGATGATGCTTCGCGCCGTTGCGCGCATGGCAGACGCGAGGATCGTGTCACCGGCTGCGGAGAGCTGGCTCGCCACGAAGAAGTACAGCTGCAGGACGGGCAGCAGTTCCTCGCCCGTGGCCTCGTTGCGCAGCGTGTCGAGCAGTGCGAGTGCCTCACGCGGCCTGCCGGCCGCGAGCAGCGATTGCGCATCGGTGACGCGCACGTCAGCTGCCTCGGGCTGCTTCATCCAGAGGTCCGCGAGGATCTGGGTGGCCACCTCGGGCTGGCCGCGTGCCGCTGCCTCCGCGGCCAGTTCCCGCATCGCATGGACCATCAGTCGACCGGGGACCAGGGCATCGGGTCGCGCCGCCAGGGCGCGCAACTCGGCTCGCACTGGTTCCGGCACCACGTAGCCGGGCCTCGACGCGCAGTGCACCACCTCGCCGAGGAGCGCGAGCGAACGGTCGCCAGCGGCAAATGCTGCCGCATGGGCTGCAGAGGCGGCGGCAAGGTCGCCACGGGCCCACTGCGTCCGTGCGGTGAGCAGTGCCAGCGAGGGGGATGCCGGGGCAGCCTGCCGGAGCTCGAGCAGGATCGACTCGGCCTCGGCCGCCAGCCTGTCGTCCTGCAGGAGGGCGATGGTCTCGAGCGCGCGCTCCTTCTGTGGGTCCGTGAGGCGCCGCAGGTCGACGCCCACCGCGTTGGGGGCGACCTGCGCACAGAGTGCCACCGTGAGCTGCGCGAGCAGGTCGGATGCGTCGCGTGTCGCCTGTTGCGTGGCGAGCTTGCGCCCCAGCTCGGACTGGCCGAGCCGCAGGGCCAGGGCCGCGTCGGTCACCGGGTCTGCCTGCCGCACCGCAGCTGCCGCACGCTCGTACTGGTCCCGCGCGACGAGCAGGCGGGCAAGCGTCTCGGCGCCCTTGGTGCCGTCGGGGAAGCTGACTGCGGCAAGGTAGTGGCGTTCGGCAACGGGGAGGCGTCCGAGCTCGAGTGCCAGGTCCCCGGCCATCAGGAAGGCCTTGCCGTCGCGCACGTCCTCGACGTCCTCGAGGCCCAGCACCGAGTCGAGCACTGCGGCAGCTCCCATCGGCTTGTCCGCGACCTGCAGGGCACGCGCCGTGCGCAACCAGTCGGTCGCGCTGGTGCGGTCGCCCGCGAGGAGCAGCGACTGCTGTTGGAGGGCAAACGTCTCGAGGTCGGAGTCAGGGCTCACCCTCGAACGGCCCCGCAGCATCTCGGCAACGGCGCCGGCGAGTTCGGTCAGCGCGAGCCGGTCCTCGCCGGCCATGGCGCGACCCTGTGCGAGGTTTGCCTCAGCAGCCTCGTGCTCGCCGACCAGGCTGTGCCCGCGCGCAAGCAGGGCGTGCACGACTGCCGAGGGCTCGGTGTTGGCCGGGCTCCGCAGCAGGGCCGCCACGGCGACCCGGTCCTCGCCCTCGATGGCGCTGCGGAGCAGCGACTGCCACATGCCCGGGGTCGAGGTGGACCTGCGGAGCGCGAGGGCGAGCAGGTCGCTCACCTCGCCACCGCTCACCTGCCGTGCCTCGAGCAGCAGTGCGGCGATCTCGCCGTCCTCGGGGTGGAGCACGTTCGCCTTCTCGAGCAGTGCGACGGCGCCGGTGATGTCTCCCGACAGGAGTGCTGCCTTGCCCTCGAGGAGCCTCGGCCACCTGGACCACGGGAACTTGTCGATGGCGCGCCGTGCGCAGGCACGCGCGACGTTGAACACCCGGTTCGCGAGTGCCGCCTCGGCGCAGTTGACGAGTGCCACCGGCGTGGGCACGTCGGGCAGGTCGATGTTGCGTCGCAGGCACTGGTTGAGCAGGCTCGGACCGTTCTGGCCCGAGGGCGCGTAGCTCATGTCCGCAGCCCGTGCCAGCACGGTCAGGACCTCCTCGCTGCGCGGGTAGAGCTGCGATGCCTCCATCGCGGTGCTCAGTGCCGCACTGGCGAGTCCTTGTGCGATCTGCCAGTTGGCCTTCGACAGCCGGGGCTGCAGGTCGTCGGTGCGCCCGGGTGCGGCCATCCAGTCGGCGTAGGTCCGCTCGATGGCCTCCTGGCCTGCATCCAGCGTCTGCTGGGCATCGACCCGGAGCTGCATCACCACGTGGAAGAAGTCGTCGCCGATGGTGGGCTTGGGCAGCTTGGCCATCAGCCGGGACGCGGGCTCCGTGTGCGCCTCCACCTGCCCCGCGTCACCGCGCAACTGGGCTGCGAGCCCGTAGGCGAGGTGGAGGGTCAGGTTGACCGGGACCCCTGCCTTCAGCATCGTGTCCGCGGCATCCCCGACGCGGACGAGCCCATCGGCGTCGCCGAGTCGCCACAGCGCCTCTGCCTTGAGGGACATCAGGTTGCCCATCCGCGCGTCCACGGCCTTCCTGCGCACCGCTTCCTCGACCATCGCGTCGGGCAGGAAGCGTTCGGCCACCTGGACCGCGGACCGGTACAGCCCGTCCCGCAGGTGGAGGCTGGCCTCCAGTGTCGCGCCCTCGACCGAGTACTCGTGGTCGAAGAGCAGCAGGTAGATCTCGCACAGCGCGATCACGTCGTCGATGCGGCCTGCCTGCTCCAGTGCGAACGTGAGTGCACGCCACGCCGCGACCGGCTGGCCACCCGCAGGCAGGCTGTCGCGGAAGAACACGAGGGCCTCCTGGATCTGGCTGCGCAGCTTCTGCAGCTGCGGGCCGAGGCCCAGCCACACCTGCTGCAGGCGTGCCTGTGCAGCGTAGAGCTTGCCCAGCTCCTCGTAGCCGCGCTGCACTCCCGGGTCGCCCTCGGGGCGGTACAGGTAGGTGAGCATCGCACGGATCGCCTCGCGCTCCTTCTCCGAGCCGATGTCGCGGCTCACCTGCGAGGAGACGTCCGCAAGCTGCTGCTTGTACGCGACCTGGCACGCCTCGCCCGCGAGCTCGAGCCCGCGGCCGAAACCAGGGTTCTCGCGCAGGAAGTCGAATGCCGCGAGGCGGGCAGCCTCCCCTCGTCCGAGTGAGGCCAGCAACCAGATGCGCGTGAGGCGCAGGTCTGGCCGGTTGCTGTTGGGCATCGTGAGCAGCTCCTCGAGGTCCTGCAGCGACCTGCGGAGGTTGTTGGTCTGCTGGTGCGCCCGGTGACGGATCGAGAGCAGCCTGGCGCGCAGCTCCGGCTGTTCGTTCAGGCTGTCGCTGCGTTCCGCGAAGTCGAGCAGGCGCACGGCCTCCTCCGGTCGGTCCGCGACCAGGGCTGCCTCTGCCTCCTCCAGTGCGCTCTCGGGGCCGGCCAGGCCGAGGGCCGCGTAGCCGATCGTGATGCCGAGTGCGGCGAGGGTTACGACCACGAAGAGGATGATGCTCCGGCGGAACATGGGTTTGGCCAGTGTAGCGTCAGCGGATCCCGTATTTGCGCAGCTTGGCGAACAAGGTGCTGCGGTTGATGCCGAGCAGTTCGGCAGCACGTTCGCGGTTGCCGCTGCAGTGCTGCAGTGCCTGCTCGATGAACTGTTTCTCCGGTCCCTCGAGTGCGTGCCTCAACGGCAGGATCGGACTGCCAGCCACCACGACGGACGAGGGGCCCGAAGGACTCCGAGGCAGGATCGCCGGCGGCAGGTCGACCACGTCCAGGTGGTGGGCAGTGCACAGCACCACGGCACGTTCGACGACGTTCTCCAGCTGGCGGACGTTGCCCGGCCAAGGTGCGGCGCAGAGCGCCTGCATCGCCGCCGGCGTGAACCCCTCGATCTCCTTGCCGTGGTCGGTACGGAACCGGCGCAGGAAGTGTTCGGCGAGGAAGGGAACGTCACCCGGGCGCGCACGCAAGGGGGGCATTTCCAGCGCCACGACGTGGATGCGGTAGTAGAGGTCCTCGCGGAACCTGCCCTCGCGCACGGCCTTCTCCAGGTCGAGGTTGGTTGCCAGCACCAGCCTCACGTCCACCGTCAGGCTCTGGGTGTCGCCGACGCGCTCGATGACGCGGTCCTGGAGCACGCGCAGCAACTTGACCTGGAATGCGGGCGAGCTGGTGCCGATCTCGTCGAGGAAGATGGTGCCGCCGTTGGCCGCCTCGAACTTGCCGGCGCGATCCCGCGTGGCACCCGTGAAGGCCCCGCGTACATGACCGAACAGCTCGGACTCCAGCAGTGACTCGGGGAGCGCGCCGCAGTTGACCTCGACGAACGGGCCGTTGCGGCGCTGGCTCAGCGCGTGGAGCGAGCGCGCCAGCAGGGTCTTGCCCGTACCCGACTCGCCGGTGATCAGCACCGTGGTGCGCGTCTCTGCGACGGCCTTGACCGTCTTGAAGATCGCCTGCATCCGCGGGTCGGTCCCCACCAGGTTGTCGAGCCGGAGGCGGTCGTCGAGCGCTTCGCGCAGGGACGCGTTCTCCTGTCGCAGGCTTGCCTTCTCCAGCGCGCGGTCGATCGCGACCACCACCTGGTCCGCGTGGAACGGCTTGCCGATGAAGTCCGCTGCGCCCTCGCGCATCGCCTGCACGGCATCCTCAAGGCTGCTGAAGGAGGCCAGCAGGAGCACCGGGACGTCCGGCCGTTCCTGCTGCACGAGGCGGAGGAGGGTGAGCCCGTCCACCCCGGGGGTCTGCAGGTCGCAGAGCACGAGGTCGGCCTCGCCCTCGCGCACGGCTGCCATGGCCCGCGTCCCGTCCGCGGTGCTGTGGACCCTGTGGGAGCGAAGCCGCAGCAGCGCGGTGAGTTCCGCGTGGCAGTCGGGGTCGGCGTCGGCGATGAGGATCCTGGCCATGGGTCGCAGGGACGCGACGGGTCGCGTCCTCCAGACCCCAGTTCATCGGCTGCGACGGGGTCCCGGCTCAGGTCCGGTCCGGTGACGGCAGCAGGAAGTCGATGGCAACGGCCTGGTCGGGCGTTCGGCGCGCAAGCGCCTCGCCACCGTGGGACAGGGTGAGGGCCTGGACGACGGGCAGCGCGAGCCCGTGCGCGGTCCCGCGCAGGGCCCGTGCCGCGAACCAGGGCTCGAACGTGGCCGGCAGCCGCCAGTGGGCGAACGCCGTGCCGGCAAGTCGCACACGCAGCCTCGCGCTCCCGGGAAACCTCGACACCACCCAGTGCACCGAGGCGCCACTGTCTCGGAACTCGCGGCAGAGGCTTGCCAGGGCGACGAGTGCGGGGCGCGCCACGTCCTCGTCGAGGAGCACCGGGACCGCGGTCGCGTCCGGTTCGCGCAGCACGGGCATGCCGGGTGCCGCCTCGTTCGCCGCTGCAACAGCGAGGGCATGGAGGTCCAGGGCCCTGCGCTGCTGCGGCGCCGAGGCGGCTCGGTTGACCAGGCGCAGTCGTTCCACGGCGGCCCGGATCCGGTCCATTCCCTCGCGCAGCGCGCTGAGCGTCGGGCGGAGCGACGCGTCCTTGGGGTCGACGAGCGCCTCGAGCAGCTGCAGGTGACCGCTGGCGACGAGCAGTGGGTTGTTCACCTCGTCGGCGACCCCGCGCGCCAGGTCCTGGAAGACCTCCTCGGCCGGGCGGTCGCTGCCGCAGAGCAGGTGGCGGAGGACCGCAGCAGGTTGGCCCGGCAGCCAGGGCTTCGTCAGGATCCTGCCGCCGAGTCGCCGCGCCATCGGCTCCAGCACGGGCTCCGATGCTGCATGGCCCGTGAGGCACACTCCCAGGTCTGGGTGCTGCGCACGGAGCATCCGCAGTGCGCCCAGTCCCTCGGCATCGCAACACGCGCCGGATGCGAAGACTGCGTCGGGCTGGAACTCGCCCAGTGCGCCGGCCTCCTCGAACAGCCCGCGGAACTCCCGTACCGTGGGCCCTGACGGCAGGGAACGCAGTTCCGTGGCCAGGTCGGCGAGGTCGTCTCCCAGCAGTGCGATGCGTGCCCGGGGTTCCATGGTCGAGGTGGGCGCAGCAGTGCAGGAGGTCGTCCCGGCATGTGTCCGCCCGCACCGGATGCTAGCGGCCGCTGCGGGTCCGCGCACGTTGCATGAGGCAGGTCCCCACGGCTGCCGATAACTCCCCGACGTGTCGAGCGAGCGGAGCCAAGGCCGGGTCGGGTGCGGCACCGGGGTGACGGAAGCACCCCGGTGGCAACTCCGTCTGCTCCCCGGGACGCCGTCCCGGGCGTGCGATGCCGGTGTGCCGCTGGTGCGCGAGTGCCGCGACACGCGCGGCGGCGGTTCGCCTGCAGTCTGGCAGTCCGTCCGCGAGCGCCTGCGACACGCAGCTTCGCACGTGGTGCAGCAGGCCGGTGGCCCGGCGGGTCGTCCGCTCGCCCGGTTCCGACACGCGGCACGGCACGGTGGTGCCTCGACCCTCCTGTCACGTGCCCGGTCGCTGCTGAAGCACCTGGTCGCGCGGCTTGCGCACGGTGGGGGCGTGTGACCATGCTTGTCCCCGCGATGCGCACCTCCTCCGCAGCGAACGCTCGACCGCACCTGCGGGGAGGCGATGCATGACCGTCCCCCTGACCGGCAACGTGCCCGTGATCAGCGTGGTCGTCCCGATCTACAACGAGCGGGAGAACATCGAGCCGCTGCACCGAGCGCTCACGTTCGCCATGCGCAACCTCGGGCATCCCTACGAACTCGTGTTCGTGGACGACGGGAGCAGGGACGGCAGCAGGGACAGGCTCCGCGCCGTCGCCGCGGACGACCCAGCAGTCGTCCTCGTCCTGTTCCGTCGCAACTACGGCCAGACCGCCGCCATGGCAGCCGGGTTCGCGCGTGCGCGCGGTGAGACGGTCGTGACCATGGACGGCGACCTGCAGAACGACCCTGCGGACATCGCACGCCTCGTCGGCAAGCTCGACGAGGGCTGGGACGTCGTGTGCGGCTGGCGTCGCCACCGCAAGGACAAGCTCGCCACGCGCCTGCTCCCCAGCAGGCTGGCCAACTTCCTCATCGCGCTGGTGACCGGTGCGCGGATCCACGACACGGGCTGTTCGCTCAAGGCGTACCGCGCGTGGGTGGTGAAGAGCCTCAACCTGTACTCGGACATGCACCGGTTCATGGCCGCACTCGGGGCAGGCATCGGGGCCCGCATCACCGAGCTGCCCGTGCGACACCACCCGCGCCAGCACGGCAGCTCGAAGTACGGCCTCGGCCGCATCTTCAGGGTCCTCGCAGACCTACTCGTCATCAAGATGCTCATCCAGTTCGCAGCGCACCCGATCCGCTGGTTCTTCACCCTCGCGCTGCCGATGTTCCTCGTGTCGCCGGTGCTGTTCGCGCTGGGCCTCGTCAAGTTCACCCGCGCGGGCAGCCTCGAGCTCGCACCCAAGATGGAACTCGACTTCTTCGCCGCCGGCGCGGTCACGCTGCTCGTGGCAGTCAACGTGATCCTGCTCGGCTTCCTGGCCGAGCTGCAGATCAAGGTGTCCCAGTTCTTCCGCCAGCGCATCTCCATCACCGCCAGGGAGGCGAGCCGATGAGCCAGGACGTCCTCGTCTCCGTGGTGGTGCCTGTCTCGCGCGGCGACGTCCGTGCTGCGCAGGTTGCAGAAGGCATCGCGCCCCAGATGCTTCGCGCAGGCTTCCCCTGCGAGTTCCTGTTCGTGCTGGACGGCCCGGTCGGCCCGCTCGAGCACCAGTTGCGGGCCCTGCAGTGCGGTTGTCCCGTGCAGGTGGTCCAGCTGCAGGGCGGCGGGCTCGGCGAGTCGATCGCACTCTCTGCAGGCGTGGCAAAGGCGAGGGGCCGCTACATCGTCAACGCTCCGCCCTACCTGCAGATCGAGCCGGAGGACGTGGTCAAGGTCGTCATCGCACTCGCCGCGGGTGCGGACTGCGTGGCGACGTGGCGTTCCACGCGCGTCGACCCGTGGCTCAACCAGCTGCAGTCCTCGGTCTTCAACGCCGTGCTGCGGCTGGTCATGGGCATCCCGTTCCACGACCTCAATTCCAGCACCCGCGGCTTCCAGCGCCGGGTGCTCGAGGAGGTCGCCGTCTACGGCGAGCTCTACCGGTTCATCCCCGTGCTCGCGCGGCAACAAGGCTTCCGCGTCGAGGAGGTCAAGGTCCGTCACCGCGAGGAGATGGGTCGGCGTGGCTTCTACGGGATCGGCGTCTACCTGCGCCGCGTCCTCGACATCCTCGCGATCACCTTCCTCACCCGATTCACCCAGCGACCGCTGCGGTTCTTCGGGTACGTGGGCTTCATCGCCATCGTGCTGGGCCTCCTGATGGTGGCACAGCCCCTCTACGCGAAGATCTTCGGCGAGGGCAGCCTGCAGGACCGACCGCTCTTCGTGATGGGCGCGATCCTCGGGACCTTCGGCGTGCAGCTCATCGGCTTCGGCCTGATCGGCGAGATCATCATCTTCACGCAGGCCCCGAACCTCCGGGACTACAAGCTCGAGGAGCCACCGCCCGGCGAGCCACCGCCCGGAGGCGGCGCGCCCACCCCGGGCAGTGGGACTGCGGCGGCCGTCGCACCGCCAGCTCCCGCGGCCACGTCGAGTGTCCACGTGCAGGGTGGCCCGCTCCCGTTGCGCGTGCGCGACCTGCTGCCCGGTGAGGATGCCCAGTGGGACGCATTCGTGCGCGCGCACCCGCAGGGCACGTTCTTCCACCTGAGCGGATGGTCCCGTGTCGTGCAGGAGGTCTTCCACCACGTGCCGCACCCGTTGGTGGTGGAGTGCGGCCGCGAGTGGCGTGGCATCCTCCCGCTCGCGTGGGTCCGCAGCCCCTTCGTCGGGCGCAACCTGGTGAGCATCCCCTATGCCGTCTACGGCGGCGTGCTCGCGCACGACGAGGCCGCGCAGGAGCAACTGCTCGAGAGCTCCGCACGCATTGGCAAGGACCTCGGCTGTGGCTACGTCGAGCTGCGCCACCTCGAACAGCGGCCGGGACAGCGCGTCGAGTCGAAGCTCTACGTGACCTTCCGCAGGGAGCTGGTGGGCGATGCCGAGGCCATCCTGCAGTCGATCCCGAAGAAGGCTCGCGCCGAGGTCCGCCGTGCGAGGGACCGGCATGGCATCACGTTGCATGCCGACTGTGACCTCGACGAGTTCTACCGGCTGTTCGCCGAGAACAAGCGGCGGCTCGGTTCGCCCGCGTTGCCGCGCCGCTGGTTCGCGGGGCTGGTGGAGGAGTTCGGGCCCGACATCGTGATGCACCGTGCCGTCGACCCGCAGGGGCGCACGCTCGCTGCCGTGATGAGCTTCCGGTTCGGCTCGACTTTGATGGCGTACTACTCCGGTTCGCTCACGGGCGTGAACGACACGGGCGTCAACGACTTCATCTACTGCGGCATCATGCAGTGGGCGGCAGCCAACGGGTTCCGGTGGTTCGACTTCGGCCGCAGCCGCGCCGAGTCGGGGCCGGCGCGCTTCAAGCACAACATGGGCTTCGAGGCCGAGCGACTGCACTACGAGTACCTGCTGCTGCGCAGCGGCGAGCACCTGCCGCAGTTCCACCCCAGCAACCCCAAGCTGGAACTTCCCCGCAGGATCTGGTCCAAGTTGCCGCACGCGATCACGTCGGCCCTCGGTGGGCGGCTCTCGCGCTACCTGCCCTGATCCCGATGAACCAGCCCGAGTCCCGCCCTCCTCGCCGAGAGGAGCAGACCACCCTGTCGTGGCCGTTGATCGGCTTCTACACCAGCTGTGCACTCGTTGCGCTCGGCGCCACCGTGGCGGCGGCCAGCTGGATGTGGAGCAAGTCGTGGGGCGGTCTCGTGGCCGGTTCCGTCCTCACGGCCGTGAGTTCGGTCACCTGCCTCACCTGCCTGCGCAGGGCGCGCATGGAGTAGCGACGGCTCGACGGGGCCCCCGGAGGGTCCGCCTCAGTCGCCCTCTCGCATGGCCTCTCGAGCGAGGATCCACCGCGCGGCAGCAAGAAGGTCGTCTGCGCACGCGTCCGGTGCACGGCCTCCCTCGCGTGCGACCGCGAGTTCGTGGGCGTGTTCCTTCCCGCTGCGGACCATCACGGTCGTGAGCGGCAGCAGACCCGCCATCAGGATGTCGCGCGAGGCATCGCCCACGAGGTAGGACCCCTCGAAGTCGCAGCCGAGCAGTTCGCGCGCCTGGTGCAGGAGGCCGCTGCCAGGCTTGCGGCACTCGCACCTGCGGCCGTGAGCGCCTTGCTCCTCGGGGTGGTGCGGGCAGTGCAGCCAAGCGAGGACCCTGCCGCCCAGCTGTTCGTGGGCGTGCGCATGGACGTGCGCCAGCGTGGTCTCGGTGTAGAGCCCGCGCGCGATCCCCGACTGGTTGGTGACCACCACGAGGGCGAAGCCCGCCTCGTGGAGCAGCCGGACGGCCTCGACGGCGCCCGGGAGCAGCGCAAACTCCTCCACGCGGGTCACGAAGCCGCGCTCGACGTTGAGCGTCCCGTCGCGGTCGAGGAAGACCGTGCGCATCAAGGTTGCTGCGGCACCGTGCCTGTCGGCTGCGTCGCAGCCGCGGCAGCCGCCTGCTGCTTGGCGCGCAGCGCGTCCCAGCCGAGGAGGGGGGCGTCGTTGGCGTGGAGCTTCACGTGCAGTGTTCCGGGCACGAAGGCCCAACGGACGCCGAAAGGTGCGAAGAAGTCGCCGAAGGTCCAGGCGAGGGGCCAAGCCGGCGGGATGATGTCGGCGGCACCGTCGACCCACCGGGGGGTGTAGCCCTCCTGGGCGTGGGTCACGAACCGCACCTCGGGGCGGTAGCCCTCCTTGCGCACCGTGACCGTCTTGTGGTGGGAGCCGAACCCGCCGATGTCGAGGGTCGCGGGGGTGGTGTGGCCGACGTCGAGTCCGTCCACCAGGACGGTTGCGCCCGGCGGCTCGCTGGTCACGAACAGGCGGTCCTCGCCCTCGAACCAGACGCAGCCGGCGAGCAGGAAGCAGGCAGGGATTGCCACGAGGCGCATCGCGGGATGGTATCGGCAGCCGGGCGGCCCCGCGAAAGGGGAATGTGGGGCTATGGCGCTGCCGTGGCTGGTTGCTATGCTCCCCAGCCTTGCAGTGCGCCGTCGTCCGGCCGGTCAGCCGGGGACAGGCGCGGGCGACAGTCTTCGGAGGGCACCATGCATCCTTGTTCACACCCCCGGCGTGTCATCGCCGGTTCCGCTCCGCTCGTCACGGGCGTGCTCGCGTTCGTCACCGCCATCGCCGCCCCGGTCCTTGCGCAGGAGAACTCCTCGCAACCTGCCCCGACCCAGCAGCCGGCCCCAGTGGTCACACCGGTCGCAACGCCTGCCCCGGTCAACACGCAGGCACCTGCGGCCACTCCCGCCCCGGCAGCTCAGCCGCCGGCAACGGGTACTGCCGAGGCGCAGGACCCCAAGCCGGTCCCCCCCGCGCAGCCCACACCTGCGGTGCAGCAGCCCGGCACGGGGACCCCTGCAGAGGCGAGTGCCACCACCACCCCAGCGGTTGGTTCGGTGCTCGTGGCCGAGGCGCGCGTGAAGTGCTGGCCCACCGAACATTCGCCTGCGTTCGAGGAAGTGCTCGCTCAGTCGACCCTCGTCCGCGTGGGCCGCAGCGAGTCCGGGCACCGACTCGTGCTGCTCCCGCTCGGTCCTGCAGGCTACGTGAGCAAGAAGTTCACGACGGAGCCTGTCGAGGGCAAGGTCAAGACCAAGGGCAAGGCGGTGGCATTCCGCTACCGCCCCAAGTCGGGCGAGGCCCCGGTGAGTGCCCTCGGCGAGGGTGCAGAGTTGCTGGTCCTCGGTGAGCAGGACGACTGGTGGAAGGTCCGCAGCGCCGGCATCGAGGCTTGGGTCGCCGATGCCGACGTGCAGGTGTTCGACCAGCCCTCTGCCGAACAGCAGGCCGCAGTCGAGCAGCTGGCCGCAGCCCACCGCCAGCAGTCGGATGCCTGGCTCGCCCGGCAGGCCGAGTTGGCCGAGCAGGCCCGCAAGGCCACGGAGAACCAGAAGGCCTACGCGGCTGCCGAGGAGGCGTTCCGCAACGAGCAGTCCAAGCCCCTCGCCGAGCGCAAGTTCGAAGAGATCGAGGCGGGCCTCGCCAAGCTGGCCACCGAAGCTGCTGCCGACTCGCCGCTCGCCAACGGCATCGCCTCGCTGCAGAAGAAGATCTCCGAGCAGAAGTGGCTGGCAGAAGCCGTTGCAGTGCGCGACGCAGAGCCCGTCGAGCCGAAGGACCTGCCCAAGGTCAACCCGCTCGTTCGCGACAACCTGGAGCGCTTCGACACCATCGGCTGGCTGCGCTGGCGCAGGGGCCTGACCGGCCCTGGACAGTACGTGGTCGAGAAGGGCGGGCAGGACCTGTTCGTCGTGATCTGCTCGAGCAACCGCTACGACCTGGCCCGGTTCGTCGACAAGGAAGTCGGCGTCATCGGCCCCAAGCGCCGCCCGTCCAACGAGAGCCTGCGCATCCTCGACATCGACAAGATCGAGGTCCTCGGCATCCGGCGCTGAGCCGAGCCGCAACGCTCCGCGTGCGGCACCTGCCGCGCGCAGCGGGTCCGGGCGGTGGCAACGGCACGGCACAGGTTCCGTCCCGTTTCGGGACGTGACCCCCGTGGCGAACGGTGCACCGTCCCAAGCCGGGTGCATGCATCGGTCGAAACAGGCAGGGAAACCACCTGCCCATGCTGCGCCTCTTCGTCCCCGTCCTCTTCACACTGCTGGCCGCAGCCGTTGCGGCCCAGCAGCCCGCGCCGTCCGCGGCCTCGCCGACCGGTGGCCTGCTGCAGCAGGGCGAGAAGTTGTTGGAGGCAGAGGACCCGGTGCTCGCAATGGAGTCGTTCCGGATGCTTGCCGGTGAACCAGGTGCGCGCGATGCCGCGCGACTCGGCATGGGCAAGGTGCACCTCATGCTGGGGCACGCCGACCTGGCACTGGAACACGTCGAGAACGTGTTGCGCACGCGCCCGAACGATGCCGAAGCATCCGCCCTGCTGGTGCGGAGCCTGATCCGGGCAAGGCGCTTCGAGGAAGCCGTGGAACGGGGCAGCAACTCCCTCGCGCAGGTGCCTGCTCCCAGCGCGGAGTTGCTCGCAGCCTCGGCATCCTCGCTCTTCCGCGTGCAGCGCACCGGGGCTGCTGCGCACCAGTACCGTGGCGTGCTCGCGCTCGAGCCCCTGCACGCGGAGGCCAACCTGCGGCTGGGCTCCGGTCTCGGCGAGCCGATGGAGGTGAAGGCCTGCACCGACCTGGTTGCCGCAGACCAGTTGCGACAGCGTGGCCGTGTCGACGAGGCCATCGCCCTCCTCCAGCGCCTCGTCGCAGGCGAACCAAACCCGGTGGCCCACCGACTGCTGGGCGAGGCGCTCTACCAACAACGCTGGGAGGGCAGCATGGCCGCCCGCGAGCGCAGCTTCCGACTGCTGAACGCGCGGTTGCCGGTACCGGTGGTGCCTGTCGGCGTCACCGAGTTCCTCGTCGGGTACGAGGAGCTGCGTGGTCGACGCAAGCTCGTCGCCGACCGTGCGCTCGCCATGTTCGGGCGGCACCTCCCGCGCATCCTCGCCATCGGTGGTCGCCACGACCTGCTTGCGGCAACCGAGCGCACCACCGACCACTGGTCGAGGCGCAGCCTGCGTGGCACGCGCACCTTCGACGGGCGCGTGTGGGACGACGTGCGCGGCATCGGCGGGTTGCGTGCAGCCACAGGGCTCGAGGCCCTCGACGAGGCCGACCGGTTCGGCTTCGACACGCTCGTCCACGAGATCACTCACCAGGTCCACTACTACGCGCTGGGCCAGCGCGACCGGCTCCAGATCCGCAGGCTCTACGAGACCGCGGAGCGCGAGGGACGGTTCCTCGACTACTACGCGGCGACCAACGAGGCGGAGTACTTCGGCCAGGGCGTGGAGGCATTCGTTTCCCTTGCCAAGCGCCCAGGGTGCGAGAGCACGCACGGGCACACGCGGTTCGAGCTGTTCCGCAAGGACCCGGCCCTGCACGAGTTCGTCCGCAAGGTCGTGGACGTCGACGTGCTCTCGGACCCTGCGACGAGGGACGGGATCCTGCATGCCGCGGCCGAGGTGGCCCTGCGCTGTGGTCGCCGCGACGACGCAGAGGTCGCCGTGGGCTGGATGGGACCCGGTGCACTGCGCGAGCAGGTCGCCTCCCGCGTGCAACTTGCCGAGGTCCTCGCCGACGGGCGCTGAGCCGAACGGATCCTGCTTGCCAGTGCTGTGCGTGCAGGCAAGGATCCGGTCATGCTGCGCACCCCGATCCCGAGCATCCTCTTCCTCGCGGGCCTGCTTGCCACGGCCCTCCCTGCCCAAGGCCTGCTCACCCCGGAACAACTGCTCCAGCTGAAGCGCGTGGGGGAACCTGCGCTGAGCCCGGACGGGTCCAAGCTCCTCTACACGGTCCGCACCGTGGACCTTGCCGCGGACAAGGGCGTGACGCAGGTGTTCCTCGCCAACCTCGCTGCCGCGACAGGTGATGCCGGCTGGACGACCATGGTGGTCACCTCCGAGGGCAGCAACATGCACCCGATGTGGGCGCCGGACGGCAGGTCCTTCGCCTGCATCTCCACCCGTTCCGGGTCACCACAGGTCTGGGTGCACCCGTTGCAGGGCGGCAAGCCGGTCCAGGTCACGGACCACGGGAGCGGTGTATCGAACGCGCTCTGGTCCCCGGACGGCTCGCACTTCCTCTTCACTGCCGACGTGCAGGTCGACCCGACGACCCTGCAGCGTCATCCCGACTTGCCGAAGGCGAATGCCCGCATCCACGACGACCTGATGGTGCGCCACTGGGACGTGTGGAAGGACGGGACGTACAGCCACCTGTTCGTGGTTCCTGCTTCCGGCGGCAAGGCCGTCGACCTGATGGCGGGTGAGCGCGTCGACACGCCGTTGAAGCCCTTCGGTGGCGTCGAGCAGATTGCCTGGGCACCGGACTCCAGGTCGATCGTCTACACCGCACGCAGGGTCGGCGACCCCGAGGCCAGCACCGACAGTTCCCTCTGGTCGGTGCCGCGCGAAGGCGGTGAGCACCGCAACCTCACGCCCGACCTGCCCGGCTACGACCAGGAGCCGTGCTTCTCGCCGGACGGCAGGTACATGGCGTTCCTGAGCATGGCCCGCGCCGGCTTCGAGGCCGATCGGGTGCGATTGATGCTGGTCGACACCAAGGACGGCACGAGGCGCGAACTCGGTGCATCCCTTGACGCGTCCTTCGGGGGTCTCGCGTGGGCGCGCGACAGCAGGTCGTTGTTCGCCACGGTCGAGACCCTCGGCACCACCCAGGTGTTCCAGGTCGGGATCGACGACACGGTGCGCCAGGTCACCAAGGGCCGGCACGCGATCACCGACCTCGAGGTCGCCCCGGACGGGTCGCGGCTCCATGCCGTGCGCACGACGATGGAGCGCCCGGCAGAACTCGTCGTCGTCGACGTGGCCACCGGTGGCATCACCCAGCGCACCGACGAGAACGGTGCGGTGTTCGCCAAGCTCGACCTGCCCTCCGTCGAGGAGGAGTGGTTCGAGGCCACGGACGGCAAGCGCATCCATGCATGGGTCGTGAAGCCACCGCAGTTCGACCCCGCGAAGCGCCATCCGTTCCTGCTCTTCTGCCAGGGCGGTCCGCAGAGCATGGTTGGGCAGGGCTTCAGCTTCCGATGGAACTTCCACCTGATGGCTGCACGCGGCTACGTCGTCGCCGCCGTGAACCGGCGCGGCCTGCCCGGTTTCGGCCAGGCATGGAACGACCAGATCAGCGGGGACTGGGGCGGTCAGGCGATGCAGGACCTGCTTGCCGTCACCGACGCCATGCAGCAGCGTCCGTACGTCGATCCTGCGCGCAGCGGTGCCGTCGGCGCCAGCTTCGGCGGCTACACGACGTACTGGCTGATGGGCAACGCTGGCAGCCGCTTTGCCGCCATGGTCTCGCACTGCGGTGTGTTCGACCTGCGCAGCATGTACGGCACCACGGAGGAACTCTTCTTCGTCAACTGGGACCTTGGCGGGCCCTATTGGTCCTCGCCCGAGCGTGCGAAGGACTACGAGCGGTTCTCGCCCTCGAGCCACGTGCGCAACTGGAAGACCCCGCTGCTCGTCATCCACGGCGAGCGCGACTACCGCGTGCCGCTCGAGCAGGGCCTGCAGGCCTTCACCGCGGCACAGGTGCAGGGTGTGCCCTCTCGCCTCGTCACCTTCCCCGAGGAGGGACACTGGGTCCTGCGGCCCCAGAACGGCGTGCTCTGGCACCGCGAGTTCTTCGCATGGCTGGACCGTTGGTGCATGCCCAAGTGAGAGGCCAGCGCGAGGGCCGCACCTGACGCCAGCTCCCGGTTCCTCCCGCGCCCGGCCGATGCGGAGCAGTGACCATGCAGCCGTCCCCGCGCCCTGCGCTCGCGTCCAACCCACGGAGCGTCCCCGAACCGTGCTGCGAACGAATGCGTCTTCGGCGCAGGCCATTTGGTTGCCGAGCACGTTGGGATGGGTGCGGTTGCCGGTTGCCACCTCGGACTGCTGCTGGACCTCCAGCACTTCCACGTCGACGACTCGGGGGAGACGCTGACGGCGGGCGGCACCTTCTCCGACCACGAGCCCAAGGGTCACACCCGCTCCGGTGCCGACCTCATGGCCACCCGGACCACCAGCACCACGGGCTCGGCCGCTTGCTCACCAACTCCATGCGCGCCTCCGTGCAGTCCCTCGGGCTCCGGCGCATGGTGGGCGGGCAGCTGCATGCCTGGCTGCCGGTTGCACGCGGACCGACTCGACCCCAAGGCCTACGTCCGCGAGGTCGTGGCAGGGCACGTCGAGGACCCGGTGCTCACGGCGCACCTCCACGGCGGCTGGCAGGCAGCCATCGCCATCCTCGGTGACCTGCCGCACGACGGGGAGAGCCGTGGCTGGGCCGCCGTGATCCAGTGGTGCAACCCTGCGGTGGCCGTACCTCCTGGCACCGGGTGGGGAGGCTCGTCGGGCCGACCGGCATGAGTGGCTCGCGAGCCCGTGCCAGAGCTGTTCAGCGCGCGAAGCGTGCGGGCGTGCAGAACTCCCACTTGTCCCAGGCGTGGACGTTCGTTTCCCAGGCTCCCCGCAGGATGCCTCCATGCAGTTCTGCGAGCGCCGCAACCGTCTCGTCGGCTGTCACCTCGGCCAGCAGGTGGAGGCTGCCGGTGAGGAACTGGTGCGCACCGCCGAGCGGTGAGTTGCCCCATCGCACGCCGATGGCCGGGTCGGCGTCGAAGAACCAGGGCGGGATCGGCGTTCCCTGGTACTCGACGGGGACGTAGTAGCGCAGTCCGTCGGCCACGAAGCCGAGCAGGGGATCCATGCGGTCGGTCACCCACGCGTAGGCAACGGCATGGGGCACACACTCGGCGAGTTCGAGGAGGAGCGGGTCGTCCATCGTGAGCCACGCTCCCACGTAGCCGTAGACGAAGGCTGCGTGCTGCCAAGGGGTGTAGTAGCGGTGGGGCAGCGGGAAGGAGGTTGCCGGGTAGTCGCGCTGGAACGCGATGGCCTTGCTCGGGTGCGCCTTGGGGCGCTGGGCGTCGACGACCTCGCGCGCCCGGCGCAGTGCGTACTCGCGCATCGCAGGATCGCCGGTTGCAAGGTGGGACTGCGCGAAGCCCTGCATGCACCAGCCCTCCGCCCGCACTGCTTGCAGGGTTGACGTGAAGTACGTGCGCAGACGCATGGTGGCCTTGAGGGTCTCGCCGAGCTGGCGCAGTTCCTCGCGCGCCCACTCGTCCCCGGTGATGGTCCAGTAGTCGAACAACAGGTCCGTCGACCAGTGCTCGATGCCGTAGTGCTCCCAGCCGTGGGCCCGCTGGTAGGTGGAAGGCGCGCGGGTGCGGTAGGCGGCGTACGGGTCGTTTGCCCACAGGCCACGGCGGCCCAGGGACTGCTGCGAGTAGTCGCGAGCGCCGCGCCGCGGGATGGGCACGCCGTCCCAGATCATCAGGTCCTGTTCGGCGCCGACCTGCAGTCCGTACAGGTGGAGCGGCCGCAAGGCCTGGATCCAGGCCTTCTGCTCCAGCTTGACCAGCAGTCGATGGTGGTCCGCCTGGATCGCGTGGGCGAACTCCGGCGACAGTGGGCCGTTGCGAGGCGTCCCTCCGGTTCCCACCACCTGGAGGTCGCCATGGTTGCCGAAGGGACCGAACTGGCTCTGCACCAGCCAGGAGTAGTACTCGTGCTCGGCGCGCTGCCACGCGTCGGCCGGGCCGGGTACCGGTCCACCCACGAGACCTGCGGCGTGGCTCCGCGCCCAGGTCTGCAGCGTTGCGAGCGGGATGCACGTCCACTGCGCCATGAGTCCCGCGGTCTGTTGGAGCGCGTCCACCTGTTGCTGGGGCGTGCCCTCCGGGGCG
Organism: Planctomycetota bacterium; assembly: GCA_041178545.1. Classification (GTDB taxonomy): domain Bacteria; phylum Planctomycetota; class UBA1135; order UBA1135; family UBA2386; genus JBEATZ01. The sequence continues at coordinate 18,577 of JBEGVB010000150.1, forward strand.
AAGCCGAGCACGAAGCGCCAGCGCCTGGTCTCCCCGTCGTCGAGGTACGTCGACGAGAGCGTCGGCAGCCCGAACCAGTTCTCGGGGAGTGCCTGCGGCGCGCCGATGCCCTCCAGGTTTGCACGGTAGGCGTGGACGATCGGACAGCCTCGCACGAGGAACTTGGCCTCGTTGCAGTCGACGACCCCGAGCGGGCGGAGGTTCGGGTCGGTGTTGCCCGGTGGGACGGCATCGGCACCGAGGTAGTCGTTGCCGAGGACCCAGTCGACGAGCAGGAGGGGCGAGTCGCGGAAGTCGGTGACGTAGAAGGTGGAAGTCAGGTAGTCGCGTCCGATGCCCTGTGCCCCCGGCACGGCGGTGTGGTAGTTGCGCCAGCGTCGCACGCGGACCAGCGGCGAGGACTGCAGCAACTCGCCGTCCCCTTCGGCAGCACTCCGGTAGGGGATGCCGAAGGTGTCCAGCACTTCTGCTCCGATGCCCCAACTGGTGCCGACGGCAGACACCCATGGATGAGGCGTGAACGGCCCGGTGAGGGCGGGTCGCGCCTCGCTGACGCGGAACACCTGCCACGACCAGGCTGGCAGCGTGGTGGTGAACTGCGCCTGTCCCACGCGCACCGAACCGTCAGGCCAACGCTGCAGGACCTGCCAGGCGGTCCGGTGGCCGTCGATGGAGAGCCGCTCGAGGCTCGCATGGGCTCCGCGGGGGAAGGGAACCGATGCGCGGAAGGTCTCGGTGCGCGGTGCCGGCTGCTCGTTGCGCAGGGTGAACTCCAGCGGCAAGCCGAGTGGGTCGCCGAGCGTGAAGCGGTCGCTGGAGCGCGTCTCGGCTCCCTGGTAGCCCTGCGAACCCGATCCCTGTGCCGTTGTCGTGCTGGTGCACAGCACCATGGCCATTGCGATCGACAGCAGGCTGAGGGCAACTGCAAGGGTTCGTGCACGGAGACTCAAGGTGCGGCCCAGTTGGGTTTCGGTCGCGCATCCTGCGGGTTCCAGTCCCGGCACGCTGCCGAGCTCTTGTACGCATGGACGCCCGGTTCTTGTCGCACGAGCAGCACGCTGCGCAACCTGTGAGCTTTGACCGTGCGGAGGACTCCTTGTCGTCCCTCCACCGACATGTGGTGCGTCCCGCCACACTGCAACGCGGTCGGGTCCAGTTCCGCCCGGCAGTACGCTGGTGGGGCACCAGCCGGAGGCAGGAGGGCCGGCGCAGATGGCGCGGTCCGCACCGGGTTGCGCGCCGGGCCGCAACTCGTCCTTGAGCCGGACTGCCTGCGCGGCGACGATGCGACCATGCGGTTGGGTCTCTGCTCGCTCCTGTTCCTGCTGGCCTCCTGTGCGCTCCCGCCGAAGCCCTGGTCCCCGGACGTGGACGCGGTGGTGGCGAGCGGTCGTCCCGACGAGCGGGAGACCGTCGTCTTCCTCGCCCTGCCCGGCAGGGAACAGAGCGACCGCATGGAGAAGGAAGTGCTGCGCAACTCCGCGGTGGAACTGGCACTCGACGCAGGCAGGTTCCGCACGGCGCGCGTCGATGCCTTCGCGCGGCAGGACCTGTACGCAGCGTGGGTCGGCAGCGGGGAGGGGATGGGCATTGCCGTGCTCGACACCAAGGGCCAGTGCTACGCGGCCCGTCCCGGCCCGCAGGACCCTCCCGAACTCGAGGCGTTCCTCCGGCTCTGCGCGTCGCGGCGTCAGGCACTGGTGGTGGCCCAGGGCCTGTTGGAGGCGCGGCCCTTCGACCCGGATGCCATGATCCGTCTGGCAGAGATCTTCCTCGAACTCGGCGCCCGCGTGCGCGCAGAGCCCTTGTTGCTGGCTGCAGCCGAGGAGCGTCCGCTGCGGGTGGCACCGCTCATGGCCCTGCTGCACGGCCAGGACGGCAGGCTGCAGGCCGCACGCAAGTGGCTCGAGCGGGCACCGGCCGGTCCGGAGCGCGACGTGGTCGACGGATACCTCTGCTTCAAGGAGCGCCGCCACGAGGAGGCGATCGCCTTGCTCCGCGGTGCGCTGGAGCAACCGCTCCCGGACCGTGAGAACCTGCGTGCCCGCCTCTACCTCGGCAAGTCGCTGCAGGAGAACGGCCAGTCGGACGAGGCGCTGCGGGTCCTGCGCAGCCTGCTGGCCGAGGCCCGCGGCACCGTGTTCGCCGGCGCCGCGGAGCACACCATCGAGCACATCAAGAACCCCAACCAGGGCCACACCCACTAGCGTTCGTGTCCCACGCCAACCGATGCCCATGCTGCAACTGCTCGCACCCGTCGTCCTCTCCCTCTTCCCCGTGGCGCAGGACCCCGTGAAGTCGCCGGAGCAGGCCGGGAACGGTCCCGTGGCGGCAGCGCCTGCCGCAGAGCCCGCGGTGGTCGGCTCTGGTGCGCACCGGTACCGCTGGGTCCCCGGTTGGGGACGGCTTGAGGGCGGCAAGGAACTCGGCAACACCCACGGCTGCATCGTGGTGGACGGTTCGGGGCGCGTGCTGGCCAACACCGACACCGACCAGGCGATCGTGATGTTCTCGCCCGAGGGCAAGTACCTCGGTTCGTTCGGCAAGGACTGGCGCGGCGGCCTGCACGGGATGACCCTGCGCAAGGAGGCCGACGGCGAGTGGCTCTACCTCGCGCACTCGGGCCGCAGCGAGGTGGTGAAGTGCTCGCTCGACGGCAAGGTGCAGTGGACCCTTGGCTGGCCCGAGTCCTCCGGCATTTACGCGAAGGAGGGTGAGTACCACCCGACTGCGGTGGCCGTTGCGCCGGACGGTCGCATCTTCGTGGCCGACGGGTACGGCAAGTCCTGGATCCACCTCTACGACAAGGACCGCGGGTACGTGAGGTCGTTCGGCGGTCCGGGCAAGGAACCCGGCAAGCTCGCGACACCACACGGCATCTGGATGGACACGCGCGGCAAGGAACCATTGCTGCTGGTGTGCGACCGCGAGAACCACCGGCTGCAGTGGTTCGACCTCGACGGCAAGTTCGTGAGGCTCCACGACAAGGACCTGCGGCGTCCCTGCAACGTGTGGCCCCTGGACGGCGGCGCGCTCGCCATCGCGGACCTGGCAGGCAGGGTGACGCTGCTCGACGCGTCGAATGCACTGGTGTGCCACCTAGGGGACCAGCCCGACACGGCGCTGCGCGCGCAGAACGGAGTCGGTCGCGACCGCTGGGTCGACGGCCAGTTCCTCTCACCCCACAGCGTGTGTGCCGACGCAGCCGGCAACCTCTACGTGATGGACTGGAATCACCTCGGACGCATCAGCAAGCTCGAGCGCCTGCGGTAGGCCCATGCGCCCACGAGCGCCACGGCCATCGCGGCGACCCAGGAGAGGGTCCGGTCGGCGAATCCCCTGGACCACACGGTGAGGTAGGAGCCCGCGATCGCCCCGCAACCGCCAACGACCATGGCCGCGAGCGACCACCACGCACCCACGCGGCCGACCAGCAGGCGCACGAGCAGCAACGGTCCGAACGCGGAGCCCAGTGCGGCCCATGCGAAGAGGACGTTGTCGAAGACGTTCTTTGGCACGCTGATGCCTGCCCACGTCGCGCCGACGCCGATGACGAGCACCGTCCAGCGCGCATTGCGGAGGAGTTGCCTTGCGTCACCCCTGCCGATCCCCAGGTCGTGGGACACGGTGCTGGCGCAGACCAGCAACTGGCTGTCCACGGTGGACATGATCGCCGCCAGCACCGCGGCGATGACGAGTCCGGCCACGAACGGCGGGAAGAGCGACTCGGTGGTCGAGTAAAGGACCTCCTCGTGTGTTCCTGCAGGCAGGTCGAGCAGGACCCTGCCGGCCCACCCCAGCAGGAGCATGCCCACGTAGAGGACCACGGCCCAGCCGATGCCCACCGTCCTTGCGACGGTCATGGATGCGGTGGGGGACATCCCCATGTACTTGTTGACGGCGTGCGGCTGGCCCGGGTAGCCGAGCCCGATCCCGCACAGTCCCAGTGCGAATCCTGCAGCAGCAAGCCCGGTCCTGCCGCCGAACCAGTCGGACCCTGCCGCTGGCGGGGCCGACTCGAGTGCCCCGAACACTGCGTCCAACCCGCCTGCGGACTGCACCGCGGCGAACGGGACCACGACCGCGACCAGGGCCATCATGGCCCCCTGCGCGGAGTCGGTGAAGCAGGCCGCGAGGTAGCCGCCGGTCAAGGTGTAGGCGACCACGAGACCTGCTCCCAGCACCACACCGCTGGCGAGGCTCCAACCGAATGCGTGCACGAAGGCCGCGCCGGCTGCCTGCATCTGTGCCGCGACGTAGGTGAGCAGCGAGGCGAGCGTCAGCAGGGAGGCAAACCACGTGACGGCAGTGCGGCCGGCACTGCGTTCCTCGCCGGCGAGGAACTCCGTGACCGTGATCGCTTTCCCCGTCTGTGCGCGCAGGCGGGGGGCCACGACCAGCCAGTTGATCAGGAAGCCGCCGAGGCAGCCAGGAAGCAGCCACACGGCAGACCACCCGTGCAGGTAGGCAAAGCCACTCACGCCCACCAGGCTCCAGGCCGAGGACGAACTCGTGTTGGCCGCCAGCGACGTGACCCACGGTCCAAGTGTCCTGCCGCCGAGGAAGAACTCGTTGCTGTCGTGGGTGCGCCTTCCCGCGCGGATCCCGAGCATCACCATCCCGACGAGGTAGAGCGCGAGTGCGGCGAGGATGGCGGTGGAGCGGTCCACCGTCGCAGACTACCATCGTCGCGAGACAAGGACATGACCGAAACCACCGGCACGAGCTCTCGTTGGTCCCGTTACCTCGCCTCGCGTTCGGTGCTCGAGGACCCGTTCGTCGAACTGGACTGGTCCGACGCCGGGCTCGGCCGGACGGCCATCGACCGACTGCGTGCGCCGATGCAGGCGGCAGTCGCGGCCATGGGGCGGCTGGAGGATGGCGCCATCGCCAACCCGGACGAGCAGCGCATGGTGGGGCACTACTGGCTGCGGACTCCCTCGTTGGCGCCCACGGAGGCAATCCAGTCGGACATCGTGTCCGTCGTGGAGCGGGTCGAGCGCTTTGCGGCAGACGTGCACGGTGGCGTGGTGCGTGCGCCGGAGGGCGACCGGTTCCGCAAGGTGGTGCTGTGCGGCATCGGCGGTTCCGCACTCGGGCCGATGGTGCTCGGGGACCTGTTCGCCACGCCCTCGGCACCCATGCAGCTGTGCGTGCTCGACAACACCGATCCCGACGGCATCGACCTCGCGCTGCAGCGCCTCGGCTCGCTGCGCGACGCACTGGTGCTGGTGGTGAGCAAGTCCGGCGGCACCCCGGAGACGCGGAACGGCATGCTCGAGGTCGCACGTGCGTGCCGCGAGCAGGGCCTTGCGTTCGCCCCGAGGGCGGTTGCGGTGACGATGCAGGGGAGCAAGCTCGACGCGCAGGCGCGTGCAGAAGGGTGGGTCGCCACCTTTCCCATGTGGGACTGGGTGGGCGGTCGCACGTCGCTGACCTCGGCCGTCGGGCTGTTGCCGGGCGCGCTGGTGGGCATGGACGTGCGCGGGTTCCTCGGCGGTGCCGCTGCGATGGACGCACGCACGCGCAGTGACGTGGTGGAGGAGAACCCTGCGGCACTGCTCGCGGCAGTCTGGCATGCACAGGGGAACGGGCGCGGCGACCGCGCGATGGTGGTGCTGCCCTACAAGGACCGCCTCGTCCAGTTCTCCCGTTACCTCCAGCAGCTGGTGATGGAGTCCCTTGGCAAGGAGCACGATCGCGCCGGGCGCGTCGTCGAGCAGGGACTCGCGGTGTTCGGCAACAAGGGGTCCACGGACCAGCATGCCTTCGTGCAGCAACTGCGCGACGGTCGTCGTGACTTCTTCGCAACCTTCGTGCGGGTGCTGCGCGACCGGGACTGCAGTTCGCAGGAGGTGGAGCAGGGTGTCACTGCCGGCGACTACCTCGACGGCTTCTGGCAGGGCACGCGCGCTGCGCTGGCCGAGAAGGGGCGTGCAAGCGTCACCCTCACGGTCGAGCGGGTCGAGGAGCGGGCGGTCGGGGCCCTGGTCGCGCTCTTCGAGCGGGCCGTGGGGCTCTACGCAGAGTGCATCGACGTCAACGCCTACCACCAGCCCGGTGTCGAGGCGGGCAAGAAGGCGGCCGAGCGAGTGCTGCGCCTCCAGCGCAGCCTGCTCGGGGTGTTGCAGGAACAACCGCGCTCGGTGCACGAACTCGCCGCCCAGGTTGGTGCAGAGCCCGTCGACTGCTGGCACGTGCTGGTGCACCTCGCGGCCAACGGTCGCGTCGCGGCCCACCACGGCCGGGACCCCGAAAACGCGCGCTTTGCGCGCCCGCGCTGACAGGTTCTGTCACACGCTGCGGCGCAATCTCGAGGTTTGCGCTGCGAACTCCTGCGTAGATGGAGCCCTGCTTCGGTCCACCGCACGAGTGGGGGCCTTTTGCGTCTCGCTCCCGTCGCTATCATCCGGCGCGTTCGTGTTGGTCTGCCCCCGTGCAGTCCGACTGCTCCGCGCGCGTGCGAACGTTGCGATCGGAGTGCGTTGTCCTCGTCCCGCGTCGAGATCCACTTCCCATGCGTATCCAAGCCCTGGCTGTTTCCTCCCTGCTTGCTTCTGCGTCGCTGTTGGTGGCGCAAGGTCCTGTGGTCCGCTCCGAGGTGGAGCCCAACAACGATGCGGCCACCGCGCAGACGTTCAACCTCGGCGACGAGGTGGTGTGCACGCTCGTTGCCGGTGAGCTGGACTGGTTCACGTTCACCGTGCCCTCGGCCGGCAAGGTGGAACTGTACCTCGCGGGCAACACGACGTCTGGCGGCACGACGGGCACCGACACGCGCATGTACCTGTACGACAGCACGGGTACGGCGCTGCTCGGCCTGAACGACGACGCAGGTGGCACCGGCAACTTCACGGCCGCGCTCAACCACAACCTCCAGCCCGGGACCTACCTCGTGAAGGTCGAGGGATACAGCGCGACGGATGCCGGCTTCTACTCCTTCGAGTCGTCGCTGCGTCCGCTCAAGAGCTACACCGACAGCGAGGCCTCGGAGCCAAACGACAACTCGCTCCGCTGGCGCCTCGCCGCCCCGACCACGGTGCCGGGCGCCCGCATGAACCATGCGATGGCGCACGACAGCGCGCGTGGCCGCACGGTGATGTTCGGCGGCACCAACACCTCGGGCATCCCGACGGCAGACACCTGGGAGTGGGATGGCTCCAACTGGACGCTGATCACTCCCGCCACGAGCCCTTCCGCTCGTTCCCGTTCGGCCATGACCTTTGACAGCGCTCGCGGCAAGGTGGTGATGTTCGGCGGATTCGACGGTTCCAACCTGCTGGGTGACACCTGGGAATGGAACGGCACCAACTGGGCCCAGATCACCACGGCAGCCTCGCCGTCGGGCCGTGTGACGGCGATGGCCTACGACTCCACGCGCAACCGCACGGTGTTGTTCGGCGGCGGTGGCACGCTCTTCTACCTCAACGACACGTGGGAGTACGACGGGGTCAACTGGACGCTGATGGCCCCCGCGACCACGACGCCCTCGGGCCGTCTGAGTGAGTCGATGGCTTTCGATGCCTCGCGCGGCAAGACCGTGATGTACGGCGGTGTGTCCACCGCCATCACGTTCGGCGAGACCTGGGAGTGGAGCGGCACCGACTGGGCGCTCGTCTCGACGGCAACCGTGCCCCCGGCCCGCAGCCAGCACGCCAGTTTCTATGCCACGTACGGCTCGTCCAGCCGCGTGTACATCGTCGGCGGTCGCGACTCTGCTGGTGCGTCGCTCGGCGACATGTGGGAGTACAACGGCACCGACTGGACCCAGATCACGCCGCCTGACATGCCGTCGGCGCGCATGTCCTCGGCGATCGCCTACGACTCCAACCGCGGTCGGGCCGTGCTCTTCGGTGGCAATACCGGCGGTGTCTCGACCACGGTGCGCAACAACCAGACCTACCGCTTCGGCGTCGCGGCCACCGAGATCGTGGGCCTCGACAAGCAGATCCAGGGCGACATCAGTGTCGCCGGCGATGCGGACTGGTACCGCTTCGAGGTGACCGTGCCCACCGCGGGCCTGTGGTTCTACCTCACGGACGGCGACACGCCTGGCCTCGTGCGTTCGCGCCTCGAGTTCTACACCTCCTCGCTCGCCCTCATCGGCACCACCCTCGGGACGAACGCCGTGAACAGCGGCGTCTCCACCGCTCGTTCCTCTGCCCTGCGCACCTGGCCTGCCGGCGTGTACTACGTGGCCGTCAAGCAGGACTCGGGTTCCCTGGACCCGCTCACGGGCAAGTACCGCCTCGAGGTCCGTTCGATGGACCTGGGCACGGGCGCGACCGTCAGTGAGACCGAGCCCAACGACGTGGTGACCTCGCCCAACGTGGTCACGCTCGCCCCCGGCGACGTGGGCCTCGGTGCGGTTCCCACCGGCAGCAGCACCTCGGTCGGCTTCGACCTGTGGCGCATCACGCTGAGCGCACCTTCGACGGTCACCTTCCAGACCGACAATGGTTCCGCGCCAGCGCTGACGGACACCACGATCCAGTTGCTGAACGCCGACGGCAGCAGCTCTGGCATCACCTCGCTGTCCGGCAACACGCTTGCACCCAGTGGCACCTCGCACGGTCGCGGGCAGGTGCGCTTCAACCTGACGCCCAACACCTACTTCCTCAAGGTGCACGGTGGTACCACCACGGTGAGCGGCAACTACAAGCTCTTCGTGGGCACCATGCCTTCCTACTACGTGGACGGCTCGTACACCTCGGTCACCGCCAACGCGACCTGCCTCGGCAGCAACACCCTGCGGCCGACCATTGCGGTCGCCACCGGCATGTCCACGCGCGAGCGTCCGGTGCTCGGCACCCTGTTCCGCCGCCAGGTGACCCAGATGCGCAACAACGGCCTGTTCTTCACCGTGCAGGGCTTCAGCAACACGACGACCAACGGCGGCAGCACGCCGTTGCCGCTCGCGCTCACCGGTGCCCCGAACTGCTCGCTCAACGTCGACCCGGCGTTCCTCAACCTCGGCATGGCTTCGGCGACCGGCACCTACGACTGGTCCATCGTGATGCCGGCGACGCAGTCGCTGCGCGGCATCGTGTTGTTCGACCAAGTAGTGGCCCTCGACCCTGCGGCCAATGCGCTGGGTGTCACCGTGTCGAACTACTTCCGTCAGATCGTGGGCGATCGCTACTTCTACTGAGGTTGGTTCTGCGGAGCGCGACATCTCGTCGCATGGTCCGTTCGCACGCGGCTGCACCTCCCGGGGTGTGGCCGCGTTGCGTTGGTGGACGTCTCTCGCACATGCGCTGTGCTTCCCCGGATTGCTCTTGTGCGGCGGAACGAAATGCATGCGGCTGGCAAGCGCGAGGAGGGGGGTGCGCATCGTGCAGTTGTCGCTATGCTCCGCCCAACCTTGGCGTCGTGGGACGACGCCAGGTGTTCCCTCGTCCTCCCTTCCACGCGCACTGTGATCACCATGCGTATGCGTACCGAGTCCGTCCGTTCCATCCTTCCCGCGTTGTCCGTTGCATTGCTTGCGGCCCCGAGCGTGCTTGCGCAAGGGCCCACGGTCCGTACCGAGGTGGAGCCCAATGGCACCGTGGCCGAGGCAAACGAGTTCGCGGTGGGTGACGAGGTGATCTGCAACCTGACTGCGGGTGAGACCGATTGGTTCCGGTTCACGGTCACCCAGGCCGGACGCATCGACCTCATCACGTTCGGCAACACCACGGCAACCGGCACCACCCAGACCGACACCTCGCTCGAGCTCTTCGACAGCACCGGCACCACCTCGGTGGGCTGGAACGACGACATGGGCGGCAGCGGCAACTTCTGCGGTGGTCTGCACTACAACCTGCAGCCCGGCACCTACACGCTCAAGGTCACGGGTTCGGGAGCGACGGATTCCGGCGTCTACAAGATCGACTGCTCGTGGCAGCCGCTGAAGACCTACACCAACACCGAGACCGAGCCCAATGACG
>JBEGVB010000151.1:0-2914 GCA_041178545.1 Planctomycetota bacterium
GCCGCCACCCGCCTACCGCACCACCGTCTCCCACAGCGCCGTGAAGCGCGCGCCCGCACCCGGCTGTTCGTCGACCAGCCCCTGCACGTAGAGCCGCACGCCCACGAGCTGCGGCAGCGCCGGCACCGCGAGCGCAAACGGCACCACCCCGTCGCCCGCGCCGTACGCCGCGAGCCCCTGCAGCACCGGCTGCGCGAGGTCGAGCCCGAGGCGCCCCAGCGGCGGCACCGCCACCATCGGGTCAAGGCGGCCGAGCCCTAGGCCGAGGATGCCGTACCGCCCCGCGAGGCCGTAGCCCGGCTGGCTCGACAGCTCCATCGCGAGCTGGCCACCCACCGTGGGCGCCACGGCCACCGCCACGTGTCGGTGCCGGTTCCACAGCACCTGCGGCACCGGGCCGAGCCCCGTGAGCGCGAGGTCCACGTCGCCGTCCCCGTCGAGGTCGCGCGCGCGCAGCTGGCACGCGAGCGATGCCGTGTACGGCAGCCGCACGTTGGCGTCGACGAAGCCGAGTTGCCCGTCGTTGAGCCACAACGTCGCCGGCCCGAAGTTGATCGTGCCGCGCGCCCAGTCCGGATCGCCGTCGTCGTCCAGGTCCGCGAGCGCCACCGAACCCGTCGAGCCCTGCCCCTGCGGCATCGAAGCAAACACCGTCGAGAAGTACCCCGCGCCCGTGTTGCGCAGCACCACGTCGCCGAGCGACGTCGCGCCCAGCACCAGGTCCACCCAGCCGTCGCTGTCGAGGTCGCCGGCGTCCATCGACGACGCCCCGCCGAGCCCCGTGGGCAGCTGCACCGCCGACACGTCGACAAAGGTGCCGCCGCCGTCGTTGCGCCACAGGAAGAACCCGTCGCGCGACGTGAACACGTCCTTGTCCCCGTCCGCGTCCACGTCCACCACCAGCACCTGGAACGAGCTGCCCGCAAACGGCTGCGACACCGAGAACACGCCGCTGCCGTTGTTGGTGAGCAGCTGGTTGGCGCCGAACTCGATGAAGTGCCCGCCGCACGCAATGTCCTCGTCGCCGTCGCCGTCCGCGTCGAAGGCCACCGCGGTGTTGATGGTGGCAAGCCCGCTCGGGAGGTTCTGGGACACCTCCAGCCAGCTGCCGTCGGGCATGCTGCGGAACAGCCGGGGCTGCAGCCGCCACGTCATCAGCAGGTCGCGCCGCGCGTCGCCGTCGATGTCGACGAACGCGCACGTGCGCACGTCCGCCGGGAACGCCGGCAAGAGTGCCGACACGTCCACGAACGTACCGCTGCCGTCGTTGCGGTAGAGCTTGGGCCCGAGCGTCGACACCAGCAGCAGGTCGTCGTCGCCGTCCGCGTCGAAGTCGCCGAACTTGGTGTCCGTCGCCAGCGGGAAGCCCGTGTTGGGCAACGGCGCCCCCACGAACGCGAGCGGCGCCTGCGCCAGCGCGTGCGTGCACCACGCCACCAACGCCACCGCGGCACCAAGGGCGCGCACGCCCTGCAGCAGGACCGGTCGAGCACTCATGGCCCAAACCCTACCCGCAACGCAGCTGCGCGGGAGGGGGCACGACCCCGCGCCCCTGCTACCGCCCCTGCCGCAGCGAGGCCAGGTCGACCACGAAGCGGTACTTCACGTCCGCCTTCAGCATCCGTTCGTACGCCAGGTCCAGTTGCTGCGCCTGGATCACCTCCACGTCGGCGGTGATCCCGTGCTTGCCGCAGAAGTCGAGCATCTCCTGCGTCTCGGCGATGCCGCCGATGGGCGAACCCGCCACCCGGCGGCGGCCCATGATCAGGTTGAAGGCCGACACCTGCATCGGCTTCTGCGGCGCGCCCACCAGCACCAGCGTGCTGTCGTACCCCAGCAGACCCATGTACGGGTCGAGGCTGTGGTCCGCGCTCACCGTGTCCAGCAGCAGGTCGAACGTGCCCGCGTGCTTGAGCATCGCGTCCGCGTCCGTCGACAGCACCACCTCGTCGGCGCCGAGGCGCTTTGCGTCCGCGACCTTGTTCTTCGACGTCGTCAGCACCACCGTGTGCGCGCCCAGCGCGTGCGAGAACTTCACCCCCATGTGCCCGAGCCCGCCGAGGCCGATCACGCCCACCTTCTTGCCCTTGGTCGCGCCCCAGTGCCGCAGCGGCGACCACGTGGTGATGCCGGCGCACAGCAGCGGAGCCGTGCCGGCCGGGTCGAGCCCCGCGGGCACCCGCAGCACGAAGTGCTCGTCCACCACGATGCACTCCGAGTAGCCGCCGTAGGTCACGCCGCCCGTGTGCTGGTCCGGGCTGTTGTACGTGAACACGCCGTTCATGCAGAAGTTCTCCTTGCCCGCGCGGCACTGCGGGCAGGTGCGGTCCGCGTCCACCATGCAGCCCACCGCCACCAGGTCGCCGACCTTGTGGCGCGTCACCGCGGCGCCCACCCTCGTCACCCGGCCCACGACCTCGTGGCCCGGCACGACCGGGTACACCGTGGGCATGAATGCCTTCCACTCGTCCCGCACCGCGTGCAGGTCCGAGTGGCAGACGCCGCAGTAGAGGACCTCGACCTGCACGTCGCGCGGCGTGGGCTCGCGGCGCTGGATCGTGTGGGGTGCGAGGCGGGAGGTGGGACTGGCTGCGGCGTAGCTGCGGGTGGGGATCATGGCGGCGTGAGGTGCATGCGGTGCGCGCGCTGCCGACACGGCAACGTGGACCGAGGGCGCACCAGTGTGCAGCCCCGCCCCGGGCAATCCATGCTCCCGTGCCTTGGCGGGCACACCTCCCGTGCCCTCCGCGCCCCGCCTCCCGCCGAGCCGTTGCAACCGGGGCGCGCAGTGCTACCGTGGCGAGGGTCGGAAGCGTGCGCGGGTGAACCCCGCGCGTGCCGAAGGCACCTCCACCGCGCGGGTATAGTTCAGCGGTAGAACGTCAGCTTCCCAAGCTGAATGTCGCGGGTTCGA
>JBEGVB010000152.1:0-5175 GCA_041178545.1 Planctomycetota bacterium
GGGGCCATGCCGGCAAGACGAACCACGGCGTGGGCTGCAGGAGCCAGAGCGTCCCCGTGGCCCCGGGCACGGCCCCTGCGGTGCGCGGCGGCCACGAGAAGAAGCCACCCACCCAGTCGCCGGGCCGCAGCTGGGTGCGGAACACGAGCGGCTGACCGATGGCAACCGGCCCGACGAAGGAGATGGCGGGCGTGCGCGCGAAGGCGCCATCGAGGACGCCGGCCCGGCCCGTGAACTGCACCTCGACGCGCTTGGGCCCGCGCGCCGTGTCGGCAGGCGCACGGCAGGTCACGGTCTGGCCGTCCACCACGACGACATCGGTGGCGGGGAGCCCGCCGATGCGCACCTGCGGGTTGGAGCCCGCGGAAGCGTCGAAGAACCTGCCGCGCACGGTGACGGCCACACTGCCCGCGTCCCAGTGCGCCTGCGGCGGTTCGATCGACTCGACCAACGGCGTGGGCAGTCCCACGCGGTACAGACGCACACCACTTGCCGTGGTGTAACAGAGCCACGAGCCATCGGCCGCCATCGACATCTCGCCGGTGGACTGCGGCTGGGACACCGGCACCGGTTCTCCGACCGGGAAGGTGTCGGTGACCTGGAAGGTGCTGGTCTCGAGGACGCGAATGACGTTGCCGCTGGTGCTGGGCGCGTACATGCGGTCGCGCGTCGGGTCGAAGCAGTGGCCCGAGTCCATCCCCACCGCGAAGGAGACGTTGGCCAGCGTGCCATTGAGGATGGCGGAGCCACCCGCGATCTCGACGGCACCGCGCACGCCGTTTCGGCTCAGCGAGACCATGGACGAGAACAAGAAGGTGTTGAAGTTGCGTGCGACGGGGAACGCGTCGGTGGTCGCGTCGTAGGCAAACATGGGCCCGGCGCTGTCGTTGGCGACAGCAAACCACGCGCGGCTGCCGTCCGCCGACCGAGCCACGTTGACGGGCGTGGTGAGCTGCAGCACGGCATTGGGGTAGTCGGTGCGCACGGTCACGACGTTGTCGGCAAGGCGCAGCTCGCGCACGGGCGCGAACGACGAGCTGAGCGTGGTGAAGAGGGCGCGTCCGTTGGCGAGCGCGACGACGTCCCACACCGTGGTCTCGCCTGCCTGCGCGGGCACCAGCACGGTGGCCACCTGCCCGGTCGCCAGGTCCACGCGGTGCAACTGCAACTGCCCCCCGCTCAGCCCTGCGCTGCCGGCGAGCAGCGTGCTGCCGTCGAGGGTTAGGTCGATGCCGCGCAGCGAGAACCCGGAGAGCACCGGGGTCATGAACGACTGGGTGACCACGTTCCAGCGGAGCAGTCCCGTGTCGGTGGCGAGACAGACGATCCCGCGCTGTGCATCGAAGACGTGGGCCCGCACGCCCTGCACCGGGACCAGCTGGGTCGGAAGTTGTGCCGACAGCGAGGCGACTGCAGCGAGGCAGACGGAGAGGGTGCGGATCACGGGGAACATGCCGGCCCGCATTGTCGCCGATCAGCGCCAAGATGGGCGGGCCCTGCAAGCTCGACAGGGGTACGCCGGGGCGCAACAGGCGGAGGGCTCAGTCCGCGGCGATCTCGCGCACGATGCCGCCTTCCACGTGGAGGCGGCGCGTGAGCTGCACGTTCTCGAGCATGCGGCGGTCGTGGGTGACCAGCAGGACGGTGCCGTCGAAGGACTCGAGAGCCTGTTCCAGTTGCTCGATCGCCTCGAGGTCGAGGTGGTTGGTGGGCTCGTCGAGCACGAGCAGGTTGACGCCGCGGCCCTGCAGCAGCGCCATGGCCGCGCGCGTGCGCTCGCCCGGCGAGAGGGACACAGCAGGTCGCCCGACGACGGCAGAGCCGATACCGAACTTGGCCAGCAGCGTGCGCACGTCGGCCGTGGGCATGTCGGGCACGCACCTGCCGAACACGTCGAGCAGCGGTGCCTCCCCGACGAACCCAGCGCGCGCCTGGTCGATCTCTCCCACCACGACGTTTGCGCCGAGCCCTGCGCTGCCCGCAGCGGGCGCGATGCGACCCAGCAACAGGCCCAGCAGGGTGCTCTTGCCGCCGCCGTTGGGCCCGGTGATGGCCACACGGTCGCGCAACCGGATCTCGAGGTCGACGGGCCCCAGCCGGAATGCACCGCGGTCGACGACGGCACCGCGCGCCACGGCCACCACGTCGCCAGAACGAGGCGCCTGCGCGATGGAGAACTGGAGCCGCCACTCCTTGCGCGGTGCCTCGACGGCCTCGAGCCGCTCGATCATGCGCTCGGTCTGCTTGACCTTGGCAGCCTGCTTCTCGGTCGTCTCGGTGCGGAACGCGCGCCCCATCTTGTCGCGGTCGCGCGCCTTGCGCCGCGCGTTCTTGACGCCCTTCTGCATCCATGCGCGCTGCCGGCGCGCCCGCGCCTCCAGCTCCGACTTGCGCGTCGCGAACTCGGAATACGCCTCTGCCGCGTGGCGCCGCGTCGTCGCACGCTCCTCGAGATAGGCATCGAAACCGCCGCCGTAGGTGACGACGCGCTGCAGACTGCGGTCGATCTCCACCACCGAGTTGACGGTGCGCGCGAGGAACTCGCGGTCGTGGCTTACGAGGACCACCGGCGCCTGCAGCCCGAGCACGAAGTCCTCCAGCTGCTCCAGCCCCTCGATGTCGAGGTCGTTGGTGGGCTCGTCGAGCAGGTAGACGTCGTAGCGCGAGAGCAGCAGCGCCGCGAGGCCTGCGCGCGCCGCCTGCCCGCCCGAGAGCGCCGTCATGGGCAGACCGAGGTCGACGTCGAGACCGAGGTCGGCCACCACGGATGCCGTGCGCTCCTCGAGGTCCGCCCCACCGAGGGCGAGCCAGCGCTCCAGCGCCTCGCTGTACCGCTCGTCGGACCCTGCAGCACCTTCTGCCATCTGGTGCGCCATGTCGTTCATGTGCGCCTCGGCAGCCCCGACGCCGGTGCGGCGCACGAGGAACCCGCGCACGCTCTCACCGACGATGCGTTCGGGCTCCTGCGCGAGGTAGCCGATGGTGGCCGTGGGCGGCGCGACCGACACCGAACCCGCGTCGGGCGGACGCAACCCCGCGAGGATGCGCAGCAGGGTGGACTTGCCCACGCCGTTGGGACCCACGAGCCCTACCACGTCCCCAGGGGCCACGACCAAGTCGAGGCCCGAGAACAGTTCGCGCGCGCCATGGCTGGCGGCGATCCCACGTGCGTACAGCGTGACGCTCACGGGGCCATCGTGCCGGATCGCACGACGCGCGGCCACCGCGCAGCGCGCGCGAATCCCGTCTGTCTTGAGGTCGCCCCAAAACGCAACCAGGCGCTCGTCAGGGCGCCTGGTCGTGGCCTCGCGCTGTGCGAGGATGCAACTAAAGCCTCGGGATCAGAGCCCGAGCTGGATCACGTTGCTGAGGACCGGGTCGATGGCGGGACCGCCGGTCAGCACCTGGAACGCAGGGTTCCAGCCCAGCAGGCCGGCGTCGTTGGGGATCATGGCCGACACGTTGAACTCCGAGAGCGGCCAGGCAACCATCACGAACCACTGCGTCGGCTGCAGCAGGAAGAGCGTGCCGTGCACACCGGGGACGCTGCGCGGGTTGAGTGCACCCCACGAGAAGTAGCCGCCGATGAAGTCACCAGCGCGCACCTGCGCGCGGAAGATCGCGGTCTGGCCGATCTGCGGGCCGGTGGCGAAGGACACGGCAGGCGTGCGGGCGAAGCCGCCGGTGCTGGTGCCGGTCTGGCCGTTCATGGTGACGAACACGTCCTTGGGGCCGGGCACCGTGTCGGCAGGCGCCGTGCACACGATGGTCTGCGTGTCGATCACCTGCACGTTCGTCGCGTTGACGGTGCCGAAGCGCACCTGCGGATTGGCCGCGGGCGAAGTGCTGAAGTTCTGGCCACGGATGGTCACGGTCACGGGGCCCTGGCTCCAGTGGGCCTGGGGCGGGGTCACGCGCTGGATGCTCGGGGCTTGCGCTGCGGCGGAGAGGCCGAAGACAAGGGAGGAAGCGAGGACCAGGAGGTGCTTGGCAAATTGCATAGGGGACACCTACATCGACACGGTACCGCCGGACCCTTGAGCCTTCACATCCAATCCTTTCCCAAATCGGGAGTTGCGTCGGCAGGGTCCTACGGCCGAGCCGAACTAGCTCTGGGTTGGCTCGGCCCCGGTGTCGTCCCCACCCACGTCCTCGTCCTCCTCGGCGATCCCGGCGCGCTGCAGCTTGAGGCGCAACCGACGGTTCTGGCGCCGCAGCCGGTCCCCCGCCTGCTCCACCCGCCCCACCTCGTCGACGAGCAATCGAACCTGGGCACTGTTGAGAGCGATCTCCCCGGCCTCGGGGTTCTTGCGGAGCCAGGTGCGCAGGTGTGCGCGCAGGCGTTCGAGGCTGTCGCCGGTAGCGTGTTCCATCGCGCCGACAGTACGCGCGGGCGGAGCCGCTGTCGCCCACGCAGTGCAGGACCCGCGCGGGTCAGCGCCCGACGACGGCCTCGAGTGCGGCGGTGGCGAGGACGCCGGCAGGGTTGGCTGCAGCCACGAGCGGGAACCCCTGTGCGTACAACTGGGTGCCCAGCAGCCCGGGCTGGTTGGGCACCGCGACGGACCACGAGGCCGTGCCACCCGCGGTGACGAGCACCTGCGTGGCCGCGAGGTCGGTCCACAGGCTGCAACCCGGCATGCCGTAGCCGTCGAGGGCGAGCGGCAGTGCCTGACCGTTCCACGAGGCACCCTGGAAGCCGATGCCCAGCAGG
Organism: Planctomycetota bacterium; assembly: GCA_041178545.1. Classification (GTDB taxonomy): domain Bacteria; phylum Planctomycetota; class UBA1135; order UBA1135; family UBA2386; genus JBEATZ01. The sequence goes on from JBEGVB010000152.1 coordinate 4,715, forward strand.
CTGGCAGGCGCTGCAGCCCCCAGCCCATGGATCGACCAGCCGAAACTCGTGCCCAGCGCCGGCCGCGTGCCGGCAAGCACCGCGAGCTGAGGCGCAATGCCCCCACCGCTGCAGCCGATGCCGTAGGAGCTGGTCCACGACAGTTCGCGCAGGCGCGCAAGTTCGCGCGAGAGCTCGCGGTAGGAGTCTGCGGCTGCAGCGGACAACGGCTGCAGCAGCAGGTTGTTGGTCTGGAACGGGTCGGTGGCGAGGTCGTGGAGCTCCTCGCGCACGGAGAGGTTGGGACGCACGAACCGCAGCAGCGCGTAGCGCGCGTTGCGGACCATCTCCGAGTCGCCGGCCGCCGCCATGGGCACCGTCCCGGTGAACTCGACCGAGTATGCGTGGGCGCGAGGCGACGGCTGGCCCGCGGCCGCGAGCAGCGGCGTCAGGTCCAAGGCATCGAGGGCCACTGTGGCGGG
>JBEGVB010000153.1:0-15435 GCA_041178545.1 Planctomycetota bacterium
CCCCCCGCGCACGCGGATGCGGTGGTAGGGAGCGTCCACCAGTGGGCGCCCCGGGAGGTCGAGCTTCCCTTCGATCCACCCTGCGTCGACGAAGTCCGCTGGCGCAAGTTGCACGGTCCGACCGCCCAACGGGCCCAGCAACTCGAGTGCGACGCGCCCTTCCGCGGGCAGCCAGGTGATCCGTCGGATGTTCCGCTGCATCCAGAGGCACCACGTCACGAGCGGCACCAAACCGATCCCGCACACGCCAAGGGCCGGGACCACGGCCATGGTGCCCTGCTCCATGGCGCGCCACACGAGCACCGGACCGACCAGCGCGAGCGCGACGAGGATGGCCAAGGCGAAGCCGTGGCTCACCTGGCGGTCGAGGGTGTAGACGAGCAGGGGGTCGGTCTTCACGGGAGGTGGAGCAGTGCAGGAAATCCTGACTTCACTTTGTGAGCCGCGGCCGTCCCATTCCAGCGCACAGCCCCGGGTCAGCCAACACCGAGAGCCTCAGGCTCCCACCTGCGTGATCGCAAGGGCGTCATCGTACTGCCACAGTTCCACGCCACGCTGCACGTCGACGGCGTACCGCAGCTGCTCGGAGACCGAGTCGGTGAGGATGATGCCGCAGGCCTGCTCCACCGGCACTCCTCGGTCCCTCGCGATCCACCCGCGGTAGCGGGAGAGCTGGCCCACCACGGCATCCGAGTGGTTGCGCCGCTTGAGCTCGACCACCCACCAGGTGCCGGAGTTGGGTTCGTGCGCGAGCAGGTCGATGGTGTTGACCGGGGTCACGTACTGCCTCTCCACGAGCTTCAGGCCGCGTTGTCCGAACGGCGTGGTGGCCCAGCGCTGCTGGATCGCCTCCTCCACCTCACGCTCCCGCATCGTGCGCGAAGGCTCCGCCGTGCGGACCTCGGCCAGCAGTTGGTCTGCACCCGCGAGCCACGACTGCAGCACCTGCAGCGCAGCCCCCGGGTCGGTCAGTCCCCAGCTGCGGAACACGGCCTCGTGGTGGCGGAAGACGACCTCCACTGCGCGCAGGGCATGTGCCGCGGAGTTGCGGAGTGCCTGAAAGACCGGGTCCGGCAGGCAGGCTCCGGCAACGTGCTGCAAGACCTCGCGGGCACGTGCACCAAGTGCCATGCGCTGGGCCAGCGCCTCGTCCTCGCCCACGCGGGCGACCAGCACCCAGATGCCGTCGTTCGCGAGGTGGTGGAACGGGAGGACCCTCTCCGTGGGCCCATCATTCTGTGGCGCCACCAGCTGCAGCACCTGGTCGAAGGCACTGCACAGCTCCGGGAACAGCAGCAGGTTGTCGGCGAACTGCCCCTTCCGCACGAGCAGGATCGCGGCCAGCAACATGGCCGGCTTGTACGGCGCCCGCCGCCCCCCGATGACCGCAAGGTTGAGGCTCTGGGCCCGCTGCAGCCACTCCTCGAAGTCCATGCGCGCACGTTAGCCGGCTCCGTGCGCCACAGCGAGCACGTGAGGCTTCTGCAGCGGCTCGCTGCTCGCTAGCCTTGGCCCCCCTGCACCAGGGAGGGACGCCATGAATGAACCGACGATCACCTGTCCGCGCTGCCAGCACGAGGTCAAGCTCACCGAGTCCCTTGCAGCACCGCTGATCCGGGAAACTGAGCAGAAGTACCGCTCGCTGATGGAGAAGCGTGACGAGGGGATCAGGAAGCGGGAAGAAACAGTGCGTGCCCAGGAGCAGGCGCTCGCGCAGGCCCGTGAAGCGGTGGAGGAGCAGGTCGCAAAGCGACTGGCCGCCGAGCGCAAGACCCTTTCCGACGCCGAGGCCAAGAAGGCGCGCGATGCGGTGGCCGAGCAGTTGCAGAAGGCTGACATCGAACGTGCCGAGATGCAGAAGCAGCTCGATGCAAAGAAGGCGCAGCTGGATGTCGCGCACAAGACAGAGATAGAGCTGCGTGAGCAACGGAGGGAGTTGCAGGAGGCGCAGGAGCAGTTCGAGCTGGTCAAGCAGCGCGCGATCGACGAAGAGCGTGCGAAGATCCGCGAGGAGGCAACGCGGGCCGCCGACGAGCAGGGCAGGCTGAAGCTCTCCGAGAAGGAGAAGACCATCGCCGACCTGCAGACCAAGCTCCAGGAGGCCCTGCGCAAGGCCGAGCAGGGATCGCAGCAGCTGCAGGGCGAGGTGCAGGAACTGCAGCTCGAGGCCATGCTCAAGGCACAGTTCCCACTCGACGTGGTCGAGCCCGTGGCCAAGGGCGAGTTCGGCGGCGACGCACTGCAGCGCGTGTGCGCACGTTCAGGCGCGGTGTCCGGCAGCATCCTCTGGGAGTCGAAGCGGACCAAGACGTGGTCCGACGCCTGGCTCGCCAAGCTGCGCACCGACATGCGCGCCGCCAAGGCAGACATGGCCGTTCTGGTGACGCAGGCACTGCCCAAGGACGTGGACGGTTTCGGGCTCGTGGACGAAGTGTGGGTCACTTCCTTCCGGATGGCCATCCCGCTCGCCGTCGCACTGCGCGAACACCTCACGCAGGTGTCCACGATTCGCATCGTCTCCCACGGTCAGCAGACCAAGCAGGAACAGCTCTTTGGCTACCTCACCGGCCCGCTCTTCCGCAACCGCGTGAAGGCCGTGCTCGACCACTACCTTGAACTCAGCGCAGACCTCGAGGCCGAGCGCAAGGCCATGCAGAAGCGCTGGGCAAAGCGCGAGTCCCAGATCCGGCTGATGCAGGAAGCCACCGTGGGGATGTTCGGCGACCTGCAGGCGATCACAGGCAGCAAGCTGATGGCAGAACTCGACCACGACGAACCGGGATTGATCGGCAACGGCGAGTAGTCTGGCGACGCGCGGCGGGTCGAGATCCCGCCCCTTGCGATGAGGGAGACAGCTGGCAAGATGACTTTCATGGGCGCAGCGGGTGAATCAGCCGAGAGGGGACTACGCGTCCACACCAGCTGCCGGCTGGAGGACCTGCTTGGCAGCTTGGTCCAGTCCATGACCTCGGAACCCCTCCCGCCAGAGGTGGACGAGGTCGTCCTCGTGCCCAGCACGGGCATGGCACGGTGGCTGGAACGGCAACTTGCCACCAGCGAGCTGGGCATCTGCGCGTCGGTGGACATGCCGTTCCTCGCGCCTTGGTTCCGCGGCCTGTTCGACGAGACGCCGCGCCGGCGGATGCAGGACCGCCTGCACGCGCTCAGTCCAGAGGTGCTGCACTGGCGCATCCACCGGCTGTTCGGGGATCCTCGCCATGCCGCAGCGTTTGCACGCCCACGCCGGTACTTCGCAACCGACCCGCAAGGCACCAAACAGCTGCAGCTGGCCCAACGCGTCGCTGGCTGTCTCGACCAGTACCAGCTGTACCGCCCGGACATGCTGGCTGCATGGGAGTCGCACGGCCTCCTGACCAAGAGCGAGGACGAGCCGTGGCAGGCCGCATTGTGGCGCGCACTGCTCGCCGAAGTTGGCACCGCGGATCCCGCGCCCACGCTGGCAAGGGTCCTGGAACGGCTGCGGGAGAAGAGTCCCCCTGCCACACTGCCCCGCCGCGTGCAGGCCTTTGGCTTCAGCACCGTGCCGCCACTGGTGATGGAGCTGTTCGAGGCACTCAGTGCCCACTGCCAGGTGGACCTGTACGCCTTCGTGCCGACACCGCACTACATGGACGAGCGCTCTCGCAGGCGCAGGAAGACCAGCGAGCCCGTCCAGCACGAACTGCTTGCCGAACTGGGCATGCAGTCCTCGGACTTCGTGCTGGGCCTTGCGGACCGCGAGGGAGCCCTGACGCAGCGCATGGACGTGGACCACTCCATGCCCCGGTCGGACTCGCTGCTGCACAAGGTGCAGGCAGGCATCGAGGCCATGGACGAGCCACGCGGGAACGACCCGATCCGTGCAGACGACGACAGCCTGCGGGTGCACGTGACGCATTCGCCGTTCCGCGAGATGGAGGTCCTGCGCGATCGCGTGCTGGATGCGATGGAGCGCGACAGCTCGCTCAAGCCCAACGAAGTCCTGGTTCTGGTCACGGACATCGAGTCCTACGCACCAGCCATCCACTCGGTGTTCGGGCCCGTTGCCCACTTGCTGCCCTACCAGGTCCAGGACCGCACGCCCGCCACGGAGAAGCCCCTGGCGAAGGCACTGGTCGACGTCTTCCGACTTGCAGCGAGCCGCTGGACCAACGTCGAAGTGCTCGACCTGCTCTCCAACCCGTGCCTGCAGGCTCGCTTCGGGCTCCAGGAGTCAGGCGCCGCCGAGATCCGCGGCTGGGTCCGCGAGGCCTCGGTGCACTGGGGCATCGACGGGACCCACCGTGCCTCGTTCGGCCAGCCTGCGAGCCACGAGCACACATGGCGTCAGGGGCTCGACCGCCTCGTGCTGGGCACGATGACCGGACCGGTGGAAAGCCTCGTGGACGGCCTCCTGCCGGTCGCTCGACACGGCCAGGAAGTCGCGGTTCGCATCGGACGCCTTGCCTGGTGCCTGGAGGAGCTCATGGCCGTGCACCACGAGGTCCAGACACCACGCAGCCTGGGGGATTGGATCGGTGCCACCCGCAAACTGCTGGGCCGCGTGCTCGATGCTCCGTCGGCGGACGATCGAGAGGACAGGAAGCTCCTGCTCGACGTGCTCGCCACGATGGCACGCATCCGTGATCTCTCGAGCCACGAGGGGACGCTGTCGTTGCAGGCGTGGACCGACAGCCTGGTGGCCGCGTTGGGATCCCGCAGCAGCTCCCGCTTCGGCGGCGACAAGGTCACCTTTGCCGCCCTCCGACCCATGCGGATGGTGCCAGCGCGCCTGTTGGCAGTGTGTGGTCTTGGTGACGTTTTCCCCCGCAGCACCCAGGCCCAGTCCTTCGACCTCATGCAGGTGGAGCGCAGGCGCGGCGACCGCGATCCTCGTGCCGACGACAGGCAACTGTTCCTCGAGGCACTCATGTCGGCGCGCGACAAGCTCCTGCTCAGCCACGTCGGCAGGTCCCAGCGCTCCAACGAGGCCCTCACCCCGTCGACGGTGCTGACCGAGCTGCTCGAGTCCGTCGACCGTGGCTGGGCGCCGGCAGCGGGCGCTGGGAACGCGAGCGCGACCCTGGTCGTCGAGCACCTGCTGCAAGGATTCAGCAGGAGCCACCGCGCCGACCACCCCCACCACTTCTCCTACGCCAGGCTCGAGGGCGCAGGGACCAACCCCTCCGACCGCTTCGTGCCGGAGGGCTTTGCTGCGCGGGACAACACCACGCTCCATGCGTGCACGGTGGACGACCTGGTGCGCTTCTGGCGCAACCCGGCGCAGCACTTCCTGAGGCATGCAGTGGGCCTGGGCATGCCGTTCCGCGAGGAACAGCTCGAGGAGACCGAGAACTTCGGCAGGGCGAGTCGCCGGGACGAGACCCTGGGCAAGCTCGTCGAGGCCATGCGCGTCGGCACCACCGGCCCGGAGGCCGCACTCGACCGCCAAGGAGCCCTGCACGCGGCATCCGGCAGCACACAGCCCGGGTGGCTCGGCAGGCTTGCCCACCAAGCGGATGCTGTCGACGCCGAGATGGCAGCGGCACGGGCCAGTTCGAGTCTCGGGACCGATTCGCTGCTTGCCGTGGCGAGGCTCGACGACTGCACGGTCACTGCATGGGTCCGTGCTGCAAGGGACCGCACCCAGGTGATCTTCGCCGCCGACCGCAAGGAGGTGCCGGAGCGCATGAAGCTGCAGGCATGGATCCTCCACTTGGTGTGCAGCGTGGCTGCGGGCGCGGAGGGAGCAGATCCTCGGACTCCCGTCGTCACGCGGCTCGTGATGCCCTCGGGCGCTGGTCGGTTCGCGGCAGTGGATGCTGCACAGGCACGCCAGCAGCTCTCGCACCTCGTACACGGACTGCGCCAAGGACGCAGCAGGCCCCTGCCGTTCTTCCCCATCACCTCGGCAGTCCTCGCCAAGGGAGATGCCTCCTCCGAAGCCGAACTCCTTGCCAAGGCCGAGAAGGAGTTCCTGCCGGACGACTACGGCAGCTTCCCTTCCGAGTCGGAGGACGCGCACGTGAAGCTCTGTTGGCGCGGCCAGGACCTGTTTGCCGGCGCGCTGGCCGCCGAGATGAAGGCGATCGCAGAATCCGTGTGGTGCCCCGCACTCGCGGCATGGCAGGAGGAGAAGGAATGATGCAGCCCTTCGACGTGGCAGCGTCCCCGCTGCCTGCGCGCCGCACCGTGCTGGAGGCGAGCGCGGGCACCGGCAAGACCTTCACGCTCGAGGGACTCTTCGTGCGGCACCTGCTCGAGGGCGCCAGGCCGGGTGGGCGTGTGACGTCGGCCCAGCAGGTCCTCGTGGTGACCTTCACCCGCGCATCCACGCAGGACCTCAAGCACCGGCTGCGGACCGGCCTGCAGGATGCATTGCATGCGCTGAAGGGCGGCAAGGCGTCCAAGGACCTTTGGCAGCAGCTTGCGAACGACCATGGTGCTGCCGGCATCCCGGTGCTGGAACGCGCCCTACGCGACTTCGACCTCGTCACCATCAACACGATCCACGGCTTCTGCAAGCGCGTCCTCGACCGGGCGGCATTTGCCAGCGGAACCGACTTCGTCACGGAGTTCGTGGAGGACGACTCGGAACTGGTGATGGCAGCCTGTGCCGACGCGCTGCGCGCGCAGGCACAGGGAGACGACCCCTTGCCTGCCGCCGTGCTCCGTGCTGCAGGGATCGACGAGAAGGCACTCAAGGAACGGTTCGACGCCTGGCAGCTCTTCCCGGGGACACGCATCGCGCCCTCGCAGGACCTGGCTCCCGCCCTGGAGAGTCTGCGTACCGCCGTCGCGGCCGCCGAGGAGGAGTTCGACGCAGAGCTCGTCCAGCAGGCACTCGCCGACCACAAGAGCAACTCGAAGGCGCCCTGGTACAAGCGTGTCGGCACCTTCTGCGAACGACTGGCCCGCCGCATCCGCCGCCAGCCGCTCACGGCACTCGACGACCTTGCACACCTCTCGCTTGCCAACCTCGTGGCTGGTGGCGAGTACAGCAAGGGTGGCTCGGTTGCGCCCGAACCGGGCACGGTTGCCCACTCGTTCTTCCTGGCGGCAGAGCAGGTTGCCGATGCCCTGGAGCCCGCTCGCACCGCCCTCGTCGAGGCCATGCTGCACGCATCCCTGGCCGCGCTCGACCGGTCCAAGGCGACTGCCCGGACCCGTTCCTTCCGCGACCTGTTGGTCGAGTTGCACACCCTCGTGCGCGACCCGGTTGCCGGGAAGGACCTGTGCACTGCGGTGCGCGAGCAGTGGAAGGTCGCACTCGTCGACGAGTGCCAGGACACCGACCCGCTGCAGTACGCGATCTTCGACGCGTTCTTCGGCGACAGCCTGCTGCTGGTCGGCGACCCGAAGCAGTCGATCTACGGTTTCCGTGGTGCCGACCTCAACGCCTACCTGCAGGCCGCACGAGCGTCCGACCAGTTCACGCTCGAGAAGAACTTCCGCAGCCACCCCGGACTGGTCACCTCGGTGATCCGCCTGTTCCAGCGGGGCAAGGACCACCCGTTCGTGGAGAGCGGCATCCTGGTCCCGGAGGTCACCGCGCACCACAAGGCTGGCGAACGAGAACTTGTGGGACTCCCGGGACGGCCGATGCAGTGGCGTGTGCTGCGGTCCGAACCCAGGCCGGACCCCAAGTCAAAGAGCAGGCAGCAGGCGACGTTCCCGAAGCGCAACGCATGGGAGCCAACGCTGCTGGACGACCTCGTGGCCCAGTGCAAGGCATTGGTCACGTCGGGCACCACCCTCTCGGACACGGGCAAACGTCTCCAACACAAGGACATCGCAGTCCTCGTGCGCTCCGGCAAGGAAGGTCAACGCGTCCAGGATGCGCTTGCACAGGCAGGCATCACCGCGTCGATCGCCAGGCTGCATGACGTGTTCGAGAGCGAGGAGGCCGAGGAACTCGAGGTCCTCATGCATGCCATCCTGGACCCCGGCGCCGGCACGTTGATCCAGGCCGCGCGCGCCACCGTGTTCTGGGGCCGTACCGCGAGCGAACTCACAGACCCGTCGACAGACGCCAGCCTGAAGGCAGACCTCGACCTCGTTCACTTCCTGCGCAGCACCTGGACGCGACGCGGGCTCATGTCCATGTTCATGCATGCAGTGGAAGCCCTTGGGGTCCGCAGCCGCATGCTGGCCCGGGAGGACGGCGAGCGGAAGCTCACCAACTGGTTCCAGGTGGCGGAGTTGCTGCAGGAGCAACAGACGCTGCACGGCCATGGCAAGGCCCACCTGCTTCGCTGGTTCACTGCCGAACGCAGTGGTGCCACGGGGAAGACCGCATCGGACCGCGAACTGCGCCTCGAGAGCGATGCCGAAGCCGTGCAGATCCTCACCATGCACTCCAGCAAGGGACTGCAGTACGAGGTCGTACTGCTGCCCTACCTGACCACTGGCAGCCACCGGCCGAAGAAGGGCCTCCTGCTGAGTCGCGATGCCGCAGGGTCTCCGGTCCTCGACCTTGGCAACGAGCCCCTTCCGGCGCACGCAGACGCCGCCGAACGCAACCAACTCGGCGAGGACCTGCGCCTGCTCTACGTGGCACTCACCCGGGCCAAGCGCCGATGCATCGCATGGCACGTACCAGCCGAGGGTGCCCCGAAGACCGCGCTTGCATGGTTGCTGCACTTCCACCACGCAGGGCAGAAGGCGGAGGGCTGGGTGAAGGACTGGCACAAGGAGACCAAGGAACGCGGGCTGGCGTGGGGGCAGGACCTGGAGGCCTTCGAGCGGGCCCATGCAGAGATCCTCTCGGTGACCCACGTCGACCTTCGCGAGGAGGAACCACCGCGCAGGGACCCCCGGCCACGGGTTTCTGCCGCTGCGCTACCGAGCTTCAGGCCCGTGCCGGAACGCCTCACCTTGGGGGACCGCACGGCGAGCTTCTCCCGCCTGCTGCACGGCAGCCAACACGAGTCGGCTGCGGACCACGAGGACGACCGCGGCGAGACACGGGTCGAGACGGAGGTCCCCGCCGAGAGCATGTTCGGCTTCGCGCGGGGCCCGAGCGCAGGCATCTGCCTGCATGCGATTCTGGAGCATGCAGACTTCCGCGACCCTGGTGGCTCCACCAACGCGACGCTCATCCGCGACCTGCTCGAGGGCCATGGCTTCCTTGCGCCCGAGGTGCACCAGGGCATCACCAACCCGGTTGCCGTGGTGCAGCAGATGTTGCAGGTGGTCACGCAACCCACCTGTCGACAACTGGGCTTCGCACTCAAGGACCTTGCCCCCACCTCGCGGAAGGACGAGTGGAACTTCCTCCTCGGGACCGAGCATGTCGACGTGCGGGAAGTCGGCCGCATCCTGGCCACCAGTACGAGTTCCCACGTGGCGGAGCTCGGGGAGAGGATCGCGCGAAAGGACGACCGCGAGGCCGGGTACCGCCACTTCGTGGGGAAGGTCGACCTCATGTGTCGCCACCAGGAGAAGTGGTGGGTGTTCGACTGGAAGTCCAACCACCTCGGCAACTCGCCTGCCGACTACGCAACAGGCCGGCTGACGGAGTCCATGTGCGAGGACAAGTACGTCGTGCAGTACCACATGTACCTCGCCGGCCTCCACTGCCACCTCCAGTCGCGCATCGGCAAGGACTACGACTACGACCGGCACGTCGGCGGGGCCTGCTACGTGTACCTGCGCGGTCTCGATGCAACGGCGCAGACCGGGTGGTACGTCCACAGGCCGGACCATGTCCTGGTCGACCGGCTGGCAAGCGCATTGAGGGGCCGGAGGCCGGTGCGATGAAGGGCCCGTCGACAGTCGACCCGCTCGAACGCGCCATGCGCTGTTGGCTGGGTTCCCACGCACCCACACACGGTGCAGTGCTGGCCTCCTGCGCAGCCGCACTGCATGCAGCACGCAAGGAGGGCAACTCCTGCATCGCACTGGAGGAGTTGGCGAGGCAGTCTGGCCACCAGGCAGCGGAGATCCTTGCCGCACTGCGCGGCAGCAAGCTGTGCAACGACGGCAGCACGCCGTCGGTCTTCGTGCTCGATGCGAGCCAACGCCTCTACTTCCACCGCACCTGGCTCGCAGAGTCCGGCATCGCGGGGACCATGGCACGTCGCATTGCCACCCCACTGGACACCGACCCGGCACTTGCGGGCGCACTGGTCCGCGAGCAGTTCAAGGAGGCCGCAACGCGAGTCGACTGGCAGGCAATCGCGGTGGCGGCTGCCGTGCGCAACCGCTTCACGGTGGTCACGGGTGGACCCGGCACCGGCAAGACCTACACGGTCGCCCGACTGATCCACGTGCTGCGCGGACTGCAGCAGGACCTGTCGTTTGCCCTCGCAGCACCCACCGGCAAGGCGGCGCGCCGGATGAAGGAGAGCCTGGCGGACGCCAAGGTGACCGACTTGCCAGAGTCCCTGACCCTCCACAGCCTGCTGGGCTTCCAGGGCGGCAAGGCAACCTTTGCCCGCAACGAGCGCAACCCGGTGCCGCACGACCTGGTGGTCGTCGACGAGGCCTCGATGGCCGACGTGGAACTGCTGCATGCACTCGTCGGTGCACTGCGCCCCGAGGCAAGGCTCGTGCTGGTGGGCGACCGAGACCAGTTGCCGAGCGTGGACCTCGGCCAGGTGCTCGCAGACCTGTGCGGCATGGCGAGGCCAGAACTCGGGGTCGGCAGCGCACTGGCGGGTTGGTGCCGCACGGCAGGCCTGCAGGTTGAAGAACGCACGGACGGGAGTGCCGGTGACCCCATGGCAAGTGCCGTGGTTGCACTGCGCGTGACCCGGCGCTTCGACCCCGACTCCGGCCTGGGGCGCACCGCACGGGCCATCTCGGAACGCAGGCCGGACACGGTGGAAGCCGTGCTGCAGACCACGCCAGCGGACCTGCGCCGGGTGGAGCCTGTCGCCCTCGCAGACGAGTTGCAGCGGCTGCTCCCGAGGCTCAAGGCCTGCGTCGAGCCGGAGGATCCGGCACTGGCGCTCGCCGCACACAAGGCACTGCGTGTCCTCTGCGTGCAGAACGAGGGCCCCTACTCGGTCACCGACCTGAACCAGCGCATCGAGAAGCTGCTGGATGTGCGTGGCACCTCGTACCACGGTCGTCCTGTGCTGGTCACGCGCAACGATCCCGACCTCGGCCTGAACAACGGCGACCAAGGCGTGTGCATCGTCAGCGAGGGGATCGCGAGGGTCCACTTCGCCTCGGACAGTGCCACCCCGCGTTCGTTCCTGCCCGAACAGCTGCCCGAGCATCGCACCGCGTGGGCCATGACCGTGCACAAGGCTCAGGGCTCCGAGGCAGACGAGGTGCTGCTGGTGCTGCCGCCTGACCCCAAGGGGCCCCTCGAGTCCCTCCTGCAGGCGCCGCTGGTCTACACCGGCCTCACGCGCGCAAGGGCGAAGGCCACGGTCGTCGCAACTGCCGAGGTGCTGAAGAAGGCACTCTCGACGTGGCCCGACCGGCGCACCGGGTTCGCCGACGCGCTGCGTGCGGCGCTGGGCAGTTGAGCGCCGCGGCTACTTGGCCGCGGGCTCCCACTCGTTGTTGGCGCGCGCGCCGTCCGGGAACACGGCCTCGGGGTCGACCTCGACCTTCTTGACCTGCTTGCCGGCAGCCGCGCTGCGCACGACGCGGTTGGAGCTGTGCCACACCTGCACCGGCAGCTTCACCTCCTCGGTGGTGTCGTCGTCGTAGGTGACGCGGTAGTGCAGCGGCATCACCATGCGGTCGAGGTTGGTGAAGGTGATGCGCGCAGGGCGGCGGTCGGTCGCGGGGGTCACCGAGTCCACGGCCTGGTCGAGGCGGGTGGACTCGACGAACCAGCCGCGCCAGAACCACGCGAGGTCGGCGCCCGCCGCATCCTCCATGGTGCGGTAGAAGTCGGCGGGACGCGGCGACTTGAAGGCCCAGCGACGGATGTAGGTGCGGAACGCGTGGTCGAAGCGCTCGGGACCGAGGATGTGCTCGCGCAGCAGGCGGAGCCCCTGACCTGTCTTGCCGTACTGCAGCATGCCGATGGCCATGGCAGGCAACTGGTCCGCAGGCGTGTCGATGGGCATGCCGTCGCCGATGGGCAGCCGCATGGCGCCGCCGCGCGCGCGACGTCCCTGCCGCTGCTCCTGCTGGGGCCCGTACCAGTCCTCGTCGGAGTAACCGTTGATGAAGGTGTTGAATCCCTCGTCCATCCACGCGTGGCGGCGCTCGTCGGTGTTGACGATCATGGGGAACCACGTGTGGCCTGCCTCGTGGGTGGTGACTCCCCACAGGCCGCGCTCGTTGTTGCCCGCGGCGCAGAAGATGATCATGGGGTACTCCATGCCGCCCTCGACGCCCGCCACGTTGGTCATCACCGGGTAGGGGTACTCGAACCAGCGCCTGCTGTAGCCGCCGAGCGACTTGCGCAGCATCTGGGTCGACTTGGACCATGCCCCGGCACACTCGGCCGGGTAGGCAGACTGGCACAGCACCTTGTTGGCGGCGCTCGCATCGACGACGGCAGCATCGAGGATGAAGGCCGGCGACGCGGCCCAGGCGACGGTGCGCACCTGCTCGGCACGGAAGCGCCAGGTGAGCGGGCCCGTCCCCTCCGGCCTGCTGCCGGGCGTTCCCACCTCGTCCTTGGCGATGACGACCACCGTCTCCTCGCTCTGCTTGGCGCGCGCGAAGCGCTGCTGCTGCTCGGCAGTGAACACGTCCTGCGGGTTGAGCAGCTCACCGCTCGCGACCACCACGTGGTCGCGCGGCGCCGTGATGTTGAGCTGGTAGGTGCCGAAGTTGGTGTAGAACTCGCCACCACCGATGTACGGCAGCGTGTTCCAGCCGTGCACGTCGTCGTAGACGGCAACGGCAGGGAACCACTGCGCCAGTTCCCAGATGGTGCCCTTCGCGGTCTCCATGGTGCCGTAGCGCCGGAAGACCCGCTGCGGGACGACGAAGGACCACTCCACCTCGAACTGGAAGGTCTGTCCCGGCTGCAACGGCGCAGGCAGGTCGATCCGCATCATGGTGTCGTGGACCGTGTAGTCGAGGCGGCTCCCGCCCGAGGCAACCTTCTGCAGCGCCACCCCGTCCGTGGTGTCCGACTCGCCCCCCATCAGGCTGCCGCCGTCGGTGAGCGTGCTGATGCTGTCCGGGCGCAGGCAGTTCTGCTCGAGGTGGACCCACACGTAGTCGAGGGTGTGCGGCGAGTGGTTGTGGTAGTCCACCGTCTCGCGGCCGCGCACGGTGCGCGTCTCGGGCAGCAGCTCGACGTCGATGCGGTAGTCGGCAGCCTGCTGCCAGTACCCCGGGCCCGGGGCTCCGGAACCGAGGCGCATGGCACTGGGCGTCGGCAGGTCGAGGGCCGAGAAGATCGACCGGTCGGCGCGCTGCTCGACGCGCCTGGACCAGTTCTGGCGCGGCGGCTGCTGGCCCTGCTGCGGCTCGGCGCGGGCAGGCTCCTGCGCGGTCAATGCTGTGGCGAGGAACAGGGAGGAGAGGAGGGTGCGGGCGGTGGACATGGGGTGCTCCGGGCCGCAGATGCTAGCGGCGGGCACGCAGGACTGTGCAGGGTCCCGTGTTGTTGCGGCGTCGTTGCAGGGTGCATACTGCGACCCGTGGGACGCCCCGCTTCCTGGCTCACTGCCGCGCTGCTGCTCGCATGCGCCAACACCGCCTACCTGTCCTGGCGCTACGTCGCGTTGCGGCACGGCTGGGTCGATCCGGGCACCGGCGCGTGCTCGTGGAACGACAGGGTGGACTGCGACCCGGTGCTGCTCTCTGCACAGGCACGGTGGTTCCTCGTCCCCAACGCAGTGCTCGGCCTCGGCTTCTTCCTCGCCTGCACCCTCGCATGGTGCGGCAGCAGGACCCTGGGCGCAGCACAACGCCGCTGGGTCGTCGACCGGCTCGCACTCGCACTCACGTTCGGCTGCCTCGCCGCCTGCTGGTTCGTCTGGCTGCTGGTGCAACTGCCGCAACTGTGCCCCCTGTGCCCGTGGAACCACGCCCTCACCTTGGTGGCGCTCGTTGCCGTGCTCCGGGTGCGCGCTGCCGAGACCCGCGGCGTCGAGCGCAAGCCAGCACCCGGGTTCGCGCTCACCTGTGCAACCGTGGGCGCGTCGGCACCCCTCGTGTGGTGGCTTGCCTCGGGCCGCTGAGAGGTGCCGGGCCCTGCCGGGGCAACGGTCGCAGCCATGCTTGCAGACACCGTGGTGGCACGGAGGGCCGTGCGCGGGTTCGATGCACGGCAAGGAAGTGACAGACGCATGCATCTCCACCCGTCGCTGCTGACCGTCCTGGTCTCCCTCGCGTCGCTGTTCGCTGGCTGCCGGTCCACCGCTCCCGGTACGGAACGGGCAGCACAACCCTCCGTGTCGTGGGCACTCGCGATCCACGGTGGTGCCGGGACCATCGACCCCGGTCGACCGGAGTCCGAGCGGAAGGGGTACGAGCAGGCGCTTGAACGCGCCCTCGAGCTGGGCCGCCGCATGCTGGCAGACGGTGCCAGCGCCCTCGACACCTGCGAGGCAGTGGTGCGGGTGCTGGAAGACGACCCGCACTTCAATGCAGGTGTCGGCGCGGTGTTCAACGAACGTGGCGAGCACGAACTCGATGCCTCGATCATGGACGGGTCGACCCTCCGCTGCGGTGCGGTTGCAGGCGTCCGCACCGTGAGGAACCCGGTGTCCCTCGCCCGCCTCGTGATGACGCAGACGCGGCACGTGCTGCTGATGGGCGAGGGCGCCGAGGAGTTCGCCACCGCCCAGGGGGTCGAGCGCGTGCCCAACAGCCACTTCGACACCGAGGCACGCCGCCGGGCGCTCGAGCAGGTGCTGGAGGAACGCAGGCGGACCGGCTCGCTGACCGGACCCGTGCAGCAGCAGAACGCCTACGGCACCGTTGGTTGCGTCGCGCGCGACCGCGAGGGACGACTCGCGGCTGCCACCAGCACGGGCGGCCTGACGGGAAAGCGCTACGGGCGCGTGGGCGACACGCCGGTGGTCGGCGCCGGCAACTACGCCGACGACATGGTGGCGGTGAGCGGCACCGGCACCGGCGAGCAGTTCATCCGCCACGTGGTGGGCCATGCGATTGCAGCCCGCATGCGGTACGGCGGCCAGTCGCTCGACGAGGCCTCGCGTGCCCTGGTGTTCGACACCCTGGAGAAGGACGACGGCGGGGTCATCGCAGTGGACCGCGCCGGCAACGTGGCCATGCCCTTCAACTCGACCGGCATGTACCGGGGCACGGCCGACAGCACGGGCCGGTTCGAGGTCCGCGTCTTCGAGTAGGCCAGCCGGCACCTCCTGCGTGGTATCGTCGTGCCGCGCGCCCGACGTCCGGGTCGCGCACCTGCACCGACCAGGAGGACTCCATGGCTCGATCGACGGTATTGCGCGCGCTCACGTGTGCCGCGCTGTTCAGTGCCCTCTGCGCCGCGCAGGCGCCAACCGAGGGCTTCGCGCCGCCCGTGCGGCTCAAGGCTGGCGAGAAGTGGCT
>JBEGVB010000154.1:0-3321 GCA_041178545.1 Planctomycetota bacterium
CTCCGCGTGGGTGACCTTCCCGGCCCCCACGTACCTCGCGCGCAACACGCCTGCAGGCTGCGGCCAGCGGACCTACGGCGCGCTCGACCCGTCCGTGCACGGGTTCGACCTGGCACTGTCCGGGACGCTGCAGGTGGCCACCAGCGCCACCTACACGATCACCGGCGGCCCTCCGAGCGGCTTCGGCGTGTTCGCCATGGCCTTCGGCGGCGACCACATCGACCTGACGCCCTACGGCGCCGCAGGCGACGTGCTGCTGCTCTCGCCGCTCACGGCCTCGGTCAACGCCTCGGTGCCCCTCGACAGCACCGGCTTCGGCTCGCTCCCGCTCGCCATCCCCGCGATCCCCTCGCTCGCCGGCGTGACGTTCTACACGCAGGCACTCGGCTTGGGTGCAGCCGGGATCGACACGTCGCGCGCCATCGAGGCGCGCATCTGCCCCTGAGCGCACGGCCGTGCTGCGCTACCGCAACCGCCACGAGTGCAAGTTCGTGGTGCCCGAGTCCGTGGCCGACCGCGTGCGACGCATCGTGGCGCCGTTCGTCCGCCTTGACGGCCACGCCCAGCGCAGTGCCGACCGCAGCTACCCGATCGCCAGCCTCTACCTCGACGACTCCCAGCACTCGCTGTGCCGCGAGACCCTGGAGGGCCAGGCCCAGCGGTACAAGTTGCGCGTGCGCGCCTACAGCGACGACCTGAACGCCCCGGTGTTCCTGGAGGTGAAGCGGCGGTGCGTCGGCGTCGTGCAGAAGCTGCGCGCACCGGTGCCCCGCGCGCTGCTCGCCGACCTGCTGGAGGGCAGGCGCTCCACGGTGCCGGGTGCCACGGCGTTGCAGGGCGAGGCCGTGGCGGAGTTCCTGCGGCTCGCGACCCTGCGCCGCGCGTCCCCCTGCGCCATCGTGCGCTACCAGCGCGAGGCATGGGTCGGCCTCGACGACGACGAACTGCGCGTCACCTTCGACCGCAGGCTCTGCGCAGTGGCCGAGCACCGGCCGCGCGTGGCCGTGCACGACCCACGCCTCGTCACCGTGCCGAGCGGCGGCGTGGTCCTGGAGCTGAAGTTCACCGACCGCTGCCCGTCGTGGATGCAGCAGGTCATCCGGTCCGGCGAGCTGAGGCGGACCTCCTTCTCCAAGTATGCACGGTCCATGCAGGCACTGGCCCCGGACCGGGCCGCTGCCACATGATGCGGCCCCTGCAATGAGCGACCTGCTCCAACAGCTCCGCGACTGGGAGACGGCGGTACCGTCCGTCCAGTCGTTTGCGTTCCACCTGCTGCTCGCCTTCGTGCTCAGCAAGCCGCTCGCGTGGGTCTACGTCCGCACCCACCATGGCACCAGCTACTCGCGCAGCTTCGTCCAGTCCCTGGTGATGCTGAGCCTCATCGTCACCATGGTGATGCTCGCCATCGGGGACAGCCTCGCGCGTGCGTTCGGGTTGTTCGGCGCGCTCGCCCTGATCCGCTTCCGCACCCCGATCAAGGACAGCCGCGACACGGTGTTCCTGTTCCTCGCGGTGGCCATCGGCATCGCCGTGGGTGTCCAGAACGTGCTGCTGGCGGTCACCGGCACCACCATCGCGCTCGGGGTGGCCGCCTACCTGTACGTCGTGCGCTTCGGCGAGCGCGTGAGCCACGATGCCGTGCTGCGCTTCGCCATGCCTGCGCTGGGCGAGCAGGAGGACGCGCTGCGACGCGTGCTCCGCCACTACTGCTCCAGCTTCGCCCTCGTGAGCCTGCGCGACTCGCGCCACCAGGGCGCCATGGACTTCTCCTACCAGTTGCGGCTGCTCGACCCCGCCTCGTCCACCCCGCTGGTCACCGACGTGCGCGCCATCCCCGGCGCACTCGACGTCAACCTGCTGCTGCAGAACGAGGACGTGGAGGTCTGATGCAGCCCTTCCGCCCCAGTGCCCCGCGCGCAGGCCTCGGCTTCCGCGCCCGCCAGCTGGCCCACGGCGGCCTGCCCCTCGCCGTCTGGCTCGGTGCGGTGGCAGGCGTCGTCGCCCTGGGCCTGTCCCTGCCGCCCGCGGCGCGGATCCAGGGCATCGTCGAGGTGACGCACGCCACCGTGCGCGCGCCTGCCGACGGACGCATTGCCGCGCTGCTGGTCGGCATGCACGAGGAGGTGCAGGCGGGCCAGGTCGTCGCGCGCATGGACGACACGGCCCTGCGCCTGCAGCTGGCCGAGCTTGCCGCCGAGATCGAGATGCACCGCGCCGAGCTGGCAGGCAGCAGGTCCGAGCTGGACCGCGTCGCCGCCGAGGCAGCGACCCGCCACCAGCTCGATGCCGCGGTCGAGCACCGCAGGCTCGCGAGCGCCCTCGAGGACGCGCGCCTCGCCGCCCTCGCCACCCGCACCGACCTGGAGGAGACCCGCATCCGCCTTTCCGGCGCAGCAACCGAGGCCCAGCGCACCGAGGCCATGGTGCAGCAGGGCATCCTCGGCGAGCCCGAACTGGTGCGCCTCCGCACCGAGCGCGACGCGTTGCAGCGGCGCGTCGCCGAGCTGGAGCAGTTGCAGGCAGGCGAACTCGCGCGCATCGAGGCCGCACGGCTGCGGCTCGAGCGTTACGCACCCGGTTCGCCACCTGCGGCCGCCCACGAGGATGCGCTCGCGCCCTTGCGCTGGCAGGTGCAGGCCAAGGAGGCGCTCCTCGACCAGGTCGCGCACCAGGTGGACCTGCTCGAGCTGCGCGCACCCATCGCAGGGCGCATCGCACCGCTGTCCGAACTCGCCCGCCCGCGCTCCGCCGAGGACGGCCTCCGCCCCACGGCTGGCGAGTGGGTGCAGGCAGGCACCCTGCTCCTCACCGTGGTCGACCCGCGACCGGCGCGCATCCTCGCCTACGTGCCCGAGTCGGCAGTCGGGTCGCTCCAACCGGCCCAGTTGCTCATCGTGCGCCGTGCCGACGGCACCGAACTCGGCACCTCGCTGGTCCGCTCCGTCTCTCCCACCGCCGTGCCACTGCCCGAGCGCCTGTGGCGCGACCCGCGCCAAGAGGAATGGGGCCACGAACTCGTGCTCGCCGCAACCGGCAACGAGCGCCCGGGCGAGCGCCTGCACCTCAGCCCCGCGCGCTGAGCACGGGGAGATTTCTCATTGGAACAACATCCAGCACGTTTTCGTATCGACGCGCAGCCCGAGTGGAAACGGAGAGGAGCGAAGAGCTCAGCGGAAACTCACGGGGTCCTCGCGACGCGGAAACCGCCGTAGTAGCCCGTCCAGTTCGGCGAATTGTTGACGCGGTTGGAGGAACGCACGAAGCTCGAGTCGTCGCCCCAAGAGCCGCCGCGGTACACTCGCTTGCCTGACGACGGTC
>JBEGVB010000155.1:0-47968 GCA_041178545.1 Planctomycetota bacterium
GCGGGCAGGCCCATTGCCCTCACCATCGCCGGCAGCGACCCCTCGGGCGGCGCCGGCATCCAGGCCGACCTCAAGACCTTCCACCGCTTCGGTGCCCACGGCCAGTCGGTGGTCACGCTGCTGACGGCCCAGAACACGGTGGGGGTGCAGGGCGTGTACCCCATGGACCCAGCCGTGGTGCGGGCCCAACTGCACAGCGTGCTGTCCGACCTTGGTGCCCATGCGGCCAAGACCGGGGCCCTCGGCAGCGCCGGGCTGGTGGGAACCGTGGCCAGCGCGCTCGCCGAGCACCCGGTGCGCGCCCTCGTCGTCGACCCGGTGCTGGTGAGCAAGCACGGCCACCCGCTGGCGGGTACCGACGTCGTCGAGGCCCTGCGCGCGCACCTGCTGCCGCGCGCCACGGTGGTCACGCCCAACCGTTTCGAGGCCGAACGCCTGACCGGCACGCGGGTCGAGGACGCGGCCAGTGCCGAGGCCGCCGCGCGAGGCCTGCTCTCGCTCGGTGCACAGTGGGTCGTGGTGAAGGACGTCCCGGGCCTGCAAGGCGACCTGCTGGTCGGTCCTGCCGGTGCGACCGTCTGCACTGGCCCGCACGTGGATACGAGGCACCGCCACGGCAGCGGCTGCACCTTCAGTGCCGCACTGACGGCACGGCTCGCGCACGGCGACAGCGTTGCAGCGGCGGTGCAGGCAGCACGAGACTTCGTGGTGCGCGCGCTCGCCTCGGCTCCGGGCCTCGGCACCGTGGGCCCGCTCAACCACTGGGCCTGAACGGCACGGTGGGAAGGACGCTCCACCATCGGGCATGATGCGCCCATGCGCTTTGCCCTTGCCTGCCCACTCTCCTGCCTCGTTGCCGCCTGCGCGGCCCCGCCGCCGGTGCCCGTCGCTGCTACCCCGGTCGCGCCGGTCCCGGTGGTGGAGGCACCTGTCTCGTCCCTCGGTGCCTTCTCGGTGAGTCTCGCGGTGAAGGACCTCGCGGCCTCGCGTGCGTTCTACGAGAAGCTCGGCTTCACTGCAGCAGGTGGCGACCCGGTGCAGAACTGGCTCATCCTGCGCAACGGGACCGTGACGATCGGGTTGTTCCAGGGCATGTTCGAGCGCAACACGCTCACCTTCAACCCGGGCTGGGACGCGAAGGCGCAGCCGCTCACGGAGTTCGCCGACGTCCGCGTGCTCCAGCAGCAGTTCAAGGAGCAGAAGGTCGCACTGGCTGCGGAGGCGGATGCCGCGGGCACGGGCCCAGCCTTCCTGCTGCTGCACGACCCCGACGGCAACCCGGTGCTCGTGGACCAACACGTCCCGGCCCCGAAGCAAAGGTGAGCTGCGACCGGAGGCGAGCCCGATGCATCCCGACACCAGGAAGTACAACGCGGCACAGGCACCCTCGGACCGTGCGATCTGTCAGGTGCTGGCGAGGCAGATCGACCTGTGCCTGCCCGAGGCAGAGAACAAGGTCTGGCACGCCCACCCAGTCTGGTTCCTCGAGGGCAACCCGATCGTCGGCTACAGCAAGCTGAAGAACTGCGTGAGGCTGCTGTTCTGGAGCGGGCAGTCCTTCGAGGAAGGTGGGCTGGTGAAGGAAGGGAGCTTCAAGGCAGCAGAAGCCCGCTACACAGCGGTTGACCAGGTCGACGTGGAGAAGCTCGCGCGCTGGCTGCGCGACGCACGCGAGATCCAGTGGGACTACAAGAACCTCGTCAAGCGCAAGGGGCGGTTGGAGCGACTGCAGAAGAAGCCCTCGTGAGAGAGCGGGGCCCTGCCTCCCAGCTGCGCCCGACCCTCCCCTGCTGCCAGACCAGTTCAGCGAGTGGCGCCGCCGCGGGCGTCTGCGGCGTGGAGCCCGGTGAGCAGCGGCTTGAGCGTCGCGGTCCAGTGGCGGTAGCCCTCGGCGTTGAGGTGCAGCATGTCCTTCAAGAACCACTTGGGGTCGGGCTGTCCGTCTGCTGTCACCATGCCAGCTGCCGTGTCGACGAAGTGGAGGCTCGGGTCCTGCGCGCAGCGTGCGGCGAGGAGCGCATTGGCCTCGCGTACGAGCGCCAGGTGCTCCACGCGGCTGGGCGTGGGGGTGATGGCCACGTAGCAGACCTGCGCGTCCGAGCCCAGCGCACGCAGCCTCGCGACGAGTTCGTCGAACCGGTCCGCGACCCACTTCGCGGGACGGGGCGTCTTGCCGGCGAGGTCGTTGGTGCCTGCAAAGACCACCACGACCGAGGGATCGAAGCGTGCCACCAGGCGGTCGAGCCAGAACACCGAGTCGACGATGCGTGAGCCGCCGAAGCCATGGTTGAGCACGGGCATCGGTGCCATGTCCTCCGTGAGCGTCTTCCAGCCGCGGATGCTGGAACTGCCCACGAACACGATGGGACGCGCTGGCGGCATTCCGGTTGCATCCAGCTTCGCCAGCTCCTTCTCCCAGGCCTGTGGGTTCTCGCCCTCGGGCACGGCCACGGGGGTGCGCGCGGCATGCAGGCCTGCCATGGCCTTGCCGAGCGCGTCGCCGATGCGCAGGTAGCTCTCCGCGTTGCCGCACCAGTGGTGGCCGTGGCCCGTGTTGGGGGACTCGGCAGCCGGACGCAGGAACCGTCGCGTCGACACGAATCGCATGTTTGCCGCGATGGCAGGGTCGAAGCAGCCGCGGCGCTGGGCAGTGCGGAACTCCTCGCCGTCCCAGTTGCCGGTCTCGCCGACCACGAACGGAAGCTTCGGGTCCGCGAACTCCGCGCGCAGGTCGGCAACCAGGTGCACGAGGTTGCGGTCGTAGGTGGCAGTTGCCTCCTGCTCACACGCGTCGTTCCATCCCTGGAACCACACCACGCCATCAAGTTGCGCGCGGTGGCCGACGAGTTGCGGGTGGTCGGTGGCGATCCCGGCAAGCGCCTCGCGGTACTCGGCGAGCATCTGCCGGTAGAACGGACCCACCTCACCGCCTGCGCCCGGCGGGCGGAAGTCGCGGAACAGGCTCTTGCCGCCCCATGCGGTCTTCACCAGCAGCACGGGCTCTGCATACCGGTCGCCCAGCACGCGGCCGATGCCGTACTCGGGGCCGATGTGGTGCCAGCCCTCGTAGGGCCCGTACCCGACCTTCAGCGGGCCGACCTTGCGCGGGCCGTGCATGGGCCGGTAGGTCACGAACACGTCGTCGCGCACCACCCAGCTGCCGTCGGTCGATCGGATGCCGGGCCACTGGGCAGCGTTGGCGGGTTCGCGCAAGAACGCCGCCAGCGTGCCGCGCCCGCCGTTGTAGTCGCGTTCGTCGTCGAGGTCGACGACCCCATGGCCCTCCATGTTGGACTGGCCTGCGAGCAGGAACACGCGCACGACGGGCGCCGGGTCCTGGGCAGGGAGGGTCAGTGCGAGGAAGGACGCAGTCAGCAGCAGGCGCATGCGTGCAGGCTACAGGCGCGCCTGGACTCAGTCCTCAGCGTCCTCGTCCTCGTCGTACGGACTCGAACCGCACGGCATACCGCCCTTGCTGCGCGTGCCCGCGTCCTTCGCGTGCACGTAGGTGGGATCGCCGCGGCGCGGGGGGCGGCCGTTGGCTGCATCGCGGCGCGACTGCAGGGCTGCCTTGGGCGGGTTGGCGGGGATCAGGCACTCCGGCCGGTCGCCTACCAGGTCCTTGCGGCCTGCCTCCAGCAGCGCCTTGCGCACTTCAAAGTAGTTCTCCGGCTTGAAGTACTGCATGAGCGCGCGCTGTACCTCGCGATCGCGCAGCTTCTTCACCGTCTCCACCGGCTGCATGGTCATCGGGTCGAGGCCCGTCCAGTACATGCAGGTGGCGATGTCCATGGGGGCGGGGATGAAGTCCTGCACCTGGCGCGGCTTGTAGCCGCGCTGTTTGAGGAACACCGCCAACTCGATCATCTCGTGCACGCCCGAGCCGGGGTGCGACGCGATGAAGTAGGGGATCAGGTACTGCTCCTTGCCTGCGCGTTCGCTGGCAGCGGCGAACTTCGCGGCGAACTCGTCGAAGGTCGACGTCGCCGGCTTCTTCATCAGGTTGAGGACCTTCTCGCTGGTGTGCTCGGGCGCCACCTTGAGCTGGCCGCCCACGTGGTGGCGCGCCATGTCCTCGAGGTACTTGTCGTCGAAGCGCGCGAGGTCCATCCGGATGCCGCTCGCCACGCGCACCGACTTGATGCCGGGCGTCTCGCGCACCTTCTTGAGCAGTTCCTTGGTGGGGCCGTGGTCGACTCCAAGCAGCTTGCAGACCGTGGGGTGGATGCACGAGAGGCGTCGGCACTTCGCCTCGACCTCGGGCCTCGTGCAGCGCATCTGGTACATGTTGGCGGTCGGCCCGCCCACGTCGCTGATGTGGCCCTTGAACTCGGGGTCGGCGGCCATGCGCCGCACCTCGGCGAGGATCGAGTCCTGGCTGCGGCTCTGGATCGCGCGGCCCTGGTGCATGGTGATCGAGCAGAACGTGCAGCCGCCGAAGCAGCCGCGCATCGTCGTCACCGAGTCCTTGATCATCGTGTGCGCGGGGATCGGCTCGGTGTAGCGCGGGTGCGGACGGCGCGTGAAGGGATGGTCGTACACGCGGTCCATCCCCTGTTCGTCGAGCGCGAGCGCGGGCGGGTTGACCACCAGCAGCCGGTCGCCGTGCTTCTGCACGAGGCGCCGCCCGTTCTTTGGGTTGGTCTCGTGGTGCAGCATCCGCGTCATCGTCGCGAACGCCACCTTGTCCGCCGTCACCTGCTCGTGGCTCGGCAGCTCCAGCGTCTTGTTGTCGCAGTCAGCATCGTGCCACTCGTGGGCAGGCAGCGGTTCCTTGCTGCCCAGCAGGTAGGCCACGCCGCGGAGGTCGCGGCACTCGCGGATGGTCTTCCCGGCGGCAAGGCGACGGCACACCTCGACGATCACGCGCTCGCCCATGCCGAAGCCCACGAGGTCGGCCTTGCTGGTGACGAGGATCGACGGCTTGACCGTCTCCGACCAGTAGTCGAAGTGGGCGATGCGGCGCAACGAAGCCTCGACGCCGCCGGCGATCACGGGCACGTCCTTGAAGGCCTCGCGGCACCGCTGCGCGTACACGTTGGTCGCGCGGTCGGGGCGCAGCTCGATGCGGCCACCCGGCGAGTAGGCGTCGTCGTTGCGACGCTTCTTGTTCGCCGTGTAGTGGTTGATCATCGAGTCCATGTTGCCGGCGCTCACGGCGAAGCAGAGGCGTGGGCGGCCGAACTGCCGGAACGCGTCGGCGTTGTTCCATGCCGGCTGCGGCAGGATTGCGACGCGGAAGCCCTCCTTCTCCAGCACGCGCCCGAGCAGTGCCGCGGCAAACGACGGGTGGTCGATGTAGGCGTCACCGCTCACGAAGACGACGTCGACCTCGTCCCAGCCGCGGGCGCGCACCTCCTCCATCGTGGTGGGGAGGAACTGCATGGCGTCAGGCGTGCTGCACGGGGAGCCCATCGGGGGCGAGGATGCTAGCGGATGGGGGCGTCCTCTGCTCGGTGCCAGTCGGGTGCGCCAGATGCCGGTCCCAGCAGGTGAACGGCACCCGTCGATCTCCCCACACTTGCTGGCGGTGGGGTGCGTTATGCTGGTTCCGTGGATCTGCCCGACAAACCCACCCCTCGCATCGTGACCGCAAAGCTCGTGCGCATGGGGCGTGAGGAGGCGGCCTTCGATGAGGCGTTCTGGCGGGGGATTCCCGCGGAGACGCGCGTCGAACTGCTCTGGGACATGGTGCTGGATGCGCTGGCCCTGAAGGGCGAGTTGAAGGATGAACCGCGACTACAGAGATCTGTTTGCCGCATGCAACGACCATGAGGTTCGCTTTCTGGTCGTGGGGGCGTATGCCGTCACGTTCCATGCGCGCCCACGGTTCACCAAGGACCTCGACGTCTGGGTTGATCCGTCTCCGCAGAATGCGTGCCGGGTCGTGAGCGCATTGCGATCTTTCGGTGCCCCGCTGGATGCGCAGGGAATCACCGCCCACGATTTCCAACAAACTGGGATCGTCTACCAGATTGGCCTGGCACCCAATCGGATCGACGTACTCACGTCCGTGGATGGACTTGACTTTGCCCCATGCTGGCAGCGCCGGGTTGCGGCGCGATACGGCGATGTCGCGGTTGCCTACCTCTCCAGGGAAGACCTCATCCGCAACAAGCGCGCGGTGGGCCGTCCGCAGGACCTGGAAGACGTTCGGGCCCTCGAGGCTGATCCGGACCAGAGCAGTCCCCACGTGGGGAAGGACCCTCACTGAGGCCGCACGTGGATCTTGTCCGGTTGCGCCTCCTTGGAGTGAGCAACTCGCAACTTCCTCACCCGTCCACGAGTTCCTGAAGTTTGCGAGCACGCGCCACGTTGGTGTGGTGTGCGAGCAGGTGGGCACGACTTGCTGCGGCGATGCGCTGGCGTTGTTCTTCCTGCTGGGCTCGGCGGCAACCAGGCCGGGCACAGTGGCTTACTTGACAGTGCCGTGCGGGCACCCGATCCTCGCCCTCGGTCATGAAAGCCTCCCACCTCCTCCCGTTGCTCCTGTTCGTCCTACCGTCCCTGGCCGCTTGCGCAGGCACTCCAGAGCCCGTGGAGCCCTCTGCCACCGACCTCACGGTCGCAAAGGTCCAGGGCGAGATCAAGGTGGGCATGGCTGCAGCCAGCGTGGTCGAGGTGCTGGGCTCGCCCAACATCATCACCACCGACGAGGAGCGTCGGGAGGTCTGGGTCTACGACAAGGTCTCGACCGAGCGCATGGACGCAAGCAAGTCCTCCTACGGCACGCTGCTCATCCTCGGCGGCAGCTCGTCGCGACGCGACACCACCACGCGCCAGAAGACGCTCACCATCCTTGTCAAGTTCGACGCCGAGAAGAAGGTGCGCGACTTCGCCTACAACTACACGCAGTTCTGAGCACCTTGCCGTGCTCCGTGCTGCGTTGTTGCTGCTGACCCTGCTTGCCGGCTGCGAGAGCCCGCCTGCGAAGACGTTCTTCCAGCTCGCCCCCGAGGCGCCGGAGTACAAGGCTGCCCAGACGCGCTTCTTCGAGACCAAGGACGCGGACGAACTCCTTTCTGCATCGGCAGCCGTGCTGCAGGACCTCGGCTTCCACGTCGAGGAGAGCGTGCGCGGACTCGGCTTCCTGCGGGCAGCCAAGGAACGCAGCGCAAGGGAGTCGAGCCAGACGTGGTCTCGCGTGCTCCTGCTGGTGCTGTCCTTGGGCCACTACTACATGCCGATCGACCTGCAGCAGCAGGTGGCCGCGACCCTCGTCGCCCGCCCGACCAACGCCGAGGGCACCCGGCACGAGGTGCGCATCACCTTCCACCGCGTGGTCTGGAAGGGCGATGGTGCCATCGACCGCAACTACCTCCCGCCCGGCGAACAGCGCATGGAGATGATCCGTGATCCCGTCGTCTACCAGCAGTTCTTCGGCAAGTTGTCGAAGGCCGTTTTCCTCGAGGCCTTCACGCTCTGAGTGTGCGTCATGACCCTGCATCCCACGTCGTTCCTCGCATGTGCCCTTGCCGTAGTACTCGCTGGCTGTGCGGCTCCCAAGCCCAGTCCCCAGCTGCTCGCGCCCACGGAGGCCCAGACCAAGATGCGCAGCATCCAGTCCCGGACTTTCGAGGTCGCCGACAAGCTCGTTGCTCTGCGTGGCGTGATGGGCGTGCTGCAGGACCTCGGCTTCGTGATCGAGCGCGCGAACGAGGAGCTCGGCCTCGTCACGGGTGCCAAGTTCGCGGAGCCCAACTTCCTCGACGTGGTCGCGATCACCGTGACGGTCCGGCCGCAGGAGGGAGGCAAGTTCCTCGTGCGCGTGAATGCGATCTACAACAACGTCCCGGTCGACGACCCCGAGGTGTACCAGAACTTCTTCGCCGCCCTGGAGCGCTCGTTGTTCGTCAACCGGGGCTGACATGAACCCTGTGCCCCGTTCAATGCAGGCGCTCGCACTCGCCCTCGGGGCGATCACGTCCTCCTGCCTGTCGCCCTTCGAGGCGCGGCACGAGTCGCTCGGCGACGCGAGAGACCAGGTCTGGCGCGCCGACCAGAGCCAGGTCATGTTGCGGGCGGCGCAGTCCCGCCTCTTCGAGAGTGTCGACCGTACCCGCCTCCTCACAGCCGTCGTGCAGGTGCTGCAGGACCTCGGCTTCATGGTCGAGGCGCTCGACACGGACCTCGGCATCGTCTCTGCCTCGCGCTTCGACCCCATCGAGGGTGAGGGCACGGTCGATGCGACCTACCACCTCTACGACGACCAGTCCCTGCTGCTGCTCACGCGCACCTACCGCAACTGGGGACCCTTCTTCCACCGCGCCGACCTCGTGCGTGCGACGGTGACCGTCCGCAAGCGCAACGAGAAGCAGACCGTCGTGCGCGCCAGCGCCCAGTTCTACATGCGGGCCGTGGAGCAGTCCGAGCCGTACCAGCGCTTCTTCGCGGCGCTTGAACAGGCGCTTGCACTGGAGGCGATGCAGGTGCCCGAGGAGCCGCCCGAGCCGGCGAAGGCCGGCGGGTGAAGGACTGAGTCCCAGTTGCCGCCAAGGTGCACGATGGGTGCCGCGGCTGGATCCCCTTGGACACGGGAAACCATGCTCTGTCCTGCGGTGACAGCTGCGCCCATGGTGGGCCACCACTTTCCCATGCAGTGGCGGAGCAGGGTCGACTCGCAGGTGGCGTGATTCGCGAATTGGACCTGTCATGACCTGCTGTCGGTGCAGGCGATGCGCCGCATCGGCGCCCCGACGTAGTCACGCCAGTGACCGGATGGGACAGGACCGGGCAGACTCAGGCGAGCTTGCTGATCCCCTGCACGATGTACGTTGCGAAGCCGACCAACGTGATGACTGCAGCCAGATGCAGGGCTGCCAGAATCTGCTGCGCCTTGGCGTGGCGAACACAACTTGGTCCGGACCCTCCATGCAGTGCCCTGCTGGCTCGGCGCAGCACCAAGATGGCACCGCCAATGGAGGCGGTCAGCGTGATGCCGGCGAGGCCCACGTCGACCGCGTAGTACTTGCCCGAGCCAGCGAGTTCCAAGCCAATGTGTTCACATGGGCCGAGGAGCATCAGCGCCGCAGCCATCGGCAAGAGTCCAATGGCGATGGCAAGCCGCCACCACGTTGTGGACACGAACCGCTGCGAAGGCTCGCCTGGCGTTCCAGGAGGCATTGCGGGAGGATAATCCGCAGGCGGCTGTCCTTGTCGCTGCAGATCAACAAACATGGATGTGATGGCGCAACCTGGGCTTGCCGTCGCACTGCTCTGCGCCACTGCGCTGCTGCACTGCCAGGAGCCAGCGGCCCCGGACCTCGAGTACCTCGACAACGGCGTGCTGCGCGTGGGCCTCTCGCGACAGCATGGTGGTTCGCTTGCCTACCTGAGTCGCTCGGGCGTGGACGACAACCTGGTCAACGTGCACGACCTGGGGCGCTACGTGCAGCAGTCGTACTACTCCGGCCCCAAGCCCTTCCAGCCCGAGGGCGTGACGATGCACGCAGGCTGGCCCGGCTGGGGCTGGAACCCGATCCAGGCCGGCGACGTCCACGGCAACCAACCGCGGTTGCTGTCGATGCAGCGTGACGGCGACGTGCTGCGGGTGCGGTGTGTGCCGATGCAGTGGGCGCTCGACGGTGTCGCCGGGGACTGTGTCCTCGAGACGCGCGTGCGGCTGGACGCCAACCGTGTCCACCTCGAGACGAGGCTGGAGAATGCCCGGGCCGACAAGACCCGCTACCCGGCACAGCACCAGGAGTTGCCCGCGGTCTACACCATCGGTCGGCTGCATCGGCTGTTCACCTACACCGGCACGAAGCCGTTCGAGGATGATGCACTGACGGAGATCGTCAACGCCGGACCTCCCTGGCAGTACTGGACCAGCACGGAGTGCTGGTCGGCGCTCGTCGACGACGCAGGCTTCGGGATCGGCGTGTTCCACCCGGGGGCGCTGCAGACCGTGGGCGGCTTCCACGGCACGAAGGGCCGCGGCGGTCCGCGGGACGGCAGCACGGGCTACATCGCGCCGCTGCACACCGAGGTGCTCGACCATGACATCGTCTACGAGGCCCGCGCGACGCTGGTCGTCGGTGACCTCCAGAAGGACATCCGCGCCTACGCCAAGTCGCAGCGCTTCGACCCACGACCGAGGTTCGACTTTGCGAAGGACCGTGCGCACTGCGTGCCGTTCCGGCTGCAGGACGATGCCCCGCCCTACGAAGGGTCTTGGCGGCTGAGCTTGGACCAAGACGATCCGCACCTCGTCACCGCGCCAGTGCACTACGACGCCAAGAAGGCTCCCAAGCTCTACCTGCGCGCGGCCTATCGCTCCAAAGGCCGTGAGGGCGAACTGTTCTTCGCGCCACCGGGAGGCGCGTTCGACCGCGAGCGGCGCGTCACCTTCCGCATCAAGCCGGATGGCCAGATGCGCACCTACGAGATCGACCTGTCGCGGCACCCACTCTACACAGGCGTGATCGGCCAGCTGCGTCTCGACCCGGTCGTCGAGCGTTCGGAGGGAGACCGCGTCGACCTGGAGTGGCTGCGCGCGCAGAAGTAGTCCACTCGTGGCGCCAGGTGCGCGCCGGCACCACCTGACTCCTGGAGATCAGGCCGCTCTTACCTTGCTCCGAGGCGCACCAACTCCGGCCGCTCCTGCGCCTTCCGGATCGCCTCGATGGTGTTGCGCACCGATTCTGCCTTGAGCTTCATCAGGTGCTTCGGGAAGTCGGGCTCGTCCTTGGCGAAGTAGTCGGCGATCTTCTCCAACTCGGGGATCATCGTTTGGGCATGTGCGCCGTAGGAGAGCAGGATCTCCATCAACTCCGGGGTCCGCTTCTCGCTGGCCCACGGGTTCTGGTCCCGCACGTAGCGCACGCAGGCCGTCAGGCCCTCCTCGATGCGGTACTTGGCGAGCACGCGCAGGCCCTCGATGCGGATGCCATCGGCGAACATCTCGCCGCTGGGCGCGGGTTCCTCGACGGCTTGCAGGATGGCAGGCAGCAGCGGCTCGATCGCCGTGGCAGGCAGGTTGCTGTAGACCGACCCGAGACTGCTCCGCGCACGACCGTCCTGGTTGCGCAGTCCCGCCCGGACTGCATCCAACAGCGGCCCGGTCGGCACGCCCTCCAGCGACTTGCCCAGCATGCTGCCGAACTGGCGGTCGAAGAGGGCAAACGTGAAGTAGCGCTGCTGCATGCCGCGAGGGTCACGTTCGGGATCCACCTGCGCCAGCAACTCGAGCATCCGTGGGATCGCCTTGCGGGCAGGCTCGCCGATGCTGGCGAGTGCCTCTGCTGCCTTGATCCGGAGCCAGAGGTCGTCGTGCTCCAAGGTCTCCTGCAGGAGGTCCACGGCAGGAGCTGCGCGGCGACGCAGTTCAGCCAGCGCCTGGCAGGCACCGTACCGAGTCGTCACCGTTGGCTCGCGGAGCATCGCCATGAGCGCTGCCACGTCGACTTGCTTGCGGCGACCGAGTGCCATTGCCGCCCGCTCGCGCACCACGGGCGACCAACTCCGCAGGGCAGCCAGCAACAGGGCATCGTCCATGCGGTCGTACGCCCCGACCCGGTCCTTGTTGTCCCATCCGCGACCGTCGACGACCAGGGCAGCTGCGGCGTCCGCACCCAGCGTGGGCACGACACTCTCCCGCTTGCCCGTCAGGAAGCACGCCTTGCGCGGCATGGCCAGCGCGACCAGGTAGGCCCCCGTCGCGTCCCAGTCGGAGTAGCTGTCGTCATCGCGCTCCGGCGGCCCTTGGTGGACGAAGGAGCCGTCCCAGCACCGCGCGAGGTCGAAGTACCACGCGCCGAACTCGCCCATCCAGGCACCGGCAGCCTGCGGTCCGGACCTGGCAACGCCCGGCATGGCCCAGAGCATGTTGAAGAAGTTGCCCGTGTGCCCCGTGTCCCGCTCGGCACCGTGGCACGCCACGCTCATGCGCGAGAAGAACTCGGCTGGATCGCGTTCGCCGAGGAGGTCGAACAGCACCGTTGCCATGCCGCACTTGCCATTGTCGTCGTGCGTCTCGGTCCAAGGGTGGTGGTCCCCGTACGGGACGGCACCCTTGCCGACGTAGAAGCGAATCAGCGTCGCACTGCGTTCGACGGCACGGACGACCGCAGGGTCCGCGACGCCCACGCGGCTGGCGAGCAACAGGCCGATGGTCAGCGGCACGCCCGGCGAGTTCATCATGCCGTAGCCGCGCAACCGCCCGTCGGGACGCGCAAACCCGTGTCCCCACGAACCCACGGCGCTCTGTCCGTTTGCAGCAGCCAGCGCCAGCCGTTGCAGGCCGGGCAGGACAGTGTCGTCGCCGGTCGCGCCGACGTACTCGGCCAGGAAGAGCATCACGTAGCCGTACAACCACGTCTGCATCGAGTCGGCGTCGAAGTCGGCGGCCCACTTGGCCTCACGCGACAGCAGCTTGTGGTACTTGCCGTCCCCACTCGCCAGCAGGGCCAGTGCGTTGAGCGAACGTGGGATCGCATTCATGCGCCTGCCGTAGTTCGGCGCTGCCATGCGCCCGGCCAGGGCCTCGCACCCCCGTTCGAGGATGCGTTCGGACTTGGCACATGCGTACGGGGCGGTCTCCGCATAGTCGCCGAGCACCGGCAGGGTGACGACCACGTCCTGGACCGAACCTGCGCGCCAACGCTGCAACCGCAGCTTGCCGCCTCCTGACTTGGACTCAGCTGCGGTGACCGCGCGGCCGAGTTCGGTGCGCGGGTCCGAAGCAAACGGCCGACCATCCACCCCGAGGAGAACGTCGCCAGTGGCGAGCGTGCCGTCGGCGGGCGAGCCCTTGGCCACCGCGGTGATCGCGACCTGTCGCGCATCGGTGGTCACCATGCGGTCGCAGTACATCCACCCTCGCGCCCCGGTGGGGCCAAGGTTCCAGTCGTGTTCGTGCCCCTCGGGGATCTTCTCTCCCTTGGTGAAGTCCGGGATCGGCAGCGTTTGCTTCCCCTGCGCGGGGAGTGGCATCGATCCTGCCAGCATGCACAGCAACGAAGCGAGGGCGGAGCGGCGGATCTTCATTGCGCTGATGTACACCCCCGACGGCGCCTCGCGCGAGCAGCTTGGTGCGATCCTGTGCTGCTCGGGCACGGAGGACGGCGATCCCAGCAAGTCCGACAGCCAGCGGGCGTCCCGAACCCGGGGTGGTCGCATGAGGTGCGGCCGCTTTCTCCGGCAGACCACACTGGTCTTGCGCCACGGGTCGCGGTTGGATGTGGCGGTGGAACCGTGCTCCTGCTGGTTGTGACCTGAGGCAAGACCGAGACCCCAATGGACAGCGTGCTTCTCTCCCTGGGCGCGATTGCGCTCGTCGGCAGCGCCCTCCAGCGGTTGTTCCCCGGCTGGGACATCGACGACTTCCGCAAGTCGATCAACAAGCTCGTCCTCCATGTCCTGCTCCCCGCGCTGATATTCAAGGTCATCCACACCTCGGACCTGGGCGGCGTGCTCTACGAGGTCCCGCTTGCCATCGCGGCAGGCATCTTCGGTTGCCTTTGTGTCGCGTGGGTGCTGCTCCGGTGGATCCCGCTGAGCCAGGAGGCCAGGGGCGCGCTGATCCTTGCGTGTGCCTTCGGCAACGTGACCTACCTCGGCCTCCCCGTGCTGCAGGGAGCGTTTCCCGAGGCCGCGCTCGACATCTCCAAGGTGGCGATCCTCTCCGAGGTGACCGTTGCCCCGCTCAACCTCATCGTCGGCTCGCTGCTGGCGATCGGCCACAGCTCCGAGAGGGGGCTGGACCTCCGCCAGAGCCTGCGCCAGGTTGTCCTGCTGCCGCCACTCTGGGCACTCGCAGCCGCGCTCTCCTGCAAGTTCCTGCATGTTCCCGTGCCCGAGTTCCTCGTGCACGCCACCGGAGTCCTCGGTGCAACCGTTTCGGGGTTGATGATCCTGTCCCTCGGCATGGCGCTGAAGTTCCAGCGCGTGGACCACCTGTTGCCGATCCTCTCGGTGGGTGCCGTGAAGCTCCTGGTGTCGCCATTCCTGGTGTTCGTCGCCGCCCGCGCCCTGTCCGTCGAGCAACCGTACTTCGAGGCCGTCACCCTCGAGGGTGCGATGCCCAGCCAGTTGCTCACCCTCGCCATTGCCGACCGCTTCAAGCTCGACAGTCGGCTGCTGGCACAGGCGATCTTCATCAACACCGTCCTCTCGTTCGGCACCATCCCGCTGGTGCGAGCGATGCTGTTCTAGGTCCCGGGCACGCAGGGCCATGCGGCAGGGCCCTGATGCCCCCGGGACGGATCCCCCCGGGGCTCGTTGACCCGGCTGCGCCCTGCGGCCATCGTCCTCGCCGCGCACGCACCCCAACGCGCACGAACCACCATGAAGTGCCCCTCCTTCCTCTCCGACAACTGCCCGCCCATGGGCATCTACGAGACCCTGTACGCGTTCCGCGACAGCTTCGGACAGTTCATGGGGACGCCGGGCACGCACCCGTGGTCGCAGGGTTTCCCGCTGACCACCAAGCTGCCGGGCGGGCCCGAGCTGCCGTCGAGCGTCGAAGTCACGTCGGAGGATCGGCTGTACCCGAAGGCGTGGGGCCACCCGCTGCTGCGCGAGGCGATCGCCGCGCACTACAACACCTTCTACGGCTCGCGCATCGCGCCCGAGAACGTGATGGTGTTCGCCGGCGGCCGCCCCGGCATCTACACGGTGCTCGCGTTCCTCAAGAAGCACGTGGAGGTGCGCATCGGCAACGTCGAGTGGCCTGCCTACCTCGACATCCTCACGCAGACGCAGACGAGCTGGAAGGTGGTGCCGTTCACCAAGGAGAACGGCTTCCACCCTTCGAACGCCGCCTACTTCGATCGCACGGGCCTCAATGCCAAGACGCACCTGATGCCGGTGATCTCCAATCCCGGCAACCCCACCGGCCACACGCGCGCGGGCGCCGAGCTTGCGGAGCTGATGGCGATGGCGGAGCGGCCCGGCTGCGGCATCCTGCTCGACGAGGCCTACGAGATGTTCCACCACTCGAAGGGCGTCAGCGGCATCCAGTACGTCAAGGACCTCGACAACAGCAACGTGTTCCTCGCCGGCGCCTGCACCAAGGGCCTGCAGTGTCCTGGCATCCGCATCGGTTGGGTCATCGCCAGCAGGACGAACATCGAGACCCTCTCCAACTTCTCCAGCTTCGGCATGGGCGGCGTGAGCCACCCGTCGCAGCTGTATGCCGCCAAGCTGTTGGAGCCGAACCGCGTGCAGCAGGCGCGCGACGCCGTCGCGGCGCACTACGGCATGCAGCGCGCCCGCTACGGCGAGGCATTCGCCCGCATGGGGCTGCAGGTGCACACCGGTGACGGCGGCTTCTACCACTGGCTGGAACTGCCCGAGGGGCTCGATGCCGACTCGCTCAACCGTCGCCTGTTCAAGCACGGCGCAGCCATCCTCAAGGGCTTCGACTGCGACATGGCGCGCCCGCACGACAAGGACCCTGGCTACCGCTCGCCGTACACCTCGTACTTCCGGTTCTCGTTCGGCCCGCTGCCGGTGGAGAGCTTCGAGTCCGACGTGGCGATCCTGCGCCGCGTGCTCGACGAGTACCGCGCGGACGTCGCGGCGAAGAAGGGCCGCTGAGCGGAGCGACCGACCGTCTCGGGTCGGCAGTCCTCAGCGGGCCTTGGCTTTGACGGCGGCGTCGTCGAAGGCGGCGAAGTAAGCCTGGATCGCAGGTCCTGACACCCGCTCGCGGTACAGGGCCTCGACCACGGCGCGCTCCCGCTGGAGCACCGCGACTGCATGGGGCAGCCGCTTGGTCCCGAGGGGCGGCATCACGCGGCCGGCGAACTCGGCACCGGACTCGTCCAGCTTCCTTTCCAGTTCCTCGTGCCCCTTCTCACGGAAGACGGCAATGGCAGCGGGCGTCCGTTCGTCTTCAGGAAGCTGCATGGCGCTCTCCGCGAGGCGCGGACCGAACTTCTCGGCGCGTCCCACGACCAGCTTGCGATCCGCCGCCAACCTCGTGTCGATGGTCGCTGCGTGGTACGTGCGGAGCGCCTGCTCCGCGACGGCGGTTGCCGCCTCCACGGTGGCGTCACCGGCAAACGGACCGCGGTCCCCAGCCAGGGTCTTGAAGAGCCGGATGCGCAGGCCTTGCTCGCAGGTGGACTGCAGCAGTTGGGTGAACCGCTCGCTCTCGTCCATGGCACCCGCGGGCGCCTCCGGCACGGCAAAGCACTCGGCGTCAGGGGCCGTGTCGAGGTCTGCGTGGACCAGTACGAGCGACATGCTGCCCGAGGC
Source organism: Planctomycetota bacterium (assembly GCA_041178545.1). Taxonomy (GTDB): domain Bacteria; phylum Planctomycetota; class UBA1135; order UBA1135; family UBA2386; genus JBEATZ01. The sequence continues at coordinate 16,204 of JBEGVB010000155.1, forward strand.
AGACCTGCCCTTGAGTTCCTGCAGCAGCCCGGTGCCTGCCGCAACCGTCACCTCGAAGCTGTCGTCGGTGGAGGCGCGCAGCACGTCGCCTTCGCGGACGACCTCGACCCCCTTGTGGCGCAGCGTCTCGAGCCAGCCGAACGGGGAGGCGGCATCTCGTTCGATGCCTGCACCAAAGTCGAACTCGGCTTTCCCAGTCCGCGGGTCGATGCCCCAGCTCATGGAGCAAATCGTCCGTGGAACGGTCCCGGCACCGGGCAAGTCTGGGAGGGTCCTCCGCAACGTGGTCTCGAGGTCCTCGACCCGTTGCAGCAGTGGTCCCATGGCCACTGTGGCGGCCATGGGGTGTTCGCCCTCATTGGTGCGAACTGCGAGCATGCCGTCGGTGCACCAGTTGCGCATCCAGGTCTCGCCCTTGCGGCGTTCGACCCGGATACGGTTCGTCCCGACGTAGTCGATGGTCAGGACGGTCGGGGTGCTCTCCGAACCGACCTGCAGCCGGTACTCGGCATGGAAGTGCTGCACGGCTGCTGCCCGCCGCATCACTTCGTCGAGCGGGTCCTGGGTCTGCGTGAGCAGTGCAACGAGGGTGGTGGCCAACAGCATTGCCGCGTTCTAGCCGAAGCCCGCACCCGCCAGCCACTGGCAGCTGCCGGACGTGCCTCAGCGGCGGGCGCGCAGGCCACCGGGCTCCGTCGGCTCTGGCGCGGGAGCCGCACCGGCGCTGCGGTAGGCCTCGTCGAGGGCGCGGCGGAAGGCCCATGCACGCGAGCGCGCGTTGTCGATGGCGGACGCGTTCTCGCAGTCGGTGCGCAGGGCATCCAGCAGCGCCGCGTCCAGTCTGCCCTGGCCCAGGCGCAGCAGGCTCTGTGCGGCAACCTCGTAGACCGCGGCACAGGCCTCGACTTCCCCACGGTTGAAGAGCGGCACGCCGCGCTCGATGGCGAGTTCGCACACGGCAACCACCTCGGCGCGGATGTCGGCTGCACCGGTGGGGGCGCCGGACGCACGGCCCGTCGAGCCAGCATCGCCACCGCCAGCGGGCTTGGTGATCACCGTGTCGACCAGGTGCACGACCCCGTTGGCGGCCTGGATGTCGGTGGCGACCAGGCCGGAGCCTCCGACCGTGAGCTTGCCGTCCACGAGCCTCGCCTCGATGGGTGCGCCGAGCAGGGTGGTGAGCTTCTGCTTCTGCAGCAGTTCGCGTGCAGCGATGCGACCGGGCACCACGTGCAGGCCGAGGATGCGGGTGAGTTCGTTGCGGTTCTGTGCTTTCAGCAGCGTGTCCAGCGTGCCCTCAGGCAGCTTCGCGAAGGCGCTGTCGACGGGTGCGAACACGGTCCAAGGCCCGTTGTCCGGGCCGAGCTGGGCGACGAGGCCTGCGGCCTTGACCGCGGCAACCAGGGTCTTGAGCTGGTCGCTGCCCGTGGCGATCTCGGTGATGGAGCGGGTCTCGGGCAGCAGGACCTTGTCGACGACGTGCACGATGCCGCCGTCGAACGGGACGTCCGTGGCGACCAGGGCAGCACCGCCCACGGTCTGCTTGGCGAAGTCCACGGCGAGCTGCTGCTCGGCGAGGGTCTTCAGTGCCCGCTGGTTGAGCACGTCAGCAGAGCTCTTGGTGCCCTCGACCACGTGCTGGAGCAGGATGGTGCGCAACGTCGCGCGGTTCTCCGGCTGCAGCAGCTTCTCCAGCGTGCCCTTGGGCAGCGCGGCAAAGGCCGCGTCGGTGGGGGCGAAGATCGTCACCGGTTCGCCCGGCAGCGCGAGGCCGGCCTTGCCGACTGCGGCGAGCAGCGTGTTGAGGCCGGCAGCCTTCGCAACCGTGGCGAGGTCGCGGCCGGTCCCGCTTGCGCTTGCAGCCACGGCATCACCCGCGCCGTAGGTGCGGATGGAGCGCACGTCGAGGGCGAAGGGGCCTGCCTTCTTGTCCGACAGCGTGACTCCGATGGACTCGACCTTGGCGCCGTCGAGCGCCGGAGGATTGGCGACCGAACGGCCGAAGACGTTGAGACCGAAGCCCTCGAGCGGCAACCGCACCTCGGTCCATTCCCCGGACTTGGTCTCGAACTTCTGCTGGAACGACCCGGCCATCATGCGCACGTTGCTCACGCGCACGTCAAAGGTGTAGGTCCGGCCGTCGCCCTTCACCTCCAGCACGAAACCCTCGGCACCGGAGCACGCTCCCTCGCGCACGGCCGTGCGCATCTGGGAGAACCCGCCGTTGTTCTCCAGCGAGAGCTCGCCGGTGAAGCGCAGGATGCCTGCCTCGGGCTGGCTGACCTTGCCGGTGGAGAGGCCGCCCATCACACCGTCGAGGACGGTGCTCCACGAGCCGATCCCGTCCTTGAAGTCGAGGCGGAAGGCCTGGGCGGAGGCGGTGGCGGGGAAGGCTGCGCAGGCAAGGGCGAACGCAACGGTGCGGCGGCATCGGGTCATGGCGGTCCTCGTGGTCTGGTGACCGGAGCACGATCGCCGGGGGACGGGCCCCGGATTCAGCGAAAGGCTGCGGCAAGGCGGCCTGCCGGCCCGAAGCCGCTCACAGGACCTGCTGCGCAGCCCATGTGTAGAGGGGGATCCCCACCACCAGGTTGAGCGGGAAGGTGAGCCCCAGCGCGAGACCGAAGTAGATGGCTGGGTTGGCCTCCGGGATCGCGTTGCGCAGCGCCGCAGGGACCACGATGTAGCTGGCACTCGCCGCCAGCACCATCAGGACCGTGCCGTCGGCGACCCCGAGGTCGAGCAGTGCGGCGAGGGCGAGCGCCATGGCCGCGTGCAGCAGCGGCGCGCCCAGCGCATAGGCGACCAGCACGGGTGAGCTGCGCCGCGCCGTGTCGAAGTGCCGTGCCACCAGCAGCCCCATGTCGAGCAGGAAGAAGGCGAGCATGCCCTTGAAGAGGTCGCCGCTGAACGGCTGCATCATCACCTTGCCGGGTTCGCCGCTCGCGAGGCCCACTGCCATCGCGCCCAGCAGCAGGATGAGCGAGCCGTCGGTGAAGGCCTCGCGCAGCACGTGCGGCAGTGAGGCAGCTCCGCCGGACTTGCCGCGGCGCAGGCGGTGTGCGAGCAGGACGGCCATGATCACCGCGGGCGACTCCATCAGCACCATGGCCACGACCATGTGGCCCGAGGCCGGCATGCCCTGTCCCTCGAGCGCCTGCAGTGCAGTCACGAACGTGACGGCACTCACCGACCCGTAGGCCGCGGCCACGGCTGCTGCGTCGAAGCGCGACACCGCCTTGCGCAGCATCGCGTACCCGATGAGCGGCACCACGGCAGCGAGGAACATCGCTGCGCCGAGGCTCTTGACCATCTCGAGGCCCAGCCCGCTCTCCGCCAGCGCGAAGCCGCCCTTGAGGCCGAGCGCCATGAGGAGGTAGAGCGACAGGAACTTGGCGATGGGGGCCGGGACCTCCAGGTTCGAGCGCAACGCGCCGGCGAGGAGTCCGAGCAGGAAGAACAGGATCGCCGGGTCGAGCACGTTCTGCATGCGCGGGCGCGAGCGTGGGACCGTTGCCACCGATTTCAAGGCGGCTGGGTCGGCCGGGACTTCCGCGGCAGGAGGGATCCGGTGAGGATCCCGTCCCGGACGTCTCCCATGCGTATCCCGATCCTGTTCGCGGCGATTCTGCTCCCCGCGGCCGCCGTGGCGGCCCAGCAGGACCTCGTGCGCTGGGTGGTGCGGGAGCCGACGCCGGCCCAGCGCCTGCAGTTGCACCAGCACTTCGACGTCGCCGGAGCGTGCTGTGGCGGTGCCCGGTCCACCGGACCGGTGGACGTCGTACTGCCCTCGGGCCGTGTCCCCCTGCTGCGCGCCATCGCGCCACAGGCACAACTCGTGAGCGACGGCCGGCCGTGGAGCGTGGTCGAACTCGAGCTCGGGGCCACGGGCACCGACCCCGATCCCGGCTATTACACCGTTGCGGAGGTCGAGGCGGAGATCGACGCGATGGTCGCGGCGCACCCCGGGCACGCGCGCAAGGTGGACCTGAGTGCGCTGCCCGGTGGCATGCTCACCCACGAGGGCCGCTCGGTGTTCGCGCTCAAGGTGAGCGACAACGTGGCGCTCGACGAGGACGAGCCCGCCATCGTGCTTGCTGCGCAGCACCATGCACGCGAACTCAACTCGACCCACATGGTGGTCCGCGCCATGCAGCGCGTCCTGCAGGACCGGTCCACGGATCCTGCACTGGCGGCACTGGTGGACAGCCGCGAGCTGTGGTTCGTGCCGATGGTGAACCCTGACGGCGTGAACCAGGTGTGGACGGTGAACAGCCTCTGGCGCAAGAACCGCCGCAACAACGGTGGCAGCTACGGCGTCGACCTCAACCGCAACTACCCGTTCCTGTGGGGTCTGTGTGGCGCCTCTCTCACGGCGAGTTCGGACACCTACCGCGGTCCTGCTCCCGGCAGCGAGCCCGAGACCGCGACGCTGCGCGCCCTGGTGCGCATGCTGCGCCCCGAGGTCTACCTAGACTTCCACAGCTACGGGCAGGACGTGCTGCGCATGTGGGCCCCGTGTGCGACGGTCAACCCGGTGATGCAGGCCTTCCAGCAGTCCTACTGCGACCGCCTGCGCACACCCATGGCCTACGACACGCGCGACCCGTCGGCCTCCGGTGAGGCGCCGGAAGACCACTTCTCGTCGAGTGGCACGCTCTCGTTCCTCGTCGAGGTGGGCACCGACTTCCAGCCGCTGTTCTCGGCCACGGTGACCGAGGAGGCGCGCGTGTGGCCGGGCGTGCAGCAGGCACTCACCACGTGGCAGCCCGCGGTGCGGGGTCATGTGCGCAGCTCGCTCGGCACGGCACCGCTGGAGGCCACGATCACCTTCGCGCCATCGGTGCTCAACCACGGTGAGGTGACGCGCAGTCGCGGCCGCGACGGCCGCTACGGTCTCTGGTTGCCGGTGGGGTCCTGGGACGTGACCTTCGCTGCTCCCGGCCACGCGAGCAGGACCGTGCCCGTGGTGGTGTCCGCGCTGGACCAGCCCTTGGTGCTCGACGTGTTCCTCGAGCCGTCGGCCCCGGCGCCGCAACTCAGCCGTTCCGGCTCGGGCAGCATCGGCACTGCCGTCACCTTCACCTACTTGTCGCCCGGCGATGCCGGCAAGCAGGCATGGTTCGGGTGGTCGCTCGGCACCGCGCCCGGCATCGCGCTGGGCGGACAACGCGTGCTGCCGCTCAACCACGACTTCCTCCTCGACGCGGCGCTTGCCGGCAATCCCGTGCTCGCGCCCACCTGGACTGCGCTCGACGCTTCCGCGCAGGCCCAGTGCACCCTCGCAGTCCCCAACGACGTGTCCCTCGTGGGGCTGACCACGTACGTGGCAGGCATCACGATCGACGTTGCGTACCAGTACGCCATCAAGTCGTGGAGCCAGCCCGTTGCCGTCACCGTCGTGCCCTGACGACAGGGACGGGCTTGCTGCCCAGGTTCCTTCTGGGACACTTCCGCGCCATGCGCACGGCCACTGTCCTGATCGCCTGCTCGCTGTCCCTCGGCTTGTTGTCCTGCAGCGATGTGGTCGCCCAGACCGTCACCGTGCACGTGGCGCGCGAGGAGCGTCCTACGGTGGTCGGCCTCGCGGAGCAGTTGGAGGGGTTCCGCGTCACCAAGGGCTCGCTCCTCGTGACCGCTGGTACGGATCGCAAGGATCGGAAGGACGGCACGCCTGCGGCAGCTGAACTCCACGTGGCGGTGCGGTGGGTCGAGCCCGCCAAGGATGCACCCAAGGGATTCGTCCCGGCCAAGGTCCACGGCACCGACCCCGTGCGCGCCCTCGGCTGGGTGACGATGGCGCTCGCGGGCGAGGGCGCAGGCAACATGGTCCGCGTGGTCCATGCCGTCGATGCCCGGGAAGCCTCCAAGGCAAGGTTCACGCTGGTGGTGGAGTTCCCCAACCCCAGGACGGGCCTGTCGAAGGCCCGGCAGTTCCGTCACGTGCGCCTGTTGGTGGCAACCGCGCTGCGCGACCTCGGCATGCTCGACGCGTTGCCGACGCCGTGGCCCGAAGGCCTGTCCGCGAAGGGCACCATTGGCCTCTACGACGCCGAGGGCGTCGGCGGGAGCGGCTGTGAGAACGTGGAGCGAGCCGTCGACGAGACCACGCTCGGACACCGTCTGCTGCCCGTCTGCCCGGAGGACATCCGCGAGGGTGGGCTTGCAGGGCTTGCAGCCGTCGTCTTCCCCGGTGGTTCCGGTGGTGGCATCGCCAAGGCACTGGAGCCTGCGGGCGTCGCAGCCGTGCGCAACTTCGTGGGCGGTGGCGGCGGCTACGTGGGCATCTGTGCCGGGGCCTACTTCGCAGGTTCTGGCCTCGCGAGCTATGCAGCCCTGATGCCGTGGAAGCACACGCAGCCGTGGACCAAGGGGTTGGCACAACTCGACGTCGCCCTCACCGAGGACGGCAAGCGCATCCTGGGTGCCGAGTTCGCGAGCTTCCGCACGCGGTACAACAACGGCCCGGTCTATCCCGACGTGCTGGCGCAGTCGGAGAAAGCTGGTTCTGCCACCAAGCCGCTCGTGCTCGCCAACTTCGCGAGTCCCTCCACGGACAAGAAGGGCGTCGTGCACGAGGCGATGGTGGGCACTCCGGCGATTGCCGCAGACACCTTCGGCAAGGGGCGCGTGCTCGTGATCAGTCCGCACCCGGAGTCCCATGCCGAACTCAACGCGCTTGTCGCGCGCGCGATCGGCTGGACGCTGGGAGTGGACGCTGGGAAGGTCACGGCGAAGTGACGTTGGTCGCCCGACCTGGCCGGGCGCTCAGCGGATCTCGGTGCCGCCTGCGCCCTTGGTTGCAGGCGGCCTTGCCGGCTCCGGCTTGGGCAGGGGCGTCGCCGTCTGCCAGGTCATGCTGCTGAACACCTGCACGAACTCCCGCAGCGGCAGTCGGAACACGCCCTTCTCGATGGCGTAGCCGTTCTGGAGGCCTGGTTCGCCCGTGAGCTTGCGGGTGCGGCCGTGGGGGTTCCACACGGTGACGACCTGCGCCGCCGTGTCATAGCCCAGCACGGCATAGGCGTGCTTGCCCGGGATGCCGGGTGGGTGCTTCGCGGTGTTGGTGCTGCATGTCACGAGCCGCTTCTCGGCCGTCGCGGCTGCGAGCACCGGGTGCGCCTTCTGCGCGAGTGCGTCGGGCGTGTCGGCCGGCACCGGGTCGGGTGGCGTGGTGGGCGGCGTCTTGCTCGCGGGCACGCGCTTGTGGAAGGCGATCCGCTGCGTGTTGTTGCCGGTGAGCAGCTTCAACACCGTGGCGGTGGAGCCGCCTGCCAGTGCGTCGGTTGCGGTCTCGGTCTCGTACTTCGACGGGTTCGCGTCCTGACGCACCTGGCCCATGGCCTTCTCCAGTACGGGCAGCCAGAGGCCCTCGTCACCGGTGGTGCCCGACAGCGCGAGTTCGGCATCGGTGAGGCGCGTCACCTGCAGGGTCTTGCCGTTGGCGAAGTGCACCGCGTAGCCCTCCTCCTGCTCGGTGACGAGCGCACGCAGCGCGTTGGGGTCGCGATGGGTGAAGGCCCCGATCGAGGCCACGAACCAGCAGTTGCCGATGGGGCCCTGACGACAGGCGTCGAGGTCGGGCGTGTCGTCGTGGAACAGCACGCGCGGCGTGGTGCGGATGCGACGCAGGCCCGAGGTGAAGCTGGCAGCGAAGTTGGGCACGCGCTTGGGCGCGGCAGCAGGGACCTGCTCGCCCGAGTCGGCGCGGTCGGCGTCCTCCCGGGCCCGTGCCTTGCCACTGGCCGGCTTGACCGGCTTGGTCAGCCCCTCGACGGAGAGCACCGGCACCTCGTACGTGCCGGCGCGCACCACGCGCTTGATGGCGGCAATCGCGGCAGCAGCATCGTCCTTCACCGCCGGGTCGACGCAGACGCGGTCGATCTCTGCAGGGCTCAGCACGAGGTCGTCATCGGCGTCCCATGCGTCGAAGTGCGCGGCCACGGTGGCGGCAAAGGTGGGCTGCTTGGCTGCTGGTGCTGCTGGCTGCGGTGCTTGCTGGGCGGCGAGCACGGAGCAGGCGAACAAGGCGAGGATCCGCATGGGCGAGGAGGATAGCGCATCGCCGTGGGATGGATGTCCCCTGTCGGTCGCGAGTGCCCCGGCCTCAGGCGCGCTGGATGCGGTAGATGCGCCGCGGGCTGGGGGTGCCGCCCACCAGCACGAGTTCCTCGCGGTCGAGCTGCGCGCCGATGCGCTCGAGGGCCCGCTGCGAGCGCAGGTTGCCCGGGCTGACGTGGAACCACACGGTCTCTGCCCACTGGAACGAGTGCGCGAGCATGAGCTGCTTGACCTCGCGGTTGGTGCCTGTGCCCCAGTGGTCGCGGGCGAGGAACGTGTAGCCCATCACCACCGAACGGGTCGCAGGGTCCCAGTCGTACCAGCGCGAGGAGCCGACGATGCGGCCCGTTGCCGCCTCGGCGACCACGAGTGCGCCGCGGGAGGCCAGTGCCCCGGCGAAGAAGCGCTCGAACACGGCGCGTTCGTGACGGTTGGTCTCGGAGTGCTGGGCCCACACCAGCGGGTCCGCTGCCGCGGCATGGAGCGCATCGAGGTCCGATGCGTGCAGGGGACGCAGGTGGACGCGGGTGCCGCGCAACACGGGCTGCCAGTCGGGTTGCATGGTGACGAGACTAGCAGCCGGGTGCGCGGGGAGTCGCTCCCACGCTCACCTTCTGCCGGTCCGGCTCACCTCGACTTGAGCTCGTACTCGTGGGCCACGTCGCGGTTGCGTTCGCGGGACCCGCTGAAGCTCCCCTCGCCCTCGACGACCGAGCGCACCAGTGCGACCCGCACGGCGTCGGGCGCTACCTGCACGCGCAGGTGGCCGGGGCTGCCGAGGATCGTGCCCGAGGTGTAGCCGTACTCCGCTGCCGAGCGCGTGTTGCCACGCGCGTTGCCCGGCTGCGGCACGCACTGGTAGACGATGCCGTCGAGCTGGTTCTGCACGTAGAGGTGGTCGTGGCCGTGGAACACCACGTCCACGCCATGCTTCACCAGCAACTGGTGCACCGGCACCGGCCAGCCCGGGCGGTTGCGCGCGAAGCCGTCGCTGCCGTCCGCGTTGCGACCGCCCCACTCGAAGTAGGGCGCCGACTCCACGCCGCCGCGGCGGGCGTTGCCGCGGCCACCCACGAGGTGGTGGATGAAGACGAACTTCCAGGGCGCCTTGGAGCTGGCAAGCCGCTGGGCCAGCCAGTCGTACTGCTCGCGGCCCAGGGTCAGGCCCCAGCTCGCGTCCGTGAACTCGTTCTCCGACCCGCCTTGGCCACCGCCGCCACGCCGCCTGCCCTCGGTGGGCCAGAACGGGTCCAGCATGCAGAAGAGCGCGTCGCCCCACTCGAAGGCGAAGTAGTTGGATCCCTTGCCGTCCCGCCACTCGGTGCGGCCGCTGTACATGGCCGGGGCCCCGGCGCCCGTGAGCGGTCCGGGGAACCAGCGCGTGCGCTGGGCGAACGACCAGCCTGCGATCTCGTCGGCGCCGCGACCGCCGGTGCCCTCCTCGCCGTCGTGGTTGCCGAGGATCTGGAAGAGCGGGGCCGAGTGGCAGAGCGTGCCGAAGTAGTAGCGCTGCGCGAGGTACTGGGGCAGCGCCTCGTGGAAGTCGGGGCGCTTGCCGGTCATGAACGTGTCGCCGAGGTCGACGTGGAAGTCGGGCCGGTCGGCAAGCGCATTGGCGAGCGTTCGTTCGTAGACGGCAGGCGAGACGCCGCTGTCGAGGTGGGAGTCGGCCTGGATGGTGAAGGTGAAGGACGAGCCCGTGTCTCGCCGGGTGTGGAAGGAGCACCAGTCGCCGGCGGCGAACTCGTTGGCCTTGCTGTCGGTCCCGCGGTGGTGGAGTCGGTAGGACCAAGACGTGTCCGGGCGCAGGCCCGAGAGCTCGACGAGTGCCGGTTCGCCTCCTGCCAGCCGCACCGTGGGCGTGCGTTGGGCCGTGCCGCCGGTGTCCGCCACGTACTCCACCTGGGCCTCGGCGTCGGTGTGGCTCAGCACGCTCAGGGTGACCGAGGTTTCCGTCGGGCGCACCAGCACGATGTCGAACGGGCGTGCAGGCACTTCGGTGCGGAACCCGGTCTCGAGTGCCGCATACCCGCGCCCGCGTGTGCCCTGGCCGGACTGCCGCTGGTTGCCTCCCTGGGTTCCACCCTGATTGCCACCTTGGTTGCCGCCCTGCGTGCGACCGTTGCCCCCCGTGCGCGGCTGTTCCAGCTCGGTGCGGGTGACCTTGCCGTCGCGGTCGCGGTCCGCGCGGTCGAACATCGACTGTGCCGTGGCCCGCAGTTCGCGCTCGGTGACCACGCCGTCACCGTCTGCATCCACCTCGCCCCAGTGCTGGCGCACGAACCCGCCCATGGCCGAGCGTCCGCCGCCGGATGCATCGCGCTCGGTCGCGCTCACCTTGCTGTCGCGGTCCTGGTCGTACCCGCCGAGCGTCCTTGCGCACTCGGCATCGAGCTCGGCCTGCGCGATCGCCCCGTCCTTGTCGGTGTCGATCTCCGCCAGGTGTGCGGCGAGCCATGGCTGTCGTTGGGCCGGGGCGGGTGCCTGTGGCGGGGCCGGCTGCGGGTCCTGCGGTGCCGTCTCGCGGCGCGGCTGCGTGGTCGGTGCAGGAGGGTCCTGCGGCGGCTCGTAGGGCGGGTCCTCGGTGGCGCGCGGCTCTTCCTCCTCGCCGCTGCGGCGGCCGCGCTGCGGCTGCCTGCGGTAGGTCTCCTCGCGGCGTTTGCCGTCGGGGGTCGTGAACACGAACTGCGCACTGCCGTCCGCCAGCACCGTGTAGTCGACGAATCCCTTCTTGCCGTTGAGTTCGTACTCGATCGTGTGCCCGGTGCCGTCCTTGCTGCGCGTGAAGGACGTGATCGTGGCACCGCGCAACGGCGTCGTTGCCTCGCGCACCGGGTGGGCGTGGGGCTGCGGCTCCACCTGGCCGCCGCGTTCGGTCACGGTCCCGCGGAACCCCGCGTTGAGGTAGGGGTAGGTGCGCGTCGCGTGGTAGTGGTAGCCGTGCTTCGGGTCGTCGTGGCCGTTGAGCTCGTCGAGCTTGCGCACGGGGGAGCCGTCCGGTTCGTCGTAGCCGTAGATCGGGTACCCGTCGAGCGCATAGGCGACGGGTCGGGAGGGATCGCCCTCGTTCAGGAACACCGGGGCAATGTGGTAGTGGTAGTCGTCACCGCGACCGGCATGACCGCCGAAGAGGTCCAACTCGCCGGCCAGCAGGGTGTCGGTCCGCCCGTCGTTCTTGATCGGGTTGAAGATCGGCACGCCGTTCACGGCGATGGCGATGGCGCCGCGGAAGAACCCGGTCCGCGCCGACTTGGGTTCGGCGGCCTGCCTCGGGTCGAGCGGCACCTGCCATGCGTTGTCGCCCGTGTACGGCTGGGGCAGCGGCACCTGCTGCTGCCAGGCGCGGATGCCCGTCATCATCTCGTGGTCGGGCATGCCGTCGGACTCGATGTAGAGCCACTTGGAGTCCCAGCGGAGCTTCACCTTGCTCTGGTACCGCTCGAAGGCGCGGGCTGCCCGGGGTGGGTCCTGTTGGGCGGTCAGGAGGGCAGTGGAGGCGACGGCAACCAGCAGGAAGCGTGGGGGAATCGATGTGCGCATGGGCAGGTACGGACTCCGAGGTGGCGCCGTAACGGAGACTTGCCTCCAGGATCCACCGGGAGTTCCGGGATGTCGCCGCGCCGGCGGGTTCAGCCCGCTCCCGGGCGGTCGACCACCACCGTGTCGTGCACGAGCACCCGGGCGAACCAGGGGCCGAACCGCTCGCGGAAGCGGTCGTGTACCGGATGTGTCTGCCAACGGTCCTCGGCTGCGGTGCTGGCGAACAGTGTCGTGACCCAGAGGTCGTAGCTGGAGTCGACCACGTCGCGGGTGCTGCCTCGCGGCGTGCCCGCGACCACCAGCACGATGCCGTCGAGGGGTGCGACCTCGTTGCGGTAGAAGTCCAGCATCGCCTGGGCGGTGCCTGCAGGGGCATCCGGTCGCAGCCAGAAGCACACGGCATGGGCCAGCTGGCCGGGGCGGGCCATGCGCGTTTCACCGCGGGGAGTCGGCTCGGTCATGGGTTCGGTCCTCGGGAGGTGCGCAGCCTATCCTGCTCGCAGCCACAACCTGTTGCATCTGTGCGCCGTCGTCACGGCGAACTCCGCCCCTCGAGCCCTGCCATGGAACCGAACCGAGAGTCGATGCCGTCCACCCTCTTCCTCACGGGTGCCACCGGCTACATCGGTGGGCGCCTCGCCCCGAGGCTGCTGGAGCGCGGGTACCGCGTGCGCTGCTTCGCCCGCAGCAAGGACAAGGTGCTGGCGCGCCCGTGGGCCGCGAACGAGCGGGTGGAGGTGGTGGAAGGTGATGCCAGCGACGAGGCAGCCCTCACGGCAGCCATGCGCGGCTGCAGTGCCGCGTACTTCCTCATCCACTCGATGGATGCTGCCGGCCACCAGTACCGCGAACGCGACCTGCAGATCGCGACCACGTTCGGCCGCGCTGCGGCTGCGGCAGGGGTGCAACGCATCCTCTACCTCGGGGGCCTGGGCGAGACCGGTGAGGAGCTCAGCGAGCACCTGCGCTCGCGGCGCGAGGTGGAGACCGCCCTCGGACGCGGCGGCGTGCCGGTCACGGTGCTGCGCGCCGCGATGATCATCGGTTCGGGCTCTGCCTCCTTCGAGATCCTGCGCTACCTCGTCGAGCGCCTGCCGGTCATGGTCACGCCGCGCTGGGTCAGCACCGAGTCGCAGCCGATTGCCGTGCGCGACGTGCTGCACTACCTGATTGCCGCGCTGGAGACGCCGGCCACCACCGGGCGCGCCATCGACATCGGCGGTCCCGACGTGATGAGCTATGCGCGCATCATGCAGGAGATGGCTGCTGCGCTCGGCCTCCGTCGGCGGCTCGTGCTGCCGGTGCCGGTGCTCACGCCGCGGCTCAGCTCGCTCTGGATCCACATCGTCACGCCGCTGGGCGCCTCCATCGCACGGCCGCTTGCCGAAGGGCTGCGCAACCGCGTGGTGTGCCGCGACGACACCGCGCAGCGACTCATGCCGCACAAGTGCCTGACCATCCGTGAGTCGATCGACGCAGCCATCGCGCGCATCGAGGCGGGCACGGTCGAGACCGCCTGGTCCGACGCAGGCGTGCTCCCCGGCGACCCGTCGTGGGCAGGCGGCACCGAGTTCGTGGACCGCCACGAGGCCGCCACGACGGCAGGCGAGGGTGCGGCATGGGCTGCCGTGAAGGCGATCGGTGGCGAGAATGGCTACCACGCAGGCGACTGGCTCTGGCGGTTGCGCGGACTGATGGACCGCTTTGTGGGTGGCCCCGGGCTGCGGCGCGGCAGGCGCAGCCCCACGGAACTCCGCCTCGGCGACGCCCTCGACTTCTGGCGCGTCTCGGCCGTCGAGCCGCCACACAAGCTGGTGCTGACGGCGGAGATGAAGTTGCCGGGTGTGGCCACGCTGACGCTGGAGGTGCTGCCGCGCACCGACGGTGGGAACGGGTGCACCATCGCGACCACGGCCCGCTTCCGCCCCCGCGGACTCGCAGGCATCGCCTACTGGTACGCAGTGCTGCCACTCCACAGCATCGTGTTCCGCGGCATGCTCAAGGGCCTCGTGAGGACCGCGCAGGCACGCTGACGGCAAACCGTCGCGGCAACGCTTGCCGTCCACGGTGCCGTCGCGCAGTCTGTTGCCATGTCCCGGTCCTGCATGCGCACGTTCGTCGGTCTCATCCTCGCGTTGACCTCCTGCAGCAGCGACGAAACCACGGCCGAGGGGCAGGTGCGAGAACGGGCCAGCATGTTCCAGCGGCGGTTGCAGGCCGAGCTCCAGGGTGCAATGGCGCAGGGCGGGCCGGTTGCCGCCGTGACCGTGTGCAGCGAGCGGGCGCAGGCCATCGCCACCGAGTGCTCGGGCGAAGGGCTGCGGGTGCGCCGCGTCGGCACCCGGGTCCGAAACCCCGCAAACACGCCAGGCGAGCAGGACCAAGTCGCGCTTGACCAACTGGCGCAGCAACCCGACTGCGACCTCCTCTCGCTGCCCGCCGGGGAGGACGGCGTTGCCCGCCACTACCTGCCCTTGCGCGTCCAGCCGTTGTGCCTCGTGTGCCACGGCGACGCGGCAGCAATGCCACAGGCGCTGCGCGACGTGCTGCAGCAGCGGTACCCGCAGGATGCAGCCACCGGCTACGTGGCCGGTGACCTGCGCGGGGCGGTCGTGGTCGAGTCCTCGGCGCGCTGAGCATGGACGTTCCCGTCGTCGACATTGGACCGCTCCTGCAGGCAGGCAGTCCTGCGGGCCGGAACGAGGCTGCAAGGCAGTTCCACGCGGCGTGCACGGCCACGGGCTTGTGCCAGCTCACCGGGCACGGGATCGACACCCGCCGCGTGGTGCAGCGCATGGCGGAGTTCTTCGCGCTGCCGCAGGCCGTGAAGGATGCACTCTCGACTGGCAAGGGCGCCCTCACGCGCGGCTACATCGGCATGGGTGAGGAGAGCGGTTCCGCGGCACTCGAGGTGAAGGAGGCGTTCTCCTGCGGCTGGCCGTGGCCTGAAGGCCTGCCTCCGCACAACGCAATGCAGGGCCCCAACCGCTGGCCCGATGCCGCGCTGCTGCCCCCCGGTTGGCAGTGCGACCTGGAAGCCGCCTTCGCGCGTCTCTGCGATGTGTCGAACGGCCTTGCACGCGCAATCGCCCTCGCGCACGGCCAGCCCGAGGACGCGCTGCTCGCACACTGCCGCGGCGGCGAGACCATCTCCATGTTGCGGTTGTTCCACTACCTGCCTTACTCGGCAGCGGACGGGCGCCACCCGCACCGCACGGACCGTATCGGCTCCAGTCCCCACACCGACTGGGGCCTCCTCACGCTCATCGTGCAACAGGAGGGGGTCACCGGTCTGCAGTTCAGCCACGAGGGTTCATGGCACGACGTGCCGGCCGTTCCCGGCGCGCTGGTGGTGAACTGCGGCGACTACGGCTCGCTCTGCACTGGCGGTCGCTACGTCTCGCCGTTGCATCGTGTGGTGTCCGACGGCCGCGAGCGCCTCAGCGCAGTGTTCTTCTCCTACCCGGCCCACGAGGCGCGGATCCCGGTCCTCGGCGACAGGGACTACAGCCTCTTCCACGACCAGAAGGGCCATGGAGGCAAGGTCGACCGCGAGTCCGTCGCCGGACAGCCCTTCGGCGCATACCTGGCCGCCAAGTGGCAACAGGTGCAACGCGAGGCATGACCCGTCAGGTACCCACGGTGGTCCAACGGCTGCTTGACCTTGCACCATGGGCCGCGACAGTGTGCAGCCCGTGACCGCTGCACTGAGCCTCCGAGACCTCGAGTTCGCCTACGGCAAGGGCGCTTCGATCCGCGGCGTCTCCCTGCAGCTGCAGCCCGGGGACTGCTACGGGTTCCTCGGCCACAACGGGGCCGGCAAGACCACCGTGATGCGGCTCGCGCTGGGGCTGCTGCGGCCGCAGCGCGGCAGCGTGCGCATCTTCGGCATCGACGCGCTGACGGACCCGGTTGCGGCGCGCGCCCAGGCCGGCGCGCTGATCGAGCGGCCAGGGTTCCACCTGCAGGCCACGGCCAGCGAGAACCTGCGGGTGCTGGCACAGCTGCAGGGCATGTCGCGCCGCGAGGCGGTGGCGGAAGGGGACCGCGTGCTGGAGCTGACGGGGCTGCGTGCCGCGCGCGACCGCCGCGTCGGCACCTTCTCCCTCGGCATGCGGCAGCGCCTCGGGATCGCGCAGGCCCTGCTCGGCATGCCGCGGCTGCTCCTGCTGGACGAGCCGACCGGCGGCCTCGACCCCGAGGGCATTGCGGACCTGCGCCGCCTGCTGGTGCACCTCACGCGCGACGAGGGGACTGCCGTCCTCGTGTCGAGCCACCAGCTTGCCGAACTCGACGGGCTCTGCAACCGCATCGGGGTGCTGCGCGAGGGGGCCATGGTGGTGGAGGGTGACCTCGCCCACCTGCGCGGCCAGCTGGCGGCACGGCATGTGGTGACGGGCACCTCGCTCGAGGTGCTGGAGCGGTTCCTGCGCGAGGACGGGCTCGCTCCGGTGCGCGACGACCATGCCCTGCACGTCGACCTCGGCGCGCGGCGACCTGCTGCCGTGCTGCGCGCCCTGCAGCAGGTGGGCGAGGTTGACTCCTTCGCACCGGAGTCGATCTCGCTGGAGACCATCTACCTGCGCGCCAGCACCTTGCAGAGCCAGCAGCACGCGGAGGTCGCGTCCACGGCCGGTCCCGCTGCCGCCTTGCAGCCGCGGCGCGGCAGCGCGCGCAGGCCCTTGCTGCGCGCATGGCTCCACGAGCTGCGCGTGCTCGGGCTGCAGCGCAGCAGTGCGCTGCTGCTCCTGCCCTGCATCGTCGGGGCATGGAGCGTGCTCGACTACCACGGCCGCGTGCTCGCGACCTCCGACCGGGTCCGGCGCGGCGAGCTCTTCAGTGCCGACGAGGGCAGCGGCCACCTCGCAACCGCACACGCACTGCAGTCCGCCGTGCCGTTGCTCGCCCTCTGCATCCTCTGGCTCGCGAGCCAGTCGATGGCAGCGGACTACTCGGGCGACACCCTGCGCAACACGCTGTTGCGTCCGCTGCGGCGCGTGCACGTCCTGCTGGGCAAGTTCCTCGCACTCGCCACCACGGCCGTGGTCGGCTGGGCCGCAACTTCGGCATCGGTCGTGGGCGCCAGTGCACTCGCCTTCGGCTTCCGCGACCTGGAGGACGTGAGCAAGCACGGGGACCGGCAGGTGCTTGCCGACGCGCGCGACGTCGCGCCGGTCATGCTCGATGCCCTGGGCAACCTGCTGCTGCCCGTCGTGGCCACCGCTGCCGTCGGCCTCATGGTCTCGACCCTGTCGAAGCGCCCGGCACGCGCGCTGATGCTCTCACTCGTGCTGCTGCTCGGCCTCGAGTCGGCACGCGGCCATGCACGGGGGTCCACCGGTTGGCTGCTCTCCAGCCACCTGCCGGTCGGCCTCCGCGACGACTCTGCCGTCGGCTACTTCGCCTCCATCGCCCGCGGTGCTGCCGACGCCAACTGGCAGTTTGCCGACCTCGCGGTCTGGGCGCCGGTCGGCTGGACCGCCCTCGCTCTCCTCGCCTCCGGCCTCGCCCTCTCCCGCCTGCGCATCTCCTGACGAGTCGACGTCCATGACCACCCTCACGACCCGCTGGATCCTGGTCCCGCTCGCCCTCCTGCTGGGCGCATGCTCTGCCGCACGCCTGCCCAAGGAGCCTCCGCCGCTCACCGACATGGAGGAGCCGCTCGACCTGCGCGAGGAGCCGAAGGACGAGGCCCAGCGCACGCAGCTGCCGCTCGGCACGTTCTCGGGCCTGCGCGTCGACGACGCGCGCGACACCCTGGCGGCAAAGCTCGACGCGCCCGTCTCCCTGCGCGTGGTCGAGGTGGTCGAGAACTCGCCTGCCGAGTCCGCTGGGCTGCTCGTCGACGACGTGCTGCTGGAGGTGAGGGTGGGGGAGCAGCCAGCGCAGCCGTTGCAGCGCCCTAGCGAGTGGCGGCAGGTGGAGATCGCCAACCCGCCGGGGACCCATGTCGTGCTGGTCGTCGACCGCGCTGGTCGCGAGGCAGAGGCCGAACTCGTGCTGGTGCCCCGGCTGCGGCCTGTGGCGCGGACGCAGGGCGAGCGGTTCCGCGAGGAGGAGCGCGTCGGCATCGTGTTCCGCACGGCCACCGAGGTCGAGGCGCGTGCCGCGGGCATGGGCCCGGGTGCGGGCGTCGTGGTGATCGGCCTGTCCCGCTCCAGTCCCTGGCGCCAGGACGGCATCCGGTTCGGCGACCTGCTGACCGGCGTCGACGGCAAGCCCGTCGTGCACCCGCAGGTCCTGCTGGACGCGCTGCGCGACCCTGCCAGGGAGTCGCTGGCCCTCGAGTACGTGCGCGCGGGACAGCGCGAGACGCGCACGGTCGCACTCTCCACGCGCGCAGCCACGCTGCGTGAAATCAACGTGCCGGTCCTGTTCGACTACACGTCGGACCGGGGCAAGACGGACTGGTCGGTCGTGTTCGGCCTGCTCGGCTACGAGAGCACGGCTGCAGCCTGGCGCTTCCGGCTGCTGTGGCTGGTGACCTTCGGCGGCGGCGACGCCGACCAGCTCCTCGAGGTCGACCGATGAGGTCGGCGCGGCTCCTCGGCGCGGTGCTGCTCGCACTGCCTCTGGTCGCGCAGGACGCACCGCGCGTCACCACGCTGCAGCTGCCCAAGGGCACTGCATGCACCGGACACCTCCACACCGACGTCGATGGCGACGGTCGCAAGGACCTGGTCCTCGCCGTGCGCCAGTCCGACCCGCGGCGGCGTGCGATCCAGGTGCACCTGCAGCAGGCAGGGGAGCCTGCCTTCGCCAACGAAGCCTCCCTCCCGCCCTACCCCGTCGAGGCCGACGTGGTGGCGTTCACCTTCGCCGACGTCGCCCCTGCCAAGGGGCGCGAGCTGGTGCTCTTCACGTCCGAGCGTGCCGTTGCCGTCACGCGCGGCGAGTCGGGCGCGAGCGAGTACACGGTGCTGTTCTCGCACGCGATCGTCTGGCCCGCCGCGGAGCGCGAAGCGGTGCTGCCCCTCGGCGCAGCGCGCGTCGACCTCGACGGCAACGGCAGCGAGGACCTCCTGCTGCCCGAGCCCGACGGCGCCCTGCTGGTCGCGAACCCCGCCGGCGGCGATGCCGCGCGCCGGTCGGTGCTGCGGTTGCCGGCATGGGTGAGCCCGATCGCGAGCGCAACGAACGGCGCAGCCACCATGAACGGTGACTCGCTGCGCGTCCAGTTCGAGGCCGATGAGGGTGACGAGGGTGCTGCAGAGCGCAAGCGCGCCACCACCCCGCTGGTGGCCGTGCTCACGCGATCGCCCGAGCCCCAGGTGCTGGACCTCGAGGGCGATGGCGTTGCCGAACTGGTGGCGGTCCGCAACCACCGGTTGCATGCCCTGCCCCTCGACGGCCGTGCAGAGTCGTTCCACCGCGACTTGCCGGTTCCCCAGGACCGGCTGGCGCTGTTCGACCCGTCCTTCGACGTGCAGTTGGTCGACGTGGACGGCGACCGCAGGCTCGACCTGCTGCTGAGTTCCTCCGCCAGCCGCAACGACGAGATCGAGGTCCGCATGGACCTCTACCGCACGAGGCCCGACGGCACCTGGCCGACCCGGCCCGACAGCCGCCTGCGCACCCAGACCCTCGCGCGTCCACCCCAACTGGTGGACGTCGACGGCGACGGCACGCTCGACCTCGTGGCCTGCACCCTTCGCATCGACGCGCTGCGCGCCCTCACGGGCGGCGGCGACGTTGCGCTGGAGGTGCAGGTGAACGTGTTCCGCGGCACGGGCGAGCGGTTCGTCACCCCGGCTCTGCTCAACCAAGTGCTGCGGCTCCCCACCAAGTCCGAGCGCGGCGGCGGGGCCTTCCTGCAGGTGTTGCCGGCCTCGGGCGGCGAGTTGCCGGCGCTCCTGCACCGGGAGGGGGACACCCTCGTGCTGCAGCCGTTCGAGCCGGACGGAGCCAAGGTGCGCCTCGGCAGTGTGCGCAAGCGCATGCCCGTGGCCGACCGGGCGCGGCCCGTGTTGCTGGACCCGACGGACCGCGAGGTCCTCGTGGGCAATGGTTCCGAGGTGCAGTTCGTGAGGATGCGCTGATGCGTGCCGTTGCCCTTCTCGCGACTGCGTCCGCGATGGCCCTCGGCGTGGGCGCCACGACGGCGCAGGGCCCCCTTGCCACGCTCCAGCCCGAGGGTGCGGTGGTTGCCACGCTCGTTGCCGACACGGACGGCGACGGCCGGGTCGAGTTGTTGCTCGTCGGCGGGGACGGAGTCGTCCTGCGCCACGGCCTGGACGCGAAGGGCGCACTCGTGCGCCGCGGTGGGGCGACGCTGCGGGACCCCACCCACACGCTGCTTGCCGTCGCCGACATCCACCCCGAGCCCGGCGTGGAACTCGTGGTGTGCGACACCTCGGGGACGTCGTGGGTCCGCTGGCCTGCAGAGGACGTCGTCGCGCCCGCGGACGGGCAGCCGCTCGTGCGCCGGGCACGCAACCAGATCCGTGTCGACCGTCCGCGCGTCTCCTCGTTCGTGCAGGACCTCAACTCCGACGGACGCATGGACGTGTTGCTGCCCACCCTGCAGGGGGTTCAGCCCTACCTGCAGGAGGCACCTGCAGCCGACGGAACGGTGCAGTTCCGGTCCATGGCGCTGCTCCCGGTGCGCGCCCAGGCGCGCGTGGGGGAGCGCGGTGCCGGCAGCGACCCCGAGCTGCAGGGCGAGGTCGTGGTCCCGCAGGTCCAGACTTCGGACCTCAACGGCGACGGCAGGCCCGACCTGCTGACCCGCGAGCGCTCCCGCCGCGCGTTCCACCTGCAGGCCGAGGACGGCACCTTCCGTGAACCCGTCGAGGTCGACATCGACCAGTTCGAGGACAGCACGCCCAAGGCCACGGTTGCGCCGGGCGAGACCGTGGTGCTCGGCGACCGCCAGTTGCTGCAGCGCGGCGACATCGACGGCGACGGCATCCCCGACTTCGTCGTCGCCCACCGCCGCAAGGTCTGGACCTTCCTCAGCAGCAAGGAGGGCCCCCAGTTCCAGAAGGCGCGCACCCAGGCCGTGGCCGACGACGTGAGCGCCATGCTGGTGCTGGACCTCGACGACGACGCAAAGGCCGACCTGCTTGCCTTCCAGGTCCAGTTGCCGGGCGTGGCCTCGCTGATCCTCGGGCTCGTCCAGTCCATCGACATCGACATCCGCGCCGTCGGCTACCGGAGCGAGAACGGCGCGTTTGCGGGCACGCCGGCGTGGCGCCGCACCGTGACCCTCCGCATCCCGCCGATCCTCTCCTTGCTCGGCAAGCAGCAGGAGTTGGTGCAGAAGTTCACCGACATCGTCTCCAAGGCGCGGCTCGGTGTGCGCGGTGGTTTCCTCGGCACGGGTCGCAAGGACCTCGCGCTGCTCGGCACCGACGGCAAGTCGCTCGAGCTGTACGCGACCGATGGGAACGGTCCCACCCTCGACTCGTCGAGCGGTCGCAAGCTCCTGCGCAGGCTGTTGTTCGAGGACCCCAACCCGCTCTTCGACCTCGACCGCATCTTCTCGCTCGTCTCCGGCATCCTCGACGACCAGGCGGGCGGCCTCGTCGGCGACCGCAAGCCCGTTGCAACGGTCCCGTTGCGCGATGCCAAGGAGTGGCGCGTCGCCGACCTCCTCGTCGGTTCCTTCGACGGTGCGCCGCGCGACGGACTCATGGTCGTCTACGAACTCGCGGACCCGGGCATGCGCCCGGCGGCTGCACTGCCGGTGCGCGCCTTCGACCTGGTTGCCTGGCCTTCCGTCGGCAAGTGAACCCACCCGGCAACTCCGCGATCGCTGCACGGCAGCAGTTGCGGAGTGACGATGCGATGGGCGGGTTGGCAGACCATGCGCGCCCCTCGGCTCCGAGGCGGTTGGTGCGCGAGTCCCGGTCGGAGACGGCCTGCAAGGGTGGTGGTGGGGCCCGTGCTAGGTTGTCCACAGCCTGCACGCAGTGATCCTGCGCCGCATGCACCTGTGCGCCTCACGCCCACCCCCCTGGGAGCGCAACCGATGATCCTCCCCACTCCCCGCATTCCTGTCGCCTCGTTCCTCCTCCTCGGGACCCTCTGCCTCCATGGGCACCTTCGCGCGGAGGGCCCTGGGCAGGTCGGTTCTCCTGCGCCCACGGTCGGCATGGCTCCTGTTGCCGTCCAGGACAGTTTCAGCACCCCTGCAGGCACCGCGCTCGAGGTCAGTGCCGCCATTGGCGTGCTCGCCAACGACGGGGATGCATGGCGTCGCAACCTGGTCGCCAGCGTCGTCCAAGCTCCTGCGCACGGCACGCTCTCGCTGCAGGCAGACGGCTCGTTCACCTACCTTCCTGCAGCCGGCCACTTCGGTCCCGACTCGTTCACCTACGCGGTCCACGACGGCAAGCTGCAGTCGGCTCCCGCCGTCGTCCGCCTCGCTGTGGTGCGTCCGCTCTGCGTGCAGGTCGTCGGCACGAGTGTCCATGAGGAGTCCAGTGGCATCCTCAACACCGCCAAGGCAGGCCGGATCGTCCCGATCCGGTTCCGCATCACCGATGCCAGTCAGAACGGCGTGTACCTGCCGGAGCTGCTCGTCAGCGGGACCCTTTCCGCCAGCGCGGGCAGTGCACCGGGTTCTCCATCGGTCGAGTTCGACTCCGCCGGCGACTGCGGCCTGGTCTACACGGGCAATGGCTACTACCAACTGAACTGGGCCACCTCGAAGGACTGGGCGAACTCGCTGCAACTGCTGACGCTGTCCTTCGAGGCCGTGCACCACTCCTTCGCCTCCGCTGCCAACGGCGACCTGCGGGCGAAGTTCCACTTCCGTCGCTGAGCCGTCGGCGTCGCTGGGACGGCTCGACGTGTCCAGCCCAACGGGGTGGTCCTCGTGCAGGAGTCGGTACGGGCGCCCCGGTGAAGTACCGGTCGTCACCCCCGTTGCGCGTGGGTTGCCCGGGCTCAGTGCGTAGCGCTCGACGCGGTTGGCGACCAGCAAGTGTCTGTTTCGAGGTGATTCCTGCGGATTCCCTCCGCGATCTCACCTCGCGCCGGCAACGGACGACTTGGCGGGCCATTGGCTGTCATCGCGCACCCGACAGCAGGTTTCCCGGGCGGTCTTGGTACTGCATGGTCCTCGACCCGGGAGAGTGTTCGCGATGCGGCTCTTTGCTGCACAGGAACTGGGCGCACTCCGGGAATGAGTGCCACACGAGCGGGTGGCGCATCAAGCTCGAACGGGCTCAGTCCCCACACGTGTAGGAGCACGCGCGCTGCACTCCGCCGTTCAGCCCAAGTTGCCGCACAGCGAAGGCCCGTAGAGACAGGGTGTGACGTGCGCACGAACGTGCCGTGTGGCAGGCGTGTGTCGACTTCTTCCCCTGTTCCGTGAGGATCCCATGAACCTGTCTCGATTCCCTGTTTCCGTCGTCCTGCTCGCCGCGACCGCGGCCGCACAAGGCGACTTCTCCTCCTTCTCCCTCGGCTCCATCGACGGGCAGTTCGGGTGGACGGTGCGCGATGCCTTCACCGCGTGCACCACGGTGGGAACCTACGACCAAGGCATCGTCCTTGACGGCAGCGGCAACAAGGTGTTCCGGCTGTCCAACGCGGTCACCAACAATGGCTATTCTGCGCAGGTTTGCTCTCCCTCGGCTGCACAGGTCGCAGGCGAGACCGGCAGTGCGCTGTGGAACGACCGCGGCACCAACGGATGCGCGCCAGTGAGCCCGCCAATGTCCGGCGCCTACGCTTCCAACGACGCGTTCTGGTACCGGTGCACCTTCCGTTCGGCAACGGGTGCGGCTCAGCCCGGGTTGTTCGTGACCATGTCACCCACGGCAAGGCAGTCGACGGTGAGAATGGGCTGGATCCGCATCGAGGACAACGGCTCCACGGGTTTCGACCTCAAGGTCTACGACCTGCTCGCCAATGGCACGTTCCCCGCCGGTCCGACGACCATTGCGACTGGCTTGTCGTACACCGCCCAGCACGAACTCACGGTCACCATCGACTTCGTCGACGGTGTCTCCACGGTAGGAGCCGACGTGTTCGGCAATGACGTGCTCAAGGTCTACCTCGACGGCACGCTCATCCACACCGGGTCGACCTGGGAGTCGTACTACTACTTCTACGAACAGATCGTCGCCGGGACCCCGCGCAAGCAGGCCGTCGATTCCATGCTGTTCCGCGTCATCAACCCTGCAGTGGCATCGACCCTCGGCCAAGGCCTCTACTTCGGTCGTTCACGGATCGAGAACGACCCGCCGCCGGTCCCGGTGTCCCTCTACGGCTTCGGACAGCCGGTCGACATGCCTCCGACGCTGAATGCAGCCAAGGCAGGTCGCGTGATCCCGCTCAAGTTCCGGGTGACCGACGGTGCAGGCATGGGTGTGCAGGTCCCCAATCTCACGCTCACGGCCTACCTGTACCCACTTGGCAGCACGCCGTCGGGTGCAGACGAGATCGAGCTGTACGCGCCGGGCTCCACCGGCCTGATGTACCTCGGCGACGGTTACTACCAGTACAACTGGCAGACGCTGAAGGCTTGGGCCAACTCTTCGCGTGCGCTCGACGTGGTGCTGAGTGCTTCGGGTTACACGGTCAATCCCACGACCCTGACGGCGCTGTTCGCCTTCAAGAAGTGATGGGTGGGTGAGCCGGGCCGCCCTGCGGCAGAGATCCCAACGGGGCGGTGCACGCAGTGCGCTGCCCCGATTTCTTCCACCCTGCGCCAACCAGTCGGGTCACCGCTTCTCGTCGAGTGGTGCGCCTTGACGACGACGGTGGCACGGAGGCGACCCGCCCGCATCCCCTGGAGCGCATGGCGAGACGCTCGGTCCAGCGCACCTGCCACATTCCCCACGCTCTCGTTTTCTGGGGTAGGTTCCCCCGTCGGCGCGGGAATGAGGTCACTTCGTTTCTCGCGCCATCCCCCCTTCCCTCCCCCCGGCTCGGCGCTCGCCGAGTGAGTTCGATGGTCTCCAACACCTCCCCAAGCGCGGCCCGCGGCCTCGTTTCCACGGCGCTCGCTCTCTGCATTGCCTCCTCTGCCGCCGTGCATGCGCAAGACATCGGTGGCTCCACCTGGAACGGCTGGACCGACCGCGGCAGCTCGGTCTCCACCGGCGTCTACGCCAACGGAGGACTCGCCAACGACTACCAGGTCTACACGGCCGTGTTCCTCTACAACCCGTCCAACCCGATCCCCGGCACGACGTCGGGCTTCACGGCAGGCCACAAGATCCTCGCGGTCGGCATCCGCAACAACGCGAGCACGTTGGGAACGCCGGTGCTGTTGCTCGACTCGGGCAACGACAGCTTCTTCCCCGCGGCATCCACCTCGACGACGGGCAACTCGAGCTTCGACTTCGACGCCTCCACAGGCGATTCCAAGTGGAGCTTCTTCCTGCCCGGCTCCGGCCTCTCCGACCTTGCGATCCGCAACCAGTCCGGCACCGACTACGTCGCCACGAGCACGGGAGACTGGGGCACGTTTGGCGCGCCCGGCGTGCGCGGCACCAACCCGGCCACGGGTGTCTGGAAGGTTTTCATCGACCTCAACCAGGTCTTCAGCGAGTACGGCGCCCTTGGCAGCCGTGGCGCGAACCCCGGCCTTGCCCCACTCGGCAGCTCGGTCGCGATCGCCCTCAGCATGTTCGAGGCGAGTGCGGCCCCGGCAGAGACCGGGACCGAGTCCGTGGTGCGCAACCTGAGCCTCAACACGGCGCCCGTGGGCACCAATGACACCTACTCCATGGACGAGGACACCACCCTCAACGCCGGCTCGGCCCCGCCCGCGCTCGGTGTGCTGCCCCTCGGCGTCCTCTCCAACGACACGGACGCGGAGAGCGACGTGCTCACGGCCACGCTGGTCACCGGCCCGGCAAACGGATCCTTGACCCTCAACAGCGACGGTTCGTTCAGCTACACGCCCAATGCCAACTGGTTCGGCGTCGACACCTTCACCTACAAGGCCAATGACGGTTCGCTCGACTCGGGGACCACGACGGTCACGATCACCGTGAACGACGTGTTCGACCCGACGATGGTCAACGTCCTCGGGTTCTTCCAGCCCGTCGACAACCGGCCGCTCGTGAACACGGCCCGCGCTGGCCGCACGGTCCCGCTCAAGTGGCGCATCACCAACACGGCGGGCGCTGGCATCCAGGTCCCCGGGCTCACGGTCTCGGTGGTGACCTTCCTGACCTCCACCGGCTCGGGCGTCGGTGACGAGATCGAGGTCTACTCGGGCGCAAGCGGCCTGCAGTACCTCGGCGACGGCAACTACCAGTTCAACTGGGCCACGCCGACGACCTACGCCAACCAGGAGCGCACGGTTCGAGTGACGCTCACCGCTTCGGGCTTCGTGTTCGGGCCCGCGACGCGGGAAGCGGACTTCCGCTTCCGGAAGTGAGGGCCCGGGCCGCCCTGCGCCTGGTGCAGGGTGGCCCGCATCTCCGGTCCGCCGCAACGGCAAATTTGCTGCCGCTCAGGACCGGTCGCTAGCATCCGGCGCAACCACTGCGAGCCGTTCGAGGAAGGGCGGCTCTGGAGCCACTCCATGCGCCATGCCACGCCACGCATCGTCCTCGCTTCCCTTGGTCTCAGTGCGGTGCTCGTCCTCGCACCTTCCGCACGGTCACAGTGCGGTGGGACCTGGACGCCGACCACGGGAGGAGACCCGCTCCCGGACCCGCGCGGCGTCGTGAATGCGACGCTCAACTGGGACCCTGACGGCGCCGGGCCGCTGCCCACCAGCTTCACGATCGGCGGACGATTCTGCGTGGCCAACTCCCCGGACTGCAACGTGGCGTTCTTCGACGGCACGAACTGGAACACCCTGCCCCTCCTGCCCGCGGCCACACCCGATCGCGTCGAGTCCCTCACGATCTTCAACGGTGAACTCGTCGCCGTGGGCCGGTTCACCGTTGCGCGTTGGAACGGCAGCGCATGGGTGGTGTTCGGCACGGTGCCCACGTCTCCCGCGTTCCAGAACATGAAGAGCGTGGCGGTCTTCCAGAACGAGCTCTACGTCGGGGGTTCCCACACGACCATTGGCTTCCCTGGGCAGGCAGGCGTGACGGTGCGCGGCATCTCGAAGTGGAACGGCACCGCATGGTCGGCGGTCGGTCCGCTCTCCAACGGTTCGGCGGACGTGAGAGCCCTGGCCTTGTTCAACGGCAACCTGGTGGCAGGTGGGACCTTCTCCGTCATGGGCGGCGTGTCTGCCAGCAACCTTGCGTCGTGGAACGGGACGGCTTGGTCGGCCCTCGGCAACCCGAACGGCACCGTCGACAGCCTCGGGGTCCGTACCGCCGCCACCCTCAACAACACCCTGTTGTTTGCCGGTGGCCGGTTCACGTCCATCGGCGGGGTCGCTGCGCAAGGCGTCGCCCGCTTGCCCGCGCTGGTCTCCTCCTCTTGGCTGCCCATGGACGGCCTGCCGCCAACGCCGGCCGGGTCCTTGGTGCGGCTTTTCGTGCGCGGCAGTGGCACCACGGGTTTCGAGTGCAACGCGGGAACTGGCGGTGACGTGCTCCGATGGAACGGCTCTGGCTGGACCCAGCTCTTCGCCACCAGTCCGGCCAACATCACCTGCATCGCCCTGCAGGGCAGCCAGTTGATTGCAGGTCTCGACGGTTCCGCGACCCCGACGCCCGCGTCCCGGCCGGCACTCCAGCGCGCAGACGGGACCAGGATCCGGGGCGCGGGGATCGTCGGCAACGTGCTTGCGGTGGCGGATCTGGCGGGTCAGACGGTGATTGCCGGCGACTTCCAGCAGGTCGATGGCACCACCGTGAACGGCATCGCCATCGGTGGACCGGGCAACTGGCAGCCGCTGGGCGGCGGCGTGACGGGCGGCGTGGGGACGGTGCGCGCCATGGTTGTCGCGGGCAACACGCTCTACGTGGGCGGCGACTTCGCGGTGGCGACCGGCGGCGTGGCGGACCGGATTGCCCTCTGGAACGGCACTTCGTGGCAGCCCCTCGCCAGTGGCATGGATGGTCCCGTGCATGCTCTCCAGACAGTGAGCAACGGGTTGCTCGCAGGTGGTGCGTTCACGACTGCGGGTGGTGTTGCCGCACGAGGCATCGCGCAGTTCAACTTCGCGGGCAACACGTGGGCTGCCCTCCCCGGCGGCCTTGACGGCAACGCCGGCAACCCGGTTGTCGACCACCTCGCGCTCTTCGATGGCTTCATCATCATCGGTGGCACGTTCACCACCGTGGGCCCGACCAATGTCGTGGCGAACAATGTGGCGCGGTATCGGCTGAGCAACGCAACCTGGGATGTCCTGACACGATCCGGGGCATCGGCCCCCGGGGTTCCTGCCGTCAGGGCGCTCGGCAGCTTCCCCTCGGGTGCGGTGGTGGCCTATCCGTCACCGACGGACCCGACCTTCGAGAACCTCGACCTGATCAACTTGACGTCGATCATTCCCCTCTCGTCGGGAGCACTCCGTGCGACGAGCATCGAGGCCGTACGTTCCTTCAATGGCGTGACGTTCGTCCTGTATCGAGGAGCCTTGCAGAGGCTGGGTGCTTCACCCTTGACGCTCACCGGTTCCCTCGCACGCATCGAGAACGGCAACGTGAGCGAGCCGCACCCCATCGAGTTGTTGGGTGCCGAACCATGTTCGCTCGTCTTCGAGCGGGACGGCGACCTCCTGGTGGGTGGCATGGCACGGGTCGCGAGCGAGAGCGGCATGAGAGCCGGCGTCGCGCAACTCGCCGTGAGTTGCCCGCCGAGCAGTTTCACCATTGGCGGCAACTGCGGCTCGGCGAGCAACCCGACGCCCCTCGACTCCGGCATCCTCGGGATCCCCTTCATCGGCCAGACCTTCACTGTTTTCACGAATGGATGCAGGCCGGGAGGCCTGATGGTTGCCGTCCAAGGCTTCCTCTTCACCAGCGTGCCGTTGCAGGTGCTGCTGCCAAACGGTGGAGGGCCTTGCAACCTGCTCGTGGATCCCGTCGTGGTCTCGAGCTTTGGCGTTGCGACCTCCTCGTTCAGTGGCCATGCGATCACGGTGCCCATGAATCCCACGTTGGTGGGCGTGCGTGTGCTGGACCAGGTCCTGCAGCTGACCACGGGCCCGAACGGGGACTTCGACGGGCTCTCCGCATCGCAGGTGGTCGCGTTCACCATCGGCAGGAGCCTCTGACCGCACGAGACCGTTCGGAATCGCAGGAGGATGGACCGCTTGCGGCCTGATTGCGCCGCAGTGTGTTGTCTGGTCGCGTGGAATCGTGCGAGGGGTGCCAGACATTTCACTGTGCACGATGTGCTCGATACCATCGCCTTCATGCCAGCTGGGCCGTTCCCATGCGGCCCCAGGAGAGTGGTCATGCAAACGTTCCGTCCCGTGTCCTTGGTTGCATCCACGCCTTTGCTGCCCTCGCAGCCCTGCTGCTCGGTAGCGAACTGCATGCGCAGTGCGTAGCGAGCTGGCTCCCTGCCGCTGGCGGCGACCCGATCTCGGCGCCGCGCGGCATCGTGAACACGACTCGCAAGCGGGGCCCCGACGGCCAAGGCCCTCAGTCCACGAACTTCGTCGTCGCTGGTCGATTCGCAGTGGCGGACTCCACTTCCTGCAACGTGGCACGCCACGACGGATCCTGCTGGACCGCCTTGCCCCCTCTCATGCCAGCGGGCATGGAAAAGAATGTGGCTCCTGCCAGCCGCAACAACCAGCTCATTGCAGTGACTCCCGCCCGTGTGGCGCGCTTCGACCTGCCCGGCACGTGGACCACGATTGGAGTGCGGTTCTAGTCCAACTTCCTCCTCCACCGGCTCCCTCCCGTGGGCGTGCGGTCCCAACCGCATGCCGCAGGGAGCAAGGGGCCGAGTGGATCGCGAGGTCCACGGCGGGACGGCGGCGTTCTGCCCTTGGCCCGCGTGGCCCTGCGCACCTGGTCCGTGCGTAGCACGCACAGCGCCCCATGCCCGTCACGAGGGGGGGCTCCTACCGTGGGTCCCATGAACCGCACCTCCCTCGGCGTCGCGTTCGCTGTGCTCGCTGGCCTCGCTTCCGTCGCCAGCGCCCAGGGCTCCCCGGACTGGCACTGGAACCCGACCCCGCACGAGCCCTCTGCGCGCTGGTCCTTCGACTGGGCCACCGACACGCTGCGGTCGAAGCTCGTGCTCTTCGGCGGTGGCACGGTCGGCAGCGACGACACGTGGACCTTCGACGGGACCGACTGGCTGCAACTGCTGCCGTCGCCCAAGCCCGCGGCGCGCAGCCTGCACGCCATGGCCTACGACAGCGCGCGCGACCGCGTGGTGCTGTTCGGCGGCATGGGCATGCTGGGCAAGCGCAACGACACGTGGGAATGGGACGGCGCGGCATGGCTGCAGCGCACGCCCGCCACCGCGCCGCCCGTGCGGGCCGCGGCCGCAATGGCGTACGACCCGGTGCGGCAGGTGACGCTGCTGTTCGGCGGCGAGGGCGACAGCGGCGCCCGCGGTGACTTCTGGCAGTGGGACGGCACGGCATGGACGCAGCTCACGCCAGCCGTGCTGCCACCTGCCGTGTCGGGGCACGAGATGGTGTGGGACTCGGTGCGCCAGCGCGTGGTGCTCATCTCCTTCGCATGGCCGACCTTCGCCTGCGACACGTGGGAATGGGACGGCACGGCATGGCTGCAGCGACCTGCGGCCACGGTGCCCCCGCCGCGCGTCGACCCTGCAGCGGCCTTCGACGCCAACCGCGGCATGACCGTGATCTACGGCGGCGCAGTGGTCGGCAGTGCGGCCTGCCTCGACGACACCTGGTGCTGGAACGGCACCAACTGGGTGCAGGACACCACGGTGCACGAGCCCGAGGGCCTCGCCATGCACGAACTCGCGTACCTGCCGGCCCGCAAGAGCGTGTTCGTGTTCGGCGGCGCGGCCTACGTGGGCACCAGCCAGGTCGCCCGCAACGAGCTGTGGATGCTCAACACCCTGCAGTTCCCGGCCGACGTCGCGGCCTTTGGCCAGGGCTGCACCTCCAGTGCAGGCGCGCCCATGCTGCAGCCGCTCACGATGCCCTGGCTCGCCGAGTCCTTCGGAGTCGAGCTCTCGGGCGTGCCCGCCAACAAGCCTTGGTTCCTGATGCTGGGGACGAACAACACGCAGTACTGGCACCTGTTCCTGCCGGCGGAACTGAGCTCGTTCCTCATGCCCGGGTGCTGGCTCTACACCGAGATCTTCGAGGCCGTGCCGCTGCTGACGGGCAGCGGGGTCTCGACCTGGTCGATGACGATCCCCAACCAGAACGTGCTGCGCGGGCTTCGGTTCTACGGCCAGGCAATGGTGCACGACCCGCTGGCCAACGTGCGCGGTTTCGTCACCAGCAATGCGGACGCAGCAACGGTGGGCTCGGCCCTCTGAGGTGAACCATGAACTCCAGCTCCCGAACCTGCGCCCTGCTCCTCCTGTCCATGACCGCGGGAGCGGCACCTGCGCAGGGCGTGCCGGACTGGATCCACTGCCCGACCGCCCAACGCCCGAGCTCCCGCGAACACTTCGCGTGGACCTTCGATGCCGCACGCGGCAGCTTGGTGCTGTTCAGCGGCGCCACGTCTCCCGCGGACACCTGGACATTCGACGGCACGGACTGGACGCAGGAGGCACCGCCGTCCGGACCCAGTGCGCGCTACGGCGCGGCGATGGCCTTCGACCCGGTCCGCAACCGCGTGGTGCTCTTCGGCGGCAGGACCAGCTCGACCGACGTCCTCAACGACACCTGGGAGTGGGATGGGACCACGTGGATCCCGCGCTTCCCTGCGGTTGCCCCGCCAGCGCGCGCGTGGCACTCCATGTACTTCGACACCGTGCGCCAGCGCGTCGTCCGCTACGGCGGCTTTGGTGGTGCAGGCGAGTCCTACCAGCAGCTCTTCGACCTCTGGGACTGGGACGGCAACGACTG
Organism: Planctomycetota bacterium; assembly: GCA_041178545.1. Classification (GTDB taxonomy): domain Bacteria; phylum Planctomycetota; class UBA1135; order UBA1135; family UBA2386; genus JBEATZ01. The sequence continues at coordinate 47,651 of JBEGVB010000155.1, forward strand.
GTTGCAGGTCGCTGCAACTGCGCAGCCTTCCAACATCATCTCCTCCCGCGTCGTCTGGGACGCTGCCCGGCAGCGGGCCGTGCTGGTGGCCGTCGACCCTGGCCTCGGCACGGTGCAGGTCTGGGAGTGGAACTGGACAACATGGCTGCACCCGACCCCGGCCACGGCGCCCCCGCCGCGCGACCGCGTCGCGATCGCCTACGACCCCGACCGTGGTGCCGTCGTGCTGCACGGGGGTGCCGTGCACCTCAACCACGAACAGCACCTCGACGACACGTGGGCCTGGGATGGCACCAACTGGACGCAGGTTCCCACGGC